>CAJXVR010000477.1 GCA_913061285.1 uncultured Verrucomicrobiota bacterium | reverse complement strand
GGCCGTGAATGGTGCGAGCCGCTGGGTGCGACAAACCTGAAAGCACCGTCAACTCATCGCGTAGCGATTCCAAGGGATCAAGACATTTGCTCAACCGGAAGCCCTTCCCCTGCCCATGGGGAAACCAAGACCACTCTTCGTAAGCCGGATCATCCTGACGAGGCATCGGCACCCCGTTCGGCAGATAGAAACAGGCCAACCGTTTCCGACTGGCATCTTTCGCCGGGGTCACAGCCGTCCTGGAAAACGTCTCGAAAGCCGGTAAGGCAAGTGCGAATCCGGCGCTTCCCCGAAGGAACGCTCTGCGATCAAGAGTGAAACGTTTGGTCTTCATTTTAAAATCTAGTTCAGGGCTATTCTCCCACCAACTACCGATGAATAGCGCCGCCAATCGAAGTCTCTTCATCGTAGTCACTTGATCAGCTATAGCGACTCAAAAATATCGCTCGTCACCAGCAACGTAATCAGAGTGGCTAGCCCGTCGCCTTCCTTTCTGAGCTCGGCCGTCAGACGATCGACACCTGACCGATCGGCGAAGGTCAGGGGGCGCCCAAGGGCGAAGGTGGCCATCTTGTGCACGATCGCCCGAGCGAATTGGTCTTGCCGGTTGACGAGCAGATAGCGTTTTAGTCCGTCAACGCCATCCAATCGATGTTGATTAAACAAGAGACTCGATGCGTCGATCTCTTTGCCTTGGTTTTCCGTGCGCCACGCGCCAACGGCATCGAAGTTCTCGAAAGCAATCCCCCACGGATCGATCTTCACGTGGCAGGAGAAACATGCTGGTTTGTTGCGATGATCCTCCATTCGCTCTTTGAGCGTCATTTTCAGAATCTCAGGATCGGCCAAATCAATTTCTGGAACGGCCGGCGGAGGTGGCGGAGGCGGGTCATTCAAAATACTTTCTAACAACCAGATCCCGCGTTTCAGTGGATTCGAGTCCTTCCCATCGGAGTTCATTGCCAACAACCCCGCTTGAGTCAGCAAGCCACCTCGATCGTCCCCTGCCTTCAACCCTACCTTTTGGAATTGGTTGCCGTGAACATTGCTGATCCCGTAGTGCTGAGCGAGTCGTTGATTGACCAGGGCATAATCGGCGTGAACAAAATCCATCACGCTACGATCGTTCTGCAGCACTTCCTCGAAAAAGGCGATTGGTTCTTGTTGCATCGATTCCTTCAAAACATCGTCAAACTCTGGGTAGGTGGATTCGTCGATGGTCAGGTAATCGAGCAATTCCATATTCAACCATTGCCGAACAAAATGCTTTGAGAACCGCTCATGCCGCGGGTCGGCAAGCATCCGTTTGACCTGGCGGACCCGTTCCGCTCTGTCCCCGAGCCGTCCGCCCGCAGCGAGGTCGAGCAGTTCGTCATCCGGCGTGCTGCACCAGAGGAACATGGAAAGACGCGTTGCCAGTTCGAACTCATCGAGGGAGCGATGGGATTCCGCCTTTGAACGATCAGATTGAACTAGATACAGAAATCGTGGCGAAGATAACACCGTGGCCAACACTTCAATGATCGCTTGCTCGAAGTCGTCACACTCGGGGCGGATGCGATTAAAATAGGCCATCTTGCGATCGAGTTCGGCGTTGGTAACACTCCGGCGCCACGCCCGCGCTATAAAGCGAGAGACAATTTCCCGCGCGTATGTGGTTTCGTCTTCGCTGTTCGAGCTATCAATGAAGATTCCCCGATGCGAAGCAGGCGGCCATTGCTTGTAGACCGGCGCAGACACTTCCACGTAATCAAACTGAATGTCCGCGGATTGGAAAAGTGATGTATTGAAGAGACGTATGTATTCGGACGGATTTGTCCTCTTTGGAGCGCCTAATTCAACGGTCTTACGCACGGGATTTCGTGGGTAGATCTCACTCAACGGGATATCCCATTGATAGAACATGGGTTCCCCAGGAGGCGCATCGATCACCAGATCGCGGCGGCTGATTCTGAAAGAGGCCTTTGAGTTGTTGTGCCCCTGCCAGCCGAATTCCAGCGCGACGCTGGGAAGGAGATCGGGATCCATTGAAACTCGCGTGGCACGAAGGCGCACTCGTAGAGTTCCCTCATCAGGCAATCGATTGCCGAGTTCGACAACCAAACGCTCGCCAGGCGGAAGGATCGCAATATATTCCGAAAACTCAGGAACTTCGGGACGAGTCAAGGTGGGCGCCCAAGCGTTCACCGCTCGACGGAAAGACCAGGTGGCAGCTACCGTCTTTCCGGTGTCAGTGTTCTTGTAATGCGTCCCGAGGCCCCCTCTCCCCCCTCGTCTCCTCCCGCGCCTTTGGTTTCGGTTTGACGATCGCTCGTTGGCCTCTTCCAGTTTTGCAAATTTCTCCTCCGAGGCACGTTTCGCCGAAACACCCCAAAACAACATATCGGGACGCTCACCTCGCACCGTTGCGCGATTCAGCGCACTACGGTTCAGTTCGAGGTAGGTCCGATACTGACTCGATGTCATCCGCAACATTTCGGAACTATTCCTAAACCCGTCTTCCGAAACGGGATCGGGCAGCAGGTCTTTCGCGAAGTCCAATTCGAGACCAAGCAAATCCTGTAGCGCGTAGTTGTATTCATAACGCGTCATGCGGCGGAAAGACGTATACCCTCCCTCGCTTCGGCGAACTTGCGAGGCCAACTGAATCTCAGAGGAGAGCCAATCAATCACTTCGCTGCGATCCTCATCCGACATCTCCACTTCGTCTGCCGGAGGCATTTCGCCGTTCGTCAACACATCAACGATTTCCAGCCACCAACTCACATCGTCGCCCCGCGTGAGGTCGGGATCCAATGTATCCACGCGAAACTTGGCCTTCTGTTTCTCCGCTCCGTGGCACTTGAAACAGGTTTCCCTCAATATGGGCTCAATCCTATCCCGGAAAACAGCCAACTTCGGCTGGAGGTCTTCGCTCCCGATAGACTGAAGTTGTTGGTCCGAATAGCTCGACAGGAGCGCACCCGCAGCTCGCACCTCAGCGAGCGTTGGAAGCGTTCCCTCAACCTGTGCAACGTCATCCCTCTTGATCTTCGCAACAGGTTCTTGTGGCAAGACACGTTGGCTTTGTACCGAAACAAAAATCGCGACAAGCAATGGGATCGCTAGCCAGGACACACGATACTGAGAAGTTGGAGAATACCGTTTCACGATATGGGCGCTATTAAGAATCTACCGTCTCGATGCTGCGGGGTTCGATGATAATGGAACTTTCAATCGGATTCCATTCAAGGGAGATTAGGACGGCCGTGGCAGATGTCAAAACTGCAGCTCCGGCAGTTCGGGACGGCGTTACCGGCCTCGCCGTGCATCCCCCAACTTGTGATGTTAAAATACAAACCATTTAAGATAGACGGACTGTTATCGCATGCCTTTGACCGACATGGGGAGAACATAAATACTCTTGAAAGTCGTCACGACGAGTTGGTCGCGATCAGGGCCCGCAAAGACCGCGTTGGTCGTTGCCTCAGGGAATCGAATCTGGCCAAGCCGACGACCATCGGGCGCATAGACGAGAATACCAAGATAATCGTCTACGGTGCTGAGGTAGAGATTGCCGTGCTCATCAATCGTTAGGCCTCCACAACGAGTATCCACGAAGAGTTCGGCTGGTCCGAGCTGGCCGGGAGCGAGTAATCGATGGCGATAAACCTTTCGGCCGCCGTAGTCCGCGAGGTAGATCCATTGGCCATCGGGCGAAAGGTGAATGCCCTTGGTCTTGTAATGATTGTCAATGATGCGTTGGAGTTTGGCTTCGCCAGGAGCGATGTAGTAGACGCAGTGAGCAGGCGGGTGAGTGATTCGACTGCCGGGATAAGAATCGCTGAAATAAATCCCTCCGTCGTCGTCGACGTAAACGTCATTAGGGCCGGTCAATGGTGTTCCGTCGAATTGTTCAGCAATCACCCTATAACCGCCCGTGGAATCAAGTCGCGCAAAGCGACGACTGATCAACTCACACACCAATAGGCTTCCATCGGCCTCAATGAAGAGTCCATCCGGACCTCCCGGTTGGTTTCGCACGAGACTGAGTGAAGCCGCGCCGATATCCCACTTCAGAATGCGGTGATGGTAGAGGTCGCTGAAAAGGACGTCACCACGAGCGTCGACGGCCGGGCCTTGCGCGATCCTGAAGCCCGTAGCGAGCTGCGTGAGTTGGGCGCCCGACTGGATTAGGGCGGCGACTTCTTCCTTCGCGTCAAAGAGCGGCTTTTGAGGGGAATTGTGAACATTGCCGCTAACCTTCATCCGCAATGCATAGAGTCCCCGGGTGCTGTCTCTTATACACATCTCCGAGCCCACGAGACCTCTCTACATCTCGT
>CAJXVR010000476.1 GCA_913061285.1 uncultured Verrucomicrobiota bacterium | reverse complement strand
CTAGATCGCTCGTCGGCAGCGTCAGATGTGTATAAGAGACAGTTTCTTACCTATCCAATACATAGGGTTTTCTTAGTGACGTTCCCTTGGGTAGTAGACGTTGTATTTGGCCTTCCTGGCCTTTGTTTTTTTTGTCGTATCCCGGATCTCCGATAGTGGTGTGCCTAGGCATATTTTTGTCTGGATTGCTGTTTGGATTCGACCGTTAGACTAGTTTTTGACCGAACCTTTTGACCGAACCTTTACCGAACACAGAAAGGCATTTGATGATAGACGCCCGCGACCAGTCATTGACCGCTTCCACGCCGAAAACTCGGCGACGGAGTACCACCGCACAGAGAGGACGACAAACGAAAGCGTCATCAGCCAAGAAGCGGACTAAGAAGTTATCGATTGATCGCGTTTTCAGCACCGAAGGCCAGAATCCCTATGATGCGTTAAAATGGGAGAAGAGGAGCGCTGAAATTACGGATGAGTCCGGTAATTCGATCTTCAAACAGGATAAGGTTGAGGTTCCGGAGTCCTGGTCGTTGCTTGCCACCAAGGTGGTTGTGTCTAAGTATTTCTATGGCGAGCAAGGAACCTCTGAGCGGGAGTATTCAGTTCGTCAGCTGATTCATCGAGTGTGTCGAACGATTGCCGATTGGGGCATCTCGGACGGTTACTTCAGCAAGAAGGATGGGGAGGTTTTTTATGAGGAGCTTTCATGGCTCTGTCTTAATCAGCATGGTGCCTTTAATTCCCCGGTTTGGTTCAATGTAGGTCTGTTCCACGAGTACGGTGTCGGTAAGGATTCGGCTAAGGGTAATTGGTTCTACAATCGCAAGAAACAGGTGTCAGAGCGGGCGCCGACTCAGTACGAGTATCCTCAGTGTAGCGCATGCTTCATCCAGTCGGTTGAAGACAATATGGAGGATATCATGCACTTGGCTTACAGCGAAGCGATGCTCTTCAAGTATGGTTCAGGAACGGGAACGGATCTGAGTCCCATTCGCTCGAGCAAGGAGAAGTTGAGTGGAGGAGGGCGCCCCAGTGGTCCGATGTCCTTCCTCAAGGTCTACGATCAAGTGGCGAATGTGGTTAAATCTGGAGGCAAAACTCGCCGCGCTGCGAAAATGAACACGCTTCGAGATTGGCATGGAGATATTGAGGAGTTTATTGATGCCAAGCAGATTGAAGAGCAAAAGGCCTGGGCGTTAATCGAACAAGGGTATGACGGTTCGTACAATGGCGATGCCTATGGCAGTGTCATGTATCAGAATGAAAATCTTTCGGTTCGCGCTAGTGATGAATTCATGCAGGCGGCTCTCGATAAGAAGGAGTGGTGGACGAGAGCGGTGACACAGGATGGAACGAAGTTGGAAAAGAAAGACGCCGCTGAGCTCCTAGGAAAGATTGCGGAAGGAACTCACATTTGTGGGGATCCGGGAATTCAATATGATGGAGCGATTCAGAAATGGCATACCTGTAAGGGCACGGAACCGATCCATTCGACCAATCCTTGTTCCGAATATGTCTTCTTGAATAACACGGCCTGTAATTTGGCTTCTTTGAATTTGATGAAATTCAAAGAGACCGATGGGAAATTCAATATCGAACGCTTTAAAGCTGCAGTTCGAATCTTTATCACGGCCCAGGAAATTGTCATCGATAAAGCGAGCTATCCAACTCCGGCGATCGCCGAGAACTCACACATTTACCGAACGCTGGGCTTAGGATACGCCAACCTCGGTTCCCTCATCATGAGTTACGGGATGCCGTATGATTCTGATGAGGCCCGTTCTTTGGCTGGATCGATTACCTCGATTATGACGGGGCACGCTTACGAGCAGTCGTCCGCGATTGCGGAAACAATGGGTGCTTTCAAGGGATATCGTGATGCTCGTTGCGCCGGTGTGTCTAAGCCGCTCCAGAAGAGTAATGTTGATTCCATGCAAGAGGTGATGGGGCTCCATCGCGATGCCGTTGAGGATATCGAGGATTGCGAAGAGTTTGCCTATCTTAAGGAAGAAGCTTACGAGTGCTGGAATCGAGCTTATGACGCTGGAAAGGCCAATGGCTACCGCAATGCTCAAGTCACCGTGCTGGCCCCCACAGGAACGATCGCCTTCCTCATGGATTGTGATACGACAGGCATAGAGCCGGACATCGCTTTGGTGAAGTATAAGCTGCTGGCTGGAGGGGGAATGCTCAAGATTGTGAATCAGACCGTTCCCGCGGCGCTTGGGCGTTTAGGCTATGATGCTGAGGCAAGTGAAAAGATCGTCGCCCACATCACGGAGCATGATACGATCGAAGACGTTGAGGTCGATGGTGAGTTGATTCGAAGCGGCCTGAAGGCAGAGCACACGAAGGTGTTTGATTGCGCGTTCAAACCGTTCAAGGGCACACGGAGTATTCACTACCTCGCTCACTTGAAGATGATGGGAGCCGCTCAGCCGTTTATTAGTGGTGCAATTTCAAAGACGGTGAATTTGCCGAATGAATGTTCGATTGCCGACATTGAGGATGCCTACGTGCAAGCGTGGAAATTTGGACTGAAGTGCGTGGCCATCTACCGTGATGGTTCCAAGCGCTCGCAACCTCTCAATACCTCACAGTCTGGTGAGGGTGAAGCAGAGGTTGTGGATGAGGCTCAAGTGCTCCAGGATAAGGTAACCCAACTCGAGGGGCAGGTTGAGGCGCTGAAGGTGTCGTCAAGTCAACCCCTGCGACGTCGCCTTCCCGGAACGCGAACTGCCTTGACCCACAAGTTTGATATTGCCGGGCACGAAGGTTATTTGACGGTTGGCTTGTTTGAGGATGGATCCCCAGGAGAGCTCTTCGTGACGATGGCTAAGGAAGGATCCACGATCGGTGGCTTGATGGATAGTATTGGCACTTTGACTAGTATGGCGCTCCAGTACGGTGTGCCTTTGTCAGCCCTCGTGAAGAAATTTGCGTTCCAACGCTTCGAGCCTTCAGGCTTCACCAAGAACCCCGATATTCGCAACGCCACCTCAATTACGGACTACGTCTTCCGTTGGATGGCGACGCAGTTTATTGATGGCTATCTCGAGCAGAATAGTCCGAGTGGCAATCAAGCAGAGTTGGCGATTCCGGGCTTGGATTCCGAAGTCAAAAAAAAAGTGAATCGACCGGTCGCTGAGCTTCCCTTGGCAGAAGAAACCGAGATTATTCAAAAGAGTGATCGGGCTCAGGCAGTAGCCGCCGCAGCGGTGCAACGCCATGCGGATAAGCCAATCGAATCACTCAATGATGCAATCGCCCACTTCCAGTCAGATGCTCCGACATGCCCGAATTGCGGTCATATGGCCGTGAGGAATGGCGCCTGTTATAAGTGTTTGAATTGTGGGGAAAGCTTAGGCTGCTCCTAAACTCAGATTATTACTACGGTTAGAAAAAAGGGCGGGATCGAATTTCGATCCCGCCCTTTTTGATTTTAAGCTGATTCGAATCGGGTCGTTCTTACCCCCTTATGAGTAAGAACGACCTTCGGGTCGGCCCTTAGGCCTTCGAGTAGAGTTTGCTGCCCGTTTCCGTGAACTCTTGGGACTTCGCCTCCATGCCGGATTCGAGTGCCTTTTCGGCGGTCATACCGTGTTCTTGAGCGTAGCGTCGAACGTCCTCGGTGATTTTCATTGAGCAGAAGTGCGGTCCGCACATGCTACAGAAATGGGCGCTCTTGGCCCCTTCTTGTGGCAGGGTTTCGTCATGGAATTCGCGGGCGCGCTCAGGGTCAAGTCCAAGGTTGAACTGATCTTCCCAGCGGAATTCAAAGCGCGCCTTGGACAGGGCATTGTCACGCAACTGCGCACCCGGATGGCCTTTGGCCAGATCCGCCGCATGCGCCGCGATCTTGTAAGCCATCAGACCTTCTTTCACGTCCTGCTTGTCCGGCAGCCCCAGATGCTCTTTAGGGGTCACGTAGCACAACATGGCGCAGCCGAACCAGCCGATCATGGCGGCGCCGATACCGGAGGTAATATGGTCGTAGCCTGGTGCGATGTCGGTGGTCAACGGTCCGAGTGTGTAGAACGGAGCCTCGGCGCAAACTTCCAGCTGCTTGTCCATGTTCTCTTTGATCATGTGCATGGGCACGTGACCGGGCCCTTCGATCATGCACTGCACATCATGTTTCCAGGCGATCTTGGTGAGTTCGCCCAGTGTTTCCAGCTCGGCAAACTGTGCCTCGTCGTTGGCATCGGCAATCGAGCCCGGACGCAGACCGTCACCCAGCGAGAAAGAGACATCGTATGCTTTCATGATCTCGCAGATATCTTCGAAGTGCGTGTACAGGAAACTTTCCTTGTGATGCGACAGGCAC
>CAJXVR010000475.1 GCA_913061285.1 uncultured Verrucomicrobiota bacterium | reverse complement strand
CTCGTCGGCAGCGTCAGATGTGTATAAGAGACAGCAGCCTCGACAAATGGGCCATTAACCAGCAAGAACACGCGAATTCCAGCCCCCAAGCCATGCAATCGCTCACAAGCACGAAGAAAATCATCTAACTGAAACCCCTTGTTGAGCAGTCCCAAGGCATGAGGGTTCGCGGTCTCAAGCCCCATCGCAACCTCAAGCGATCCAGAAAGCCGTTCTCGCCATTCCTGACAACGCTTCCCTATGAGCCGAGGATGACTCTCGACAATGGTATTGCTAAATCCATTGATCAGCCCGGCGATCGCTTCATAGTCCGCGGGCGGGATCGCTTTGGGATCAAAAAAACTCCCGCTATTATACAGCTTTACCTGGCTCCGAGCCCGAGCTGAAGGCTCATTCGAGACCTGAAGTTCCCTTAGCGCCGAATCAATTTGCGACGGAATCGCCCCTTCCGAAACTTTCTGCTCCAACGTGTTCTTCCAAAGATCACACATGAAACACTTCCAAGGGCATTCGCGATTGGTAAGAAACAAGGTGACGACATCCGTCATTGTCCCTTGAGGCCCTAATTCGCTTTCGATCAGATGCGCATAGGGAACATTCTCATCTACCTGGTTCCGGTGGCCGCGATGGGCACGAATCCACCGATTCCGCTCACGAAATGAAGATGGATACCCGGCCGCCGGCGAACTCATCCAATCAGGTTCACATTAGCTCGTTTCCGCGGCACAGATTTCGCGACTGGATCAACCGCCAATTTTAGCCAAAGAAGAGATATCATCACCGTCGACGCGGCAGATTCTCCATTCTTTCAAAATCCGTGCGCCCATCTTCTCGTAAAAACGGATCGCCGCCTCATTCCAATCCAGCACCGTCCATTCAAACCGTCCACATTCTTCAGAGATCGCAACGCCTGCCAGATAGCGGAGGATTTGCTCGCCGTACCCCTGCCCTCGATAGGCTTCTTTGACAAATAAATCCTCAAGGTGAAGCCCCTTCTGAGCCAAGAAGGTGGAGTAGTTGTAAAAGTAGATCGCGATCCCCACGGTATTTGATCCCTCCTCCGCCAAAACGCAATACGCCTCTGGTTTGTCCCCGAAGAGACTCGCGATGAGTCTTTCGGGCGTCGCGACCACTTCGTCAGACATCTTTTCGAAAGCCGCCAAGCCATGAATCATTTCCAAGATTACCGGCACGTCGTCGACTGTTGTCGAACGGATAACCAATGAAGTTTCCTTGTTCATCTAGATCCTTTAGCAGCTCGACATCAAACGCAATCTAGCACGCAACTACTTATTCGGCTGAGGGGTGTATCGCAAGTAGGGTTTCACTTCCCGGTGCCCTTTCGGAAAGAGATCCGGAATTTGATCATTCGAAACCGCCGGTACGATGATACAATCTTCGCCGTCCTTCCAATCTGCTGGTGTCGCCACTTTGTGCTTTGACGTCAATTGAAGGGAGTCGACGACTCGAAGCAGTTCTTGAAAATTGCGGCCGGTTGATGCCGGGTAGGTGAGCGTCAACTTGATCTTCTTGTCTGGACCAATGATGAAGACACTCCGAACCGTCATCTTGTCATCGGCATTCGGATGGATCATATCGTAGGCGGTTGCGACGCTTCGATCTGGATCGGCAATGATCGGGAAATTCATCGTCGTGTTCTGCGTCTCATCGATATCCTTAATCCACCCATTGTGAGATTCTAGATCGTCAACGCTAATTGCAATCACTTTGACATTGCGCTCGGCAAACTGGTCTTTGAGTTTTGAAACCGTCCCCAATTCCGTAGTACAAACGGGCGTGTAGTCAGCCGGATGGGAAAACAGAATCCCCCAAGAATCACCTAACCATTGGTGAAAATCTATCGTCCCCTCTGTCGTGTCTGCGGAAAAATTAGGAGCTTGGTCGCCGAGTCTCAGTGCCATAATAGTATTTCTTTCTTCTGCTAACTGAACATTCAATCAGATCCTGACGAAGGATCTTAGGAACGCAAGGCCCGCGAATACAACCCCAGACTACACAAGAATTGATCGAAATGGTCCATGGATCCGTTTCCTAGAAACGAAGCAGCCCCTCAAATTCCGATCAATCCAGTTGACGACAAACGCAAGTGTCGGTTTAACATCAGATCATTGATGAAGCTGTGGCCATCCATATGGGGGACATTCAGTCGATTCAAGTGGTCGCTTTCGTTTGTCGGCGCCCACTTGTTGGCCGTTCTGTGTATGGCACAATCCCCTTCCCCTGAGCCGATTTCCTTTGATGCCCTTAAACAGGCTGCCGAATCGGGCAATCCAGCAGCAGAGTTTAATTTAGGCCTCGCCTATTTTAACGGCAACGTCGTCAAACAGGACCTCAAACAGGCCGCCTCTTGGTTTCGTAAGGCAGCGGAAAAGGATCATGTCGAAGCTCAATACAATCTTGGGGTCCTCTACGTCCAGAGTATGGGGGTCGATCAAGATTACACCTTAGCGGCTCAGTGGTTCAAACGGGCTGCAGACTTAGGTGATCCCACATCCCAATACAACATGGGCATCTTCTTCGAGAACGGACTCGGAGTAGAAGCAAATCAAGCTGAAGCGCTTCGCTACTACGCCTCAGCAGCGGCCCAGGGAGACGCGCGAGCTCAGTTTAGCCTTGGCTCAGCGATCATGACCGGCTCCGGGGTTCAGCAAGATTTTTCAGAAGCCTACCTATGGTTCAGTCTCGCCGCAGATCAAAACCATGCTGAAGCCATCCAACGGCGAGAAGAACTCGTTCGCATGATGGATCCGGAGATGCTATTCGCGGGGAGGCGACTCAACGCGGAACGGGGTGATGCCGAGGATCAATTCCAAGTCGCCTCCGCCTATATCAACGGTTTCGGAATCCAAGCCAATCCACACGAAGCAATCAAGTGGCTCCGTCAAGCAGCGCAACAAGAACACCAAGAAGCGCAGCTGGAAATCGGACGAGCCTATGCCACCGGACAAGGGGTCGCTCAAGATTTCGCCGAGGCAGCTCGGCACTACGAGAAAATCGCACGGAAAGGGAACGTCAAAGCGCAGTTCTATCTCGCGGCAATGTTTGAGGCAGGTAAAGGCGTTGCGAAGAATCAGAACAAGGCAGCAGACTGGTATCAGAAGGCCGCCGAAAACAATCACGTTCCGTCCCAGCTAAAAGTCGCCTATTTCTATGCCGAGGGAAAAGGGTTTGATCAAAACCAAAATTCAGCTAGGGCATGGTACCGCGCCGCGGCTGACCAAAACGATCCCACGGCTCAATTCAACCTCGGCCTAATGCTTGAGGCGGGTGACGGGGGGCCGGCCGATCCATCAGAAGCCTCAGAATGGTATCTGAAAGCAGCCGAGAACGGAGATCGAGATGCACAGTATCGGCTTGCTCGCCTCTATGCCAACGGAGTCGGAGCGAATGCCAGTGAAGGGAACGCTTTCAATTGGTTTCGCCGGAGTGCTGAGCGGGGAGACCCAAGAGCTCAATCCGAACTCGGGTCTCGCTATCTCAAGGGCATATCGGTCAAGCAGGACTTGGGAAAGGCGGTGGAATGGTACCAGAAATCCGCACGCTCTGGAGATCTCGTCTCTCTCTACAACCTTGGCGTCATCTATCAGCAAAGCACCTCTCCGGAGGACATCACCAAAGCTTTGGACTGGTATCGAAAGGCCGCCGATTTAGACTTTATTCCCGCACTCATTCGACTGGCTCACATCTACTCCCAGGGGGAAATCGTCTCCCAAGACTACGCTACAAGCCTTCAGTGGTTTCTTGAGGCTGCTGAACTAGGAGATCCCTCAGCACAGTTTAACGCGGGACTTCTCCTGCAAGGACAATTTGGAATCCCAGAGAACCTCCCTCAATCGATCCACTGGCTCGAACAGGCTGCCACCCAAGGGCATCTCAATGCAATCATGCTCCTCGCATCGACACTGGCTTCAGATAAGATCCAGGTCCAGGACTTCACCAAAGCGATTACTTGGTTTCAGGCGGCTGCCGAAGAGGATAATGTCGTGGCCTTCTTCAACCTCGGCGTGCTGACTGAGGAAGGCAAGGGAACAGCCCCGGACCCTTTAACCGCCGCAAAATGGTACGCGGTGGCTGCCGACAAAGGGCACGCAGAAGCACAGTTTCACCTCGCCAGACTTTACGAAACAGGACAAGGGGTCTTTCCAAACGCCAAGAAAGCCTACGAGTGGTTTCAGCGTGCGGCCCTTCTCGAGCACCCGGATGCACTGGCAGCTCTTGGAACCTACTACGCCCAAGGTCGCTTTGTGAGCCAAGACATTGCCCTGTCTCTTATACACATCTCCGAGCCCACGAGACCTCTCTACATCTCG
>CAJXVR010000474.1 GCA_913061285.1 uncultured Verrucomicrobiota bacterium | reverse complement strand
GCAGCGTCAGATGTGTATAAGAGACAGGCGTCAGATGTGTATAAGAGACAGGTCTTGAATGTCCTTTTCCAGGATTCGAAGGCCGTACTGTTCCGCGGCAAGCGAACTCGCAATAGCAGCAGCGGTCTTGTCCTCGGCCGCCAATTCAGCGGCTCGGGTCGTGGACGATGTCTCAATGACTTCTGCTCTTGGATGGTGTTTTTGTACCCATGCCCGGCATTGGCCTAGGGCTTGGGGATGAGAGTAGAGTTTCTTGATTCGACTCTTGCTGGCACGGCTAACCAGGCAATGTTGGATGGGCATCACGATCTGAGCAACGACCTTGAGGTTGCTGTCGACGAACATGTCGAGGGTGTTGTTGACGACCCCTTCGGTTGAGTTTTCTACGGGCACGACACCATAGTCTGCCCGCCCTTTGCTCACCTCAATGAAGACATCTGCGATCGTTTTCTGTGCGTCGTATTGAAGGCTGTTGCCGAATCGCCTGATCGCTGCCTGATGGGTGAAGGTTGCTTCGGGCCCAAGGAACGCGATCGACATCGTTTTTTCGAGTGAAAGTGCGCAGGACATGATCTCCCGGTAGATCGCATGAAGAGACGAATCGGGAACGGGGCCAGGATTGAGTCTGCTGACTTTGTCGAGCACAGCCCGTTCTCGGTGAGGCGCGTAGATGCTCCCCCCTGCTGCTACTTTTGCGTGACCGATGGCGAGGACGTGCTGGGTGCGTTCGTTGAGCAACTCGACGATCTTGGCATCAATCGAATCGATGGCGTTCCGATGAACTTGGAGGCTGTCTTCGCTATTCGTTTGTTTGGCTTTCTTCGGCATCGTTTGCTTGCTCAGCTTGACTGTCTGATTGATCCGGTTCCGCGCCTTCCGCTGGCGGCTCGTTCGTGGCGTCGGGATTTGGGGATTCGGCCGCATCGGGGTCGGTCGACGGCTTTTTCGGTTCTTCTGATCCCTTTGGCTCTGCGTCCGGGCTAGTCTCAAGACCGGGGTCGACCGTTTGAAGCCCCTCAGGTCGTTCGACCTCGATTCGCTTCAATTCCGGGGCGGATGGGAGATCCTCGAGGGTCTTGAGACCGAAATACTCCAGAAAAAAGGGCGTTGTGCCGTAGGTCATTGGTCGGCCGACGACTTCGGCCCGGCCGCGTTGCTCAATGAGGCCTCGCTCGAGGAGGGTCTGGACGACCCCGTCAACCGAGACGCCGCGAATCTGCTCGGCTTCGGCGCGGGTCAGGGGTTGTCGGTAGGCGACAATCGCCAGGGTCTCGAGGGCAGGATTTGATAATTTGGGGGGGCGAGGCTTTTGCCCGACCAAGGTGCGCACCCATGGTGCATATTCGGGGGTTGTGACAAATTGCCAGCCGCCAGCCACACACGTCAGGCGGTACGTTCGAGCCGCTTTCTCGTGCTGCTCGGCGAGGATTTCGAGTTCTTCCTCAATTTTTTTGGCCGTGGGCTTGATCAGCGGTTTGTGTTCCCGGACAGTCTCATACTGCTCTGCCGTTGTTCGGCAGAGATCCCTTAGCTCCGCGGCGGTCAAGGGCTTCTGGGCGGCGAATAGCAAGGCCTCAAGTGCTAGATGTAACTCCATGGGAATGCTTAGGCGTACTCCAGATCAGGTTCTGTTTCTTCTGGATTGTCAGAGTCCGGTCGGTCTTCCGGGTCGTCGCGGTGTTCGAGCTCGATTTCGCCAAAGACCTCGGATTGGCAGGCTTGGATTACGTGGAGGCGAATCAACTCCAACATCGCGAGGAAGGTGCAGACCACTTCTTGGCGTGACTTCACATCCGAGAAGAGTTCCGTGAAACGGATCTTAGTTCCGGTAAGGATCGTCTCGCGAATGAGCTGGATTTTCTCGCTGACGGAAAATTGATCCGCGTGGATATTTCTGACGCTCGCTTCCTTTTCTTGGATGCGCTCCAGGATCTTGTTGACTGCCTTCAGTAGGTCAAACACGGTGACCTTAGGATTTTTTTCCTCGGTTTCGATCGGTGGGAGGTTTGGCTTGCCTGGATTTCGAGGGTAGATCGATTCCTGAGCCGTTTCGATATGTTGCAGCTGGGCCGCTGCATCCTTAAATTTCTTGTATTCGACGAGTTGTCGTATGAGTTCCCAGCGGGGGTCTTCTTCCTCTGTTTCCTCTTCGGAATCGACTTGTTTCTCCTTTGGAAGCAACTCTCGACTCTTGATGTGCATGAGTGTCGCTGCCATGACCACGAACTCACCGGCGATGTTGAGGTCCAACTCTCGCATCAGTTCGATGTATTCAATGAATTCGACAGCCAGCTGTGTGAGGTTGACTTGATAGATATCCACCTCCTGCTTCCTTACCAGGTAAAGCAAGAGGTCGAGAGGCCCCTCGTAGACATCGAATTGTACTTTATATTCAGCCATCCAGCACCGGGGATCAGAACATCTTCAGCCGGTGCGGTCATCCTATTCTGGGATTTGCCGGTTTGGCAATGAATGAGTCGGGATGGCTCAGGGGATTGTAACCCCTTCGAACAGCGGTAAGCCGGGGAGAGGTCGCTCCCCTTGGTGCTTAGGGGAGGGACTCCACCTGGTAGAACTCGAAATCCTCTGTTGCGGTGGGGTCAAAAACTGTGGTGGTTTCCCCTTCTGCTTCCACAGGGGCGCCGACGGGGCCCCAGGTGCCATCAATGAGGGTTTGTCGTGAAAACAGCTGGTAGCGGGCCCCTGGGACACTCGCGAAGGTGACGGTGCTACCTGATGCGTTGATCGACACCGAAAGGACGTTGAATGGCTCAACAGTCGGTGTTAGAACCGGAATTGAGTTGGGATCGTTGGGGTCTGCATCCAGGGCCGCTTCTTCGGCATTGGTGAATCCGTCGTTATCGGGATCGGCACTTGGGGCCGATTCTGTAGTAGTGAAAGGGCTGAAGTGCTGGCGTTGGAAGGTGTCGTCAAGTCCGTCAAAGTTGTAATCAACTGATTTTGGCAGAATTTCGAGAAATCCAGGCGCATAGGCGACTTCAAGTCCTTTGCGGACGACGAAACTTCGGAGTCCGGGAGGGGCGTCGTCCGCAACACTGACGATCGCGAAAATATGTACGAGCCCCGGGAAGAGGTCTGGCCGTGTCTCAGACGGTGAGATCGTGATACCTGGGCCGGTGATCGTAAGCGCGGCTCCTTCGGTTGGGAGCTGGCTGCCGTAGACTCCCACAACGAAATCTTTGTCTCCCTGGGTCAAGGAAACACCAGAACGGAGTAGGCTGAAGAAGAAGCCATTCGTTGTGGGGCTCCGGACTCCGGTAATAGTGAACGGGACTTGACCTTCTTCAACCTCAATATCTAGATCGAGCGTTTCGTCGGCAGTGATCGTAATGGGCATGTTCGCCGTTGGAACGAACTCAGTATCGACGAGATTGCCATTGACCAACGGAATGATCGCTGGAATGACCACCCAATCATTCGATGTGTCGGGCTGCAGAGGATGGACCCGGAGGTGGTAGTTGCCTGCAGGGACGCCTTGAATGTTATAGTGGCCATCGGGACCTGCCGCCGATTTTTGACGAGAGATGCCACCTGTTACGATAGCTCCGGTTTCATCCTCTAGAACGATGGAAGCGCCATAGACGGGGTTGCCGTTTTTGGTGATCACCCCTGAAATGCTGCCGCGAGTGGCGAGGTGATCATCATTTCCGTAGGCTTGATCCACGAATGCGATATCGTCAGAGCTCAATCCAACAACCGTACCGACGCCACTGCCGCCGCTGTCGAAACTCATTGTGGCACCACCAATCGTTGAGTGGGCGAGTCCAAGGAGATGCCCGATTTCATGGAGAGCGACGCCTTCAATGAATTGTCGACTGTCATCTTTGGAGGAAAAATCGGTGAACCAGTCGTTATCAACGCCGTTAAAGACGATATCTGACTCGGCAATCATCGGAAGCTCGGCAAACCCTGAGATGAATGCGACCCCGAGAAGGCCTTGGATGTCAGCGGTTTCCCCATTGACGAGAGTGCTGTTCTTAGCCCAAAAGACCACATTGGTGGCGTTCTGAGTGTTGACGTCCACGGGGCCTGAGATCAGTCCGACGTCTTCAAAATTGATGGAAGAGTTTGGAACCGCAGCCCACTGGTCAAAGGCACTGCGGACACTGTCGAGCTCGGAGTCTCGGTTGGCTTCTGAAAAGGCATCCTCTTGCAGGTAGTAGCGAATGGCTTTTTTGGAGCGATTGACGGAGTTGCCGGGAACCTGTGCGCTGGGATTGGATAAGAACCAGCGTTGACCGATGCCGTTATTGTTCAGTCTAGCAACTGTCTCTTATACACATCTCCGAGCCCACGAGACCTCTCTACATCTCGT
>CAJXVR010000473.1 GCA_913061285.1 uncultured Verrucomicrobiota bacterium | reverse complement strand
CCCCTGGACCGAGGGTGCCGGCCCAGGACCTCCTTGGTTCAAACAAGCGTCAAAATGGTGGATTATCGTCGGGACCGTTTTCAGTCTTCTCACGATTGCCAGTGAGACATCTCTCGCCATTCGGCGGCATTCGACCAATTGGCAGATTGAGCAAATCAACAGTCAAGTCGAACAAGTCCGGGGCGAAATCGAGAAAGTCGAAGGGCAGTCCAAAGAAGCGATTCAGCTCCTGAAGAACGTGCAAGAGTACCAGGCAAAACTAGAGGAGGCTCAAACCGCTCTACAGCTGGTAAAAACCGGAATCACCATGCGACAGGAATATGCTGTCAACCTCCTCTTCTCCCTCGCGGGAGCGGTTACTCCAAGCCTTGCCGTGAACGAATTTCACGAAGATGAAGAACATCAAATATTGCTTAAGGCCTGGGCGATCTCCGAAAAGGAGTCTCAGGAATTCATCCGCGCTATCGTTCAAAGTTTATCCGCTTGGGGACTTACCGTTGATCGACAGGCAGTGAAGTCCGGTCAAGGAAGAATGGGTTTGGAAGGATACGACATTGAATTGCGACTTAGCCCCAACCCTGCACTCGTCGAGAAAACTTAACCTTCAGAGCTAGCACTCATTAACAACAAAGGCATGAGATGAAATCGGCGGGTCTCTCAGAGCGTGAAAAACTGATGCTTCCTACAGCATTTGTGGTGATCGCACTCGTACTCTACGGAGCTTTCCGTTGGAAACCTGCCAACGCGGCAATCGTCGAATTGCAAAAAGAACTCACCACCGCGATCCAGGGACGGGAGAAACTCAAGTTTCCCAACGCCCAGAACCAGAGTCCGGAGCAACTTGAGCAGCAACTCATTGAGCTAACTTCAGAATTAGAAACGACACAAACGGCCCTAGCCGCCGCCCACGAAGCGCTCGTTGACATTACCAAGGAAGATGAGCTCCAACACCTAAAGATCCAAATATCCACGCTCGCTCAGGAGAGTCGAGTCACAATCGTCGAGAGTGTCCCCGACGACGACGGAGCGAATCGGAAAACGAGCCTGGTCAACGACCTTGTCAGTGGGCTCGTTACCCTCGACTCATCTGACAAACGTTCCGCCCCCGTGTCGCACGAACTCTTTCAGCATCTCTACGAACGCCCCTGGCAGCGGATCGCCGTGAAGGCCTCCTTCACGGGCCTCTTGACGTTTGCTCGAGGATTGAAAGCGCTCGACTGGCAGGTAACGCTGGTCGGATTCGCGATCAAGACCGAAGGCGATACCGCAGACGTTGGACCACCTCAACTGGCAGCCACCTTTATTTTGGCACTTTAACACCCCGTGGATATTCGATGAAAGAACAATTCGAACAGCTCTTGGAGCGCTCCATTTCTTTAGAGGCATCCGATCTCCACATCTCGTCAGTAGAGCCACCCTTCTTTCGTTGTCAGGGGGCGCTGATGACTCCGAGCGATCTCGCATGGCCCAAGAATGGAATTCAAGAGCTTCTTCAACTGCTTCTCAATGACCGCCAATCCAAGGCCTTTGAGGATGATCGATCACTCGATCTTGCCTACTCGCTTCCTCGTGGAGATCGCTTCCGTCTGAATTTGTATTTCGAACGCAACCGCCCAGCCCTCGCCGTTCGCCGACTCAACGATTCCATCCAAGACCTCCAGTCGCTGAATCTTCCAGAAAGTCTGAACAAAATCCCGGAGTTGACCAACGGACTCGTCCTCATCACAGGACCAACCGGCAGTGGCAAATCGACAACTCTGTCGGCGACTATTGATCAAATCAATCGCACGAAAGCATTCCACATCATCACCATCGAAGATCCGATCGAGCAACTGCACCAGAGCAATAAATCCCTCATTCACCAACGCCAGCTCTACCGCGATGTCCCTTCGTTTTCTCAAGGGGTCAAGGATGCCCTTCGGGAAGATCCCGATATTCTCTTGGTTGGAGAGATGAGAGATCAAGAAACAATGAAGGCGGCAATCACAGCAGCGGAGACGGGGCACCTGGTCTTTTCGACGCTCCATACCGGAGATGCTGTTGGCACCATCAATCGCATTCTTGGAGGTTTCAGCGCCGAGGAGCAGCGAACACTCAGGCACCAGTTATCCATGGTAATTCGAGCGGTAGTCGCTCAGATCCTGGTCCCCACCCGAGATAATGATCGGCGGATTCCGATCGTCGAAGTTCTCTGGGCAACCAAGCCCGTCTGCAATCATATTCGAACCGGCCGACTGGAACAGATCTATTCACTCATGGAATCAGGGGCGCAACATGGAATGATCACAAGAGAACAATCTCTTGCCGACCATGTTCACAACGGCTTTGTCAACCTAGACGAAGCCCTTCGACTCTCCCGCGAACCAAAAACCCTCACCAATCTTCTTGAGCTCAAAGACGAAGAGGCACGGAAGGCAGCTGAGGAGGCCATTGCAGCGCTCGAATTGGCCGAGTTTTCCGATCAAGCCGAAGTGACCACACACTCATGAGAAGCTTGACGACAGATCAGTTAGTGTCGGCCGTTGTCGACCGAGGCCTTCTTTCTGAAGAGGTCGTGGAACGGCTTAGACGCGAATCGCGACGCCGTCGCTTGAACATGCTGGACCTCATCACGGCACAAGGACGTTTTCCTAGCTCTGCGATCTATTGCGCCGCGGCAGAAGTTCGTGGTCTCGCCTTCGTGGATTACAACCGGGTGGAACCTGATATCGCCTTGGCGAGAGAATTCCCCCAAAACCTGATAAAACGGGGCACGGCCATTCCTGTCTCACAGGAAGGCCAACGACTCACGGTGGCGTGCGCCTGTCCCGATGACCACATGCTGATGTCCGAGATCGAACGGCGAACGGGCCTGCAGACGGAACAAGCCCTCGCGGAACCTCAGGCTCTGAAGGACGCCGCTGCGACCGTCCTCGCGCAGCTTTCTCCCGGGAACTCGGTCCTCTGTGACACGGACCCTGTCGAGGCCCTCGATCGAATTATGAAAGAGGCTTATCTTCGTCGAGCCTCAGACATTCACCTCGACCCTCAGCCTGATCGGCTTCACGCCCGAATCCGTGTCGATGGTCGATTGGAGGACATCCGAATCCACCTTCAACAAGCGCAGTCAAACGCCCTTGTCTCTCGTATCAAGGTCCTCGCTGGCCTCGATATCGCCGAACAACGCTCAGCTCAAGATGGAGGCTTCACCTACGAAATCCCCAGTCTGCCTGATATCGCAATCGATCTTCGGATTGCCACCATTGCCACGAAGTGGGGGGAACGCGTCACGATTCGGATTCTGGCAAAAGAAGCTAAAGAATTCGGCCTCCCAGAGACCGGGATGAGCCCTACCGCACTCAATCTCTTTAAATCGGCGCTTAAGCGGCCCCATGGAATGATCCTGATTACAGGGCCCACCGGGAGCGGTAAATCTACGACACTATATGCTGCGCTCAGAGAGATCCGCCGGCCCGAGGTCAATATCATGACACTAGAGGACCCCATCGAGTCCAACGTTCCAGGCATCTCGCAGGTACAGGTGGGTGGGTCTGACAAAATCACCTTTGCAAAAGGCCTCCGGTCGATGCTCCGACACGATCCAGATGTCCTCATGGTTGGAGAAATTCGGGACCAAGAGACAGCGGACGTAGCCCTTCGGGCCTCAATGACTGGTCATCTCATTTTCTCAACCCTTCATACCAACGATGCTGCCTCGGCAGTCACACGACTGATGGATATCGGCTGTGAACCCTACCTAATCGCATCGACCTTGGTCATGGTTGTCGCCCAACGGCTCGTTCGACGCCTTTGCGAACATTGCCGAACGCCCCATGAAATCACGGATAACGAGAGAGAGCGACTAGGTATCACGACCACTGGGGGCATGCTATACGGCCCCTCTGAAAACGGATGTTCGCGGTGCAATGGGACCGGATTCCAAGGACGCATCGGGGTCTTTGAAACACTCTGGCTAGACAAGGATCTTCAAAGAATCATCGCTGACCAATGCAGCCACAAGGAATGGCAAGAAGAGATTGCCACTCGAATGACGGATCTTCGTGAAGACGGCTACGGCAAGGTCAAGAGCGGTCTCACCACACTCGAAGAGCTACTCGGAGTCGCCGTCGGATAGACAGCATAGAAGGATATACGATCATGCCTATTTACGCCTATCGAGCTCTCGACCAACAGGGGAAAACCACCAATGGACACCTAGATGCCCCCAACGAAGCCGCGGTTGCGGGTGTGCTTAGGAATAAATCACTTTACGTTCTAGAGGTAAAACTCAGCTCAAAGTCTCAGATTGAATCGAGTAGCAACCCTAACAATCTATCTGGAGAACCGAGCCTAAAAACTCGGCTCCTCACAAAG
>CAJXVR010000472.1 GCA_913061285.1 uncultured Verrucomicrobiota bacterium | reverse complement strand
GTGGGCTCGGAGATGTGTATAAGAGACAGCTTGAATTCCGATTGCAATCCCTTGATGCAGCGCCTGGGAAGAACGACCCCTGCCGCTCATCGTGACGCATGCAACTACGCCGCATTGAGTCTGGCCGTGTATCGTTTGAAACCGGAGTCCTGGGGCGAATTTGATCACTGGCTTTTTACCGGCAAGAATGCGCCTCCGGTAGCTGCAGCTTTGAATCGTGCTGCCGGGATCGTTGGTGATCTCGGGCTCCTCCGGCAAACGATGCAGGAGTCGTGGATTGCTGATGAGGTGAGTCTCGCGGTTGAAATCTATGATGCCAATGCCCAAGCCAAAGGCCAAACCCGAATGCCTCAAATTGTGATTGGTCGCTCAATGATCGCGGGTGCCGTGAATAACAATCAGCGATTGTTCTTGGAACTTGAGAAACAATTCGGTCTACAGCGAAGCGCGGCGACTTCCGAGTAGTCGAATGCTCTAAAGCCTCCTGCTTATAGCCGGACTAGGCAAAGATCTCCTTGGCCACCGTACCCGCGACGTCGGTGAGGCGGAAGTCCCGGCCTCCGTAACGAAAGGTGAGGCGTTCGTGATCGAGCCCCATGAGATGGAGAATGGTAGCGTGGAGATCATGAATGTGCATCTTGTTCTCCACCGCGTAATAGCCGTAGTCGTCGGTGGCACCGTAGGCGAGGCCGCCTTTGACACCGCCGCCTGCCATCCACATGGTGAAGCCGTGGGGATTATGATCCCGGCCATCTGATCCCTGTACTGTGGGGGTTCGACCGAATTCACCGCCCCAAAGTACGAGAGTATCTTCGAGTAAGCCTCGAGACTTGAGATCACTCAAGAAGCCCGCGATGGGGCGATCCACTTCGGCGGCGTTCTTGGTGTGGCCTTGGTAGAGGTTGCCGTGTTGATCCCATTGCACATGACTGTCGCTATGGGTGACTTGCACGAAACGAACCCCTCGTTCTAAGAAGCGGCGGGCCATAAGGCATTGGCGTCCAAAATCCTCTGTGACGGGGTCATCAATGCCATAGAGACGGCGTGTGATTGAGGATTCGCCCGAAAGGGCTTGAATCTCTGGCATGGATGTTTGCATGCGAAAGGCAAGTTCGAAGGAATTTAAACGGCCTTCTAGAGCGAGCTCGGGACTCGCCGAGGCATTATAGTCTCGGTTGAGGGTGTGAATGATCTTGAGCTGTTCTCGCTGTAGCGCAGGACTGATGCGCGGATTCGAAATGTGTTTCATGCGGATTTTCGAAGCCGGAAGGCTAGCGTTGCCGATTGGGGTTCCTTGGCAATAAGAAGGGAGGAAGGCAGCGCCCCAGTTGTTCACGCCGCCATGGGCCAGGGTTGGACAGATGGTGATGAATGCCGGGAGATTCTCATTTTCCGTTCCAAGGCCGTAGCTGATCCAAGATCCGAAGCTAGGCCGAACAAATTGGTCCGTGCCGGTGTGCAATTTGAGCGCGGCGCCTCCGTGGGCCGGGTTCGTTCCGTGCACGGAACGGAGAATGCAGAGATCATCCATGTGGCCGGCGAGGTGAGGGAAGAGTTCGCTTACGGGTAATCCACTCCTGCCATGACGCCGAAATTTCCAGGGTGATTTCAGCAGGTTACCCTGCTTGGCAAAGGTCACCTTCGGGAGTGCAAAGGGAAGGGGGTTGCCGTGATCTCGATCGAGCAACGGTTTCGGGTCGAAGGTGTCGACGTGTGACGGTCCCCCTTTCATGAACATGAAAACGATCCGTTTCGCGCGGGCAGGGAGATGCGTCTGTTTCGTGCTTTGACTCAGGCGCTCCTCGGCAAGCAGCGATTGGAAAGCAAGACTCGCAAACCCGATGGCAGACCGTTGCAACATCGCTCGCCGAGTTTGGAGTGAGTGTTGGCTGTTCATTTGAGGTAGAGGAATTCGTTGCTCACCAAGAGGCTCTGGCAATAGAGACCCCACGCTTCGGTCTCCTCCGTCTTGCTTGCGAGAGCGCGCCAGAGCCGCGTGTCTCGTTTCAATTCTGTGGCATCGGGAGAACGCCCCAACGTCAGACGATAGAGTTTTCGAATGCGTTCTACTGGAGTCATGTTTGCTTGGTCGCTTCTTTGTGCCAATGCGGCGGCTGAATCGAGGATCAAGGGATCGTTTAGCATCACCAGGGCTTGAGGTGCCATCACGGTTTCATGGCGTGTGCCAGTGGGCATCGTCGGGTCGGGGAAGTCAAACTGTTCGAAGAGAGCGTAGAGATTGTTTCGAATCACCGGAAGATAGAGCGCTCGTCGGAGGCTGTGGTAGGTGGTGTGATCTTCGGAGGTATGGTTGAAGACGAATTGGCGATTTCGTAAGGGCAAGGTTTTGCCCCCGAGCCGAAGGTCCAGGCGTCCAGATACAGCAAGAATGGAATCGCGGATTTGTTCCGCTTCGAGTCGGCGCAGTCGTTGTTTCCAATGAAAGCGGTTTTCGGGATCAATCAGAGCGTGACTCGTTTCTCGAGGATGCTTCGTGGCCATTTGCCAGGTGCTCGAACGAAGAATGAGACGGTGCATTGCTTTGATGGACCAGCCGGAACGGACGAAATAATCCGTCAACCAGTCTAACAAAGGGGCGTTCGATGGTTTGCTGCCCATCACGCCAAAATTTTCCGTGCTGGCAACCAGCCCCCGGCCAAAGTGCCAGGCCCAGATGCGATTGACCATGACCCGAGCGGTGAGTGGGTGACGTGGATCAGTCATCCATTGAGCAAGCTCGAGACGGCCACTGGATTGTTGGGGCAGGGCGGGTGGATTCTTATCCCACTGCATGACACTGGGGAATCCTCGGGCGACTTTGGGGCCCGGTCGTTTGTGATTGCCACGAATGTACATCGGGAGCGCGGTGGTGACCGTTCCATCGCTGACACTCATTAATGCCGGAGAATCCGGGGCGCTTGATTCGAAGGTTCTGGCGATGCTTAGAAGTCGGTAATACTCAGTCAAGGTGTCTTCGTTGAAGGCAAAGGAATCGAGCTCGGGTACTGCCAGAAAACCTGCCTTGTCGTAGAGCGCAGCGCGAGCAGATTCCAGACGCTTATCTTCCAGGCGGGTCTGCTTCGGGTTGCTTTTTCGTGCGATGATCAGCATGGCTTCGGCGTCGGCAAAGACGCCGTGGTAGTGTTGGCGTAGCTCGTCTGTCTGACCGCTCGTATGGAACCGGTGCCAATCATCGAAGAAGGGATCGTCCCGTCGGAACTCCAAATGACGTCGGCAGTGATGAAGAATCCGGGGGTGGAGGTCGAAGGTGGCGGCGATGGATGTGAGCTCTGTGAGCGGGGTGTTGAGATCAAACGTTGTGCAGGCGAAGAGATAGTCAGCTGCCTTGGCCCTGGCTTCTCGTCTGATTCGCTCGAGGTGTTGACTCTTGAACGAAGCAGCGGCTGCATTCAGTTTCTTGAGGGTCTTATTGGCTTGTTCGATCCTCGTCTTGTCTTCTTCGGTTGCAATGGAATGCTCATACCAGAATTTGATCGCACCCATATTCTCACCGCCAAAGGTTTTTGTGCTCTTGAAGATCGCCGCGAGAGCGTAGTAATCACGCTGTTTGATCGGGTCGAATTTGTGGTCGTGGCAACGGGCACAACCAAAAGTCATTCCGAGGAAGGTCTTTCCGAGGGTGTCGATCTGTTCGTCAATGACGTCGAGGTGGAGTTTCTCAATGTCTGGTTCGGCCATGACTTTGGGACCCAATTGAAGAAAGCAGGTGGCGGTGATGGTTTCTTGGCTTGGGTTTGGGACGAGATCTCCAGCGACTTGTTCGATGAGAAATTGATCGTAGGGTTTGTCGCTGTTGAAAGCGTCAACGACGTAGTCGCGGTATCGCCAAGCGTTGCCGAACCCGATGTTTTCATCGAGCCCGTTGGAGTCCGCGTAACGCACCACGTCTAGCCAATGTCGCCCCCAACGCACCCCATAGTGCGGGGAGTCGAGTAGGCGTTCGACCACGCGTTCTAATGCGCCAGCGGAGTTGTCACCTAGGAAGGTGTTCACCTGGGCCTCTGTTGGTGGCAGCCCGTTGAGATCCTGGGTGAGACGGCGGATCAAGGTCTGCTTACTGGCAGGGGGGGCAGGCGTGAGTTGATTTTTCTTGAGGGTTTGAAGGATGAAGGCATCGATCGGGGTACGAATGAAGGCCGAATCGAATGCGGGAACGGACGGTCGCGTCACGGCTTGAAAGGACCAAAATCGGCGCCCTTCCTCGAGACTCATGCCAGCTGCTTCGATTGCTGCGCTGTCTGCGCGGCCGGGTGGAGCGGGGGCTCCCATGGCGACCCATTGTTCTAGTTTGGCTACCGCTTCTTTCGAGAGCGGATTTTTGGGGGGCATTTGGAGATCGGGATCTGTCTCTTATACACATCTGACGCTGCCGACGAGCGA
>CAJXVR010000471.1 GCA_913061285.1 uncultured Verrucomicrobiota bacterium | reverse complement strand
CTCGTGGGCTCGGAGATGTGTATAAGAGACAGGTATTGTAAAAAAGCGCCAAACACCGCGAGAGAAAGTGCAAACCCAAGGCCGAGGCGGGGCACAAATCCGAAATGCTGCCACCATCGAACCGAAGCAGTGTCTTCCTCCGCGCCGACAACACCGCCGACACGACGCGCCAATTGGGTCATCACCTGATTGGTAAAGTTTGAAGCGACCGGAACCTCAGGCAGCCCATCCACGCCTTCTAAGATCAACATATCCTCTTCCCACCGCTCTCGAAGGACCGGATCTTGGTCCAAGAGCGCCGAAAGGGTGATTTGCTCCTCTTCAGTAAGCTCTCGGATCCATCGGATCGCCAAGAGATCGTCGTATTTAGAATCCTGATTCATTGCTCGCTACCTTAATAAAACCACCATTCACCTAAAGTTTCGTTCCCTCGATCATTTCACCGCCGAGTCCCACGTTCCACTGACCAGATAAGGCTTAATTCGCGCCTTAATCGTCTCCCGGCCTCGATGAATCAATGATTTCACTGCGGACACCGAACAACCCAGGATTCCAGCGATATCGTCATAAGAAAGGCCTTTTTCTTTCACTAAAATGATCGCTGTTCGTTGATTCACCGGAAGTTCCCCAAGAACTTCGTCGATCTTTTCCACCAACTCGGACCTCAGAGCATCATCCGCAGCCGATGTCACTTGCCGATCTTCGATTTGCCGGCCTGGCGAATCATCACTATCGCCGCTCACAGAGGCGTCAAGGGAGGTCGCGGGATGCCGAGAACGCCGACGGAGTTCATTGAGACTGAGATTTCGAGCAATCGTGAAGAGCCACGTAGAGAATTTCGCAGTCACTTTATACCGTCCAGCGGCTTTATAGACCTGCAAGAACACATTCTGGGCCAAATCCTCGGCCTCCGTGGTGTCCCGAATGATTCGCGCAACAATATTGGTGACTGGTTGCTTGTATTTATCAACCAGCAACTCGAAGGCAGCAAAATCACCTTCCTGAACCTTGAGCATTAACGCTGCATCATTGTCGACCTCGTTTTCCATGAACTGAATTTATGCTTCAACAGCGTCACACCAAAAAAGTTCCGGCATTCCGGTGGATTTCACCCATTTAAACTCCTTTTGAAAATCTTGCTTACCATTTGGCGTGCGCGCCATTACCCTAAGCCGCGTCAAGATGCCAAGTCTATTGGAAAAAGCAGAAGCTAGCGCCAAAAAGCTACTCCGTCGCAAAGCAAAAGCCTCCGGGAGTATCGAACTCCCGAAATACCGGAATTTCCTCAAGGTTGAGTCCCATCGGCTCAAGATCGAACACCGCGCCGGGGGTGACGGCCTCGTGATCGCAAATGCCCGCGCAAAGGTCCTCGATCTGGCCGTTCAAGCGCTTTACCATGAGATCCTCCAAATACAACCTAGACCCGATGCCGACCCAAGCGAGCTCAGCATCGTCGCCTATGGGGGCTATGGCCGAGGAGAGTTGAATCCCTGTAGCGATCTCGACGTCATGATCCTCCACAATCAAACGGATCTGACTCGCTCAAAGCGTCACGAATGGTTGGTTGAGTTTTGCCACACCTTTTTCCTCTCTCTCACCGACATTCGTCTCAAGATTCTACCAGTCACGCGATCCATTGCCGATTGCGTGCAAATTGCCAACGCCGACGTGCAGTCCAAAACAGCGCTGATTGAAACTCGGCTTATTGCCGGCAATGAGGCCCTGTTTGAGAAGATGAAGAAGACGCTCCTGAGCCGTTGCGTCCATAAACACGAACGCGCCTACATCACAGAACGCCTGAACGATCAACGAATTCGCCGCGAGAAGCATGGCGATTCTCCCTACCTGCAAGAGCCGAACATCAAGAACGGATGCGGAGGACTCAGAGACTATCAGAATCTGCTTTGGATGGCGTTCTTCAAGAAACGTTGTCAATCAATCGAAGACCTCCTCGAACACAAAATCATCGATCAATCCGAGTACCGCCAACTGACCACCGCCTATGACTACTTGATGCGAGTCAGAAATGAAATGCACTACCTCACCAATCGCCCTGAGGAGGTCCTGCGACGTTCTATTCAACCCCGTGTCGCTTTCTATCTCGGATTCAAGGAAACCTCTCCCTCGGAGCGACTCGAATCATTCATGCACGAGGTCTACACACACCTAAGGACCATCTATCTCCTTAGCCGGACCCTGGAGCAACGCATGGCTCTCTTCCCCGAGAATCAAGGCTTCAAGAGAATCTCCAATCTGCTCACCCGACAGAAGCCGATCACCATCGACGGTTTTGAAATCTCAAAAGGCCAAATCCAATTAGCCAACTCCCGAGCCTTCAAGGAACAACCCCGCCGACTCATGCGAGCCTTTCTCCAGGCCCAGCAACGGGGGCTCACGCTTCACCCTGATTTCGCCTACGCAATCCGATCTCAACTCGCGCTCGTCAATCGCGAATTTGTCCAAGACAAGAATGTGCAAGAGACGTTCATCGAGATCTTGAAGCAACGGGGCAATGTCGCCCGCACCCTTCGAGCCATGCATGAGGTTGGACTGCTCGGAAAGTTTATCCCCGAGTTCGGGCAGTTAACCGGGAAAGTGCAGCACGAGTTCTACCACGTCTACACCGCAGATGAACACACCATCGTCTGCATCGAGGAACTGGATCGCATCTGGGAAGCCAAAGAGCGTCCATACAAGCTCTACACTCATATTCTCGAACGACTCGACCGACCTTACCTTCTCTATCTTGCGCTTATTCTGCATGACACCGGTAAGGCCAATAACGGAGGGAAGAATCACTCGGTCACAGGGGCAAAAATCTCCCAACGAGTTGGCAAACGCCTTGGACTCGATAAGAAGGATATCGCTACTCTCTGCTTCCTCGTGGAAGAGCACCTCACCATGGCAACCGTTTCCCAACGCCGCGACCTTGACGATCGCTCCGTGATTCAAGCTCATGCAACGCTCTCCCGAGAACCCGAACACGTCGACTTACTCACGCTACACACTTTCGCCGACTCCATGGGGACGAGCAAAGACCTGTGGAACGGATTCAAGGACGGCCTCCTCCGCAGTCTCCATTACCAGACCTACGAAGCCCTGTCCTCTGACACCACCCATCGGGTGGCGCAAAGCAAGCTCCGCGGATACCTTCGCAAAAAGGTAGAGCCCCTTCTGCCCTCGAAGATCAATACCGATGAAGTCGACGCCCATTTCGAACATCTCCCGGATCGCTACTTCCGCACCAGCAAGCCCGAGCAGATTCAAGCCGACATCGAACGCATCCATCGCTTCATGAGCCGCCAAACCCGGCTCAGCGAACAATCACTGGACCCAGTCGTCAACTGGCGCCAAAACCGAAACCGTGGCTACTCGACGCTCGAAGCGGTCACCTGGGATTACCCTCGGGTCTTCGCCAAGCTTTCTGGAGCCTTGGCTGCCACAGGAATCAATATTCTCAGCGCAAATATCTTCTCTCGAACCGATGGAATCATCCTCGACACCTTCAAGGTCGTGGACGCCGTCACAGGGGGGTTTGTCGACAAAGACCGTCGTGAATTATTCCACAAGAACGTGGCTCAAATCTTGATGAATGAGGTCAATCTCGATCGCCTCGTCGGCAAAGCCCCAAAAGCAGCCCCCCTCTATCTCTCGCTCGAGGACGAACGTATTAAGACCAAGATTGAGTTCGACAATCAAACTTCAGACAGCCGAACCATTATTGATATTGATACCGAAGACCGGCTCGGCTTGCTCTACGTCATCGCCACAACCTTGGCAGAGCTCAAACTCGACCTCTCGGTCGCAAAGATTAGCACCGAACGCGGTGCCGCTATCGATAGCTTTTACATCAAGAACGCGGACGGTAACAAGATTACGAGTAAAGAGCACCAACGCCAAATACGAAAACGGCTGTTGGAGGCCATTGAACGGGTCACTGAACTGGCAAAGAAATAGCGAAGGAACCCACTCCCAAGAATCGATCCATTGAAGTCCGCCGCAGACTTCGGCATTCACAATCTCACGCTCCATGGCAAGCACCACGCAAACTCAGAATTTAAGGATTTTTTCCATTGGTCTAGCCATCTTAGCGTTCGATCAAGCGACCAAAATTCTTGTCCAGCGCTTCCTCCTTCTTGGTGAGGAGCGCATTATCATTGAAGGGTTCTTTCGCCTCGTCCACTGGGGAAACACCGGCGCAGCCTGGAGTATGTTCAAGGGAAACAACACCGTCCTCACCATTGTGGCGATCGTCGCCGTGATCGCCCTCTACTTTAATCGCCACCACTTCGAGGTCCATAAACCACTGGGGCAAATCGCCATGGGACTGATGTTGGGGGGGATTATTGGAAATCTTATCGATCGCTTCCGCATGAATCACGTGATCGATTTCATCTACTTCTACACCTGTCTCTTATACACATCTCCGAG
>CAJXVR010000470.1 GCA_913061285.1 uncultured Verrucomicrobiota bacterium | reverse complement strand
CGGGAGGTGGAAGCTTTGCTTTTGCTCGCTGGGCGATTGGGGGGCAGATTCGCGAACGCCGGCAGCAAAGGGGTTCTCTGCAGCCTGGGTGAAGTGGGCGAAAAAAGCGGTTATTGCAACGAGGGCGAGGCAACGTATCTGGTCGTGCAAAGATTGAAAACGCATATTATGTGAGGGATTCTATCTGGCTTTTGCCGTGCTCCAATGGAAAAATGCTGGAAGATTTTTGAGGGTCGTCACATGGATTGTTTCTCTTTATGCTTTCCCAAAATTCGCTCAAGGAACGGTATTGGTTCCTCTAAACTCAATAATCCAATGGCCAAATATGGAAGCGCTTTCGATTGAATTCTGCGTTGTTTGAAACTATCGCCCTCGGGCTGCCAGTTTGGCGGCTGCAATTGAGGTGACCTTTGAAGGGGTGTATCCTACGCTCACGCCCGGAGGCCGAGGAGATTTCATTGTTCGCTATGGATCGTCGACGGTTTGGGATAAGCGAGCTCAGAATGATCAATATCCCGATGAGGCTGATATCTTGCGACGTCTAGAGCGACTCGGATTGACGAGGCGTTGAGCAACGAAGCTCTGGGACTTGAACGCCCAAAGGGTAGGATTGCCATCTTAGCGTTCACCTGATAAACCCTCCCCACCGCAGCTCAATCATGGAACAACAACCGAAACAAGAATCGGGGTCGAAAACGACCGAATACTGGCGATCAAACCTTAAGATCCTGGGCGTTCTCTTGAGTGTCTGGTTCTTTGCTGGTTGTGTGCTCAGCATCTTCTTCGTTGAGAAACTCAACGAAATCAAGATGGGAGGATTTCCGCTGGGTTTTTGGTTTGCTCAGCAAGGGACAATTTATGTCTTCATTGTTGTGATCCTTGTCTACGCGATCTTGATGGAACGTCTTGATCGGAAACATGGTGTAAAGGAGGACAAGTAGAGATGGATATTCAGACTTGGACCTATCTCATTGTTGGCCTTTCGTTTGCGCTCTACATCGGTATCGCCATTGCGACGCGAGTAAGAAGTACCGCGGGGTTCTATGTCGCTGGCCAGGGTGTGCCCGCCATTTTTAATGGTATGGCCACCGGGGCGGATTGGATGAGTGCCGCGTCGTTTATTTCGATGGCAGGGCTGATTTCATTCATGGGCTATACCGGGTCTGTTTATCTGATCGGTTGGACGGGGGGTTATGTGCTTCTCGCTTTGTTGTTGGCCCCTTATTTGAGAAAGTTTGGCAAGTTCACCGTGCCTGATTTTGTTGGGGACCGGTATTATTCCAATGTGGCTCGGTTTGTAGCGGTGATTTGTGCAATTTTCGTTTCATTTACCTATGTCGCCGGTCAGATGCGTGGGGTGGGGGTGGTCTTCTCGCGATTTCTTGAGGTGGATATTAATACCGGTGTGATCATCGGTATGGTTTTGGTCTTTTTCTATGCCACGCTAGGAGGAATGAAGGGGATTACCTACACTCAGGTGGCGCAGTACGTTGTGCTGATCATCGCGTATTTGATCCCTGCGATTGCGATTTCTTACCAAATGACAGGGAATGTCATTCCGCAAATCGGATTCGGTTCGACGATAACGACGGGGGAACGGGCGGGCGTTTATTTGCTCGAGGCGATCGATCAGATCCATCGAGACTTGGGTTTTCCTGAATACACGGGCGCCTTTGGTCCCGGCAACAAGTCGATGATTGATGTCTTCGCAATTACCTTTGCCCTGATGGTGGGGACAGCGGGATTACCCCACGTAATCATCCGTTTTTACACGGTTAAGAGTGTGAGGGCAGCGCGTTGGAGCGCATTTTGGGCCTTGCTCTTCATTGGTCTTCTATACACCTGTGCTCCCGCGATCGCGACCTTCGCACGGGTTAACCTGATTCAGACCTTGCATACAAAGGCCTATGCCGAGCGGCCTCAGTGGTTCAAGAGTTGGGAGCGGACCGGGTTAATTGCGTGGCAGGATAAGAACGGAGATGGACTCATTCAGTATGCCGCTGGGGCTCCTTTTGTCGGGAAACCAGAGTTTGAGGAGTCGAGTTCAGGTGAAGCAGTGCTTGGAACATTTGGAGAGCCAAGGCTCAAGAATGTTTCTACGGATAACGGTAATGAGCTCTATGTTGATCGGGATATTATGGTGCTTGCCAACCCTGAGATTGCAAATTTGCCAGCCTGGGTGGTAGCGCTGGTGGCTGCCGGTGGACTTGCGGCTGCGCTTTCGACTGCGGCAGGTTTGCTGCTCGTTATCTCATCCTCAGTTTCCCATGACTTAGGCAAACGAATTCTCAACCCGAACATGACGGACAGGCAGGAATTGAAGTATGCCCGATTTGCCGCTGGCGGTGCGGTGGTGATTGCTGGTTACTTTGGAATCAATCCCCCTGGATTCGTGGCCCAAGTTGTCGCGTTTGCCTTTGGCCTTGCCGCGAGTAGTTTCTTCCCAGTTATTATTCTTGGGATTTTCACCAAACGAACCACCCGCGAGGGTGCCATAGGCGGCATGTTGGCGGGGATCTTGTTCACAGCGGGCTACATTATCTACTTTAAGGGCTTTGTTTCGGGTGCTACCGCTGCAGATTGGTGGTTTGGGATCAGCCCGGAAGGAATCGGCACAGTGGGAATGGTGATTAATTTCGTTGTGGCCATCGTTGTGAGCCGTTTCACGGCGGCACCTCCTCTCGAGGTTCAGCAGCAGGTTGAACGGCTTCGAGCCCCTGGAGATGCTTAGTATCTGAGACTTACTCGCTTGGTGGCTTTAGGTGGCTCTTGAGCTCGTTTAAGTCGTCTTCCATTCGTTTGATGACGCGACTCAGATCCTTTGCTGGAGCCTTAGGGTCTGGCATTGAGGCCAGTTCTTGCATGGTCGATACGATGATCCCGATAAAAAGATTGAGGATCGTAAAGGTCGCAATGACGATGAAGGGGACAAAGAAAGCCCAGGCCCATGGCTGAGATTCCATCACCGGGCGGACAATTCCCATCGACCAGCTTTCAAGCGTCATTATTTGAAAGAGTGTGTAGAGGCTTTTCCCCACGCTCCCAAACCACTCAGAGTGAAGGGTGCCGAATAGATTCGTGGCGAGGACCGCGGCGGTATAGAAAAATATCCCCATGACGGCCATGACCGAGGAAAGGCCTGGAATCGCGTGAATGAATGCCGCGACGACCTGCCTCATCTGCGGCACGACGGTGAAGAGGCGAAGGACGCGAAGTACTCGTAGCGACCGGAGCACTGACCACGGGCCCGCTCCTGGGACCAGCGCAATTCCAATGACCAACGCATCGAAAATGTTCCAGCCACTCTTCCAAAAATGATTTCTGTAAACCACGAGTTTGACAAGAAGTTCGATCACGAAAACAGCAAGGCAGAACGAGTCAACGATGCCGATGATCGGACCAAACCATTGCTGGGCTTGTTCGCTGGTATCAAGTCCGAGAATGATCGCATTTAAGATAATGATTCCGGTGACGGCGATCTGTATGGGAAGGCTTTCGACCCGCTCTGCGAGGGAAAGGCGCCAAGGGGCAACGGCTGCGGCTTTCTTAAGCTGAGCTATTTCGGTGTCACTCATTCGGAGTAAGATTTGGAGCTGATCCGTTTTGGTTCGGGCTAGGTATTAGCTGGCCGCATTGTTGTCTGATCCACGGCTAACGGAAGGATTCTAGGGATCCGGAGCCGATCAATGGTTGGCTTCATTTAGAGCCTCTTTAACATCATCAGGCGAAACTCGATGGCGCTTTGTCCTGGAATCTTGGGTGCTCTGAGCTTGAGTTGGCCTCGCCCCTTTTTGAGTGAGATTGTTCCGAGCGTCATCGGCTTGAACGCTTTGACGTAGGATTCAGAGCGCTGGACGCGGTCGTTTTCTGCGCCTCTGAGAGGAGGAGTGTGGGCTTCGGTGATCGTCGCTTGGAGTTGTTCATTCATCCACTCAAGTTCGATGCGTGCTCCCACGTCTTTTGCCTCACAGGCATAGTAGATCTCCACCTCATAGTTACCATCCGTCAAGACTTCGGAATCCCAAGAAATGTAGTCCTCACTGCTTGTCCAATTCGTGAAATACGAACAATTTGGAAAGCGATTCGAGCGTTTGATGTTGCCGTGTTGCTTGGCATCTCGTGCTGGCATTTGGGTGATTTCGGAATCGGGATGTCCGATAAGAAAGGGACGGAAGGCTGGTGCTGTTTCTGGAATATGGGCGGCCGTCCAACGGGTTTGGGCCGCCTTCAGTCGCTGATAGGTTTCTGGGAATCGGTCTCGAATATCCGTGCGCTGCCCGGGATCGGAGGACAAATCAAAGAGTGCTCCCTGATGTCCAAGGCGGTGATTTCTAGATCGGACACTGACCCGGTTTCGCCAGTGAGAAACGAGGAGCCGATCTGGCCAATCCGGATTTTCTTGGAGCAGCAAAGGTTTGAGACTGATACCTGTCTCTTATAC
>CAJXVR010000469.1 GCA_913061285.1 uncultured Verrucomicrobiota bacterium | reverse complement strand
ACGAGATGTAGAGAGGTCTCGTGGGCTCGGAGATGTGTATAAGAGACAGGTCCACGGCATCGCAAAGCAAATCGCGGAGATAAGGAAACTCGGAGCCCAAATCGTCATCGTTATCGGCGGCGGCAACATCTTTCGTGGCTATCAGGGCAGTAAAGAAGGGATTGAGCGGGCCACTGGAGACTACATGGGAATGCTCGCGACGGTGATCAACTCCCTGGCGCTCCAAGATGCCCTTGAAAAGACCGGCGTCGAAACCAGAGTTCAAACAGCCATCTCGATTTCCCAAGTCGCCGAGCCCTTTATCCGTCGCAAGGCCGTTCGCCACCTCGAACAAGGCCGCGTTGTCATTTTCGGTGCGGGCACAGGCAACCCTTACTTTTCTACCGATACAGCAGCCGCCCTTCGCGCCAACGAGATCGGAGCTGAGGTCATCCTCAAGGCCACCAAGGTCGATGGGATCTACGACAGTGATCCTATGAAGAATCCTAAAGCGAAACGCTACAAAACGATTCACTACTCCGAGGCCCTCCAGAAGCGGCTTAAAGTGATGGATTCGACGGCCTTTTCCTTGTGTATGGACAATGACATGCCCATCATCGTTTTTGATATTTTCAAGCCACACAACCTGAAAAAAGTCATTATCGGCCAAAAAGTTGGCACTCTGGTGACCTCATAAGATCCGAGAAAATCTAAGCCTAAGACCGATCAACGCTATGCCTGTCGACGATATCCTACTCGAAGCAGAAGAGAAGATGCAGAAAAGTGAAGAAGTCATGGTCAATGATTTCTCCGGAATTCGAACCGGCAAAGCGTCGCCAGCGCTGCTAGAGAACATCATGGTAGAGGCCTATGGATCACAAATGAGAATTCGAGAGATGGCAGGCATCACGACGCCCGAGCCTCGTTGCCTCCTGATCCAACCATGGGATCTAGGAACCATCGGGATGATCGACAAGGCGATCCAGAAAGCCAATCTCGGACTCAACCCCATGGTCGACAAGAAGTTCTTGCGGATCGTTCTTCCAGAATTGAGCGAAGAACGGCGCATCGAATTCACCAAAGTAGTGAAGAAGATGGCTGAGGACGGCCGAGTCGCCGTGCGCCATGTCCGCCGCGATGCGATCGATACGCTCAAGAAAGAAACGAAGGACGGAACGATCACCGAAGATGAGCAATCCCATGGTGAAAAAGAGGTTCAAAAACTCACAGACAAGTTTGTTGCGAACATCGATGCTCACATGAAGAAGAAAGAGACGGAAATCATGACCGTCTAAGAAACTGGAGGGTTCCGCTCGCGCTCCCCGCTACAACTAGTATTTACTCGTAATTACTAGTTTTGAGGGACATTGGACTGTTCGAAGCGAACCACAGTTTCGCCAGGCTTGGCATATCCCAGCTTCTCTCGAGCCATTCGTTCGATCGCCTCAGGGTCAGTCTTCAAGGCATCAATGGAAGACTTAAGCTGGCGAGCAACCTCTTGTTCGTAGCTGATCCGATCTTCAAGAGCAATAATCTGACGGCGCATCCCCTCATTTTTCTTGATAACGGGCATGTACCATAGCGAGACAACGATCCCTCCGGCAACAAGAAATAGCCCCATCGCCATCCACGTCAACAGATTCCAAATGCCCAAACCCTCAGAATGCTCTTTCATCAGTTCATTATGATCCAACAATAGTCGGACACTTCACTAGGAGGAACGCCATAGTATTACCCCAGGTTAGCTAGATTTGTCTAGCTTGGACTTTACCAGCGCAATGACATCGTTGGCTGCCGGCACGTTCAGCCAGATCGTTGCCACCAAATAGGCACTTCCCCCCAAGAAAAGAGACGCAAACACGCTAACAATTCGCGGTATAATCTCGGCGTGCCCCAACCAGCCATCGAACATTAGGTGGCTACCCCAAGCAATCAAACCCGCTAAGATACTCGCGGCAATCATCGAATTGATCGGACGCGCCATATCCGCAAAGCTGAGTTTGTGAAACTTCCGGCGCAGGGCATAGATTAAGAGGCCGAGATTGAGGAACGATGAGGCAGTGTTCGCCATACCCATGCCTCCCTGCTCGAAGGATGGGATCAACTGGAAGGCCAGTATGAGATTAGTAAACAGACAAAACACACTGATTCTCATCGGAGTCTTGACGTCGCCAAGGGCAAAGAACGCTCGGGCACAAACATTGACCAAGGAAAAGGCGACGAGCCCAGGTAAGAGGCACTTAAGTGCAAACTGGCATCGGTAAGTCGCTGCCACATCAAACGCAGCTCCCTCGAAAAGCAATCGAACAATCGGTTGCGCCAAAACAAACATCAAAACGGATGCTGGAAGATTGGCAAATATCACATAGCCCATGCCTTCCTTAAGGGTCTCGCGAAACTCTGGATATTTCTTCTTCGCCGCTAAACCGCTCAAGGTGGGCAGCAAAACGGTTGCTAAGGAAACCCCAATCACGCCTTGCGGCAGTTCCATCAGTCGAACGGCATATTCGAAAGAAGCGACAATGTATCCTGCATGACTATACGCAATCCAATTGGTCAGCACCACGTTGATCTGAAACGCCGCAACTCCGACAATTCCCGGTAACATCCGGGTGATGATTTCGCTGACTGCCGGATGGCGCCACGGGAGAATGAAACTGGGTCGAAAGCCTTCTTTCCACAGAACTGGTAACTGAAAGAGCATCTGAAGCACCCCTGCTACCAAGACCCCGATCGCGAGTCCAAAAACTTGATCATAGAGATCGGCCCCCATCCGTGGAGCCAAAAACAAGACAGCTATGATCATCACAATGTTGAGCATCGTCGCTCCCAATGCAGGAATAAAGAAGAGCCCCCGGGCATTGCACATTCCCATCAAGACGGCTGCCGCACAAACCATCAAAACGTATGGAGACATCACACGAAGCAACTCGAGAAAGAGAATTGTCTGAAGCGTCCACCCCCCATACCAAAGCAAGCCACTGCACGCAGCGATGATCAGCGTGACGGCAAGCGCACAAATACACACCAACATCGAAAGAGCCGCATTCGCCGTATCCCACATCTGCCTCTCGCCCTCATTAACTTCTTTCTCCTTAAGGATCGGTACCAAAGCCGCCGAAAGCGCTCCTTCCCCTAGCAAACGTCGAAAAAGATTGGGAACCTGAAAGGCAAAATAGAAGGCGCTCGCGACCATCGAATCGCCCATGAAGCGCGCATAAACCATCACTCGGAACATTCCAAGGACCCGACTCAACATCGTGGCCAAGCCCATGGCACCACTTGATTTTAACGTATTAGACATCGTCTACGAAGTGCGGAATCTAGGCGTCCAGGGGCCGAAACCAAAGCTCAATCTGGTCCAGTCCCTTTTGCGGTGTCACCGCCAATCGATTCTCGCAATCACAGATTGCGGCGGGAGTAGTGCTCGATCAAGAAATCGGCGTTCTCTTGAATGATGTCTTTGAGATCAAAGGAATCCTCAAAAGCAGGAAAAAAACGATCTCCCTCAACCGTTTTCTTCACCCGCGTGAGAAAGAGGTCCGTGCAAAGCGGCAAGGCCAATTGATAGATTTCTGCACCACCACAAATAAACCGCGTTCTATCAGTGGCTCCCGGTAGCTCCGACAAATCAGACCTCGTCTCAACCCCGGGATAAGAAAACCCACTTCGACTGAGCACGATCGTCTTCCGACCAGGAAGTGGCCGACCGATGGACTCAAATGTCTTTCGTCCCATAACCAAGTCATGCCCCATCGTTTTCTGCTTAAACCACCTAAAATCTTCCGGGAGATGCCAAGGGATCTGATTCCCCCTACCGATCACACGGTTCGCGGCCATGGCAGCGATCGCTTGAAAGCTTCCCACCCTTGAGATCGGTTCACTCATACAGCTACCGGTGCCTTAATGTGAGGATGAGGCTCATAGCCCGTCAAACTGAAGTCTTCGAATACGAAGTCATGGATATCGTTAATCTTCGGATTCAATTTCATCTGGGGTAACGGTCGCGGCTCCCGTTCGAGTTGTAATCGCGCCTGATCGAGATGATTTGAGTAGAGGTGCAAGTCTCCAAAGGTATGAACGAAGGTCCCCGGACGTAGCCCACAGACCTGAGCAACCATGAGCGTCAACAAGGCGTAGGATGCGATATTGAAAGGCACACCCAGAAACAGATCGGCGCTTCGTTGATAGAGCTGGCAACTCAATTCCCCCTCCTGAACAAAAAACTGAAACAGCGCATGGCACGGCGGCAAGGCCATCGTCTCGATCTCCCCAACATTCCAAGCGGATACCATAAGCCGCCGACTGTCAGGATTTCTCTTGATTTCCTCAATGACACGGTCGATTTGATGTATCGAGCGGCCATCACTGGTCTGCCAATCACACCATTGAGCGCCATACACTCGACCTAGATTCTGTCTCTTATACACATCTCCGAGCCCACGAGACCTCTCTACATCTCGT
>CAJXVR010000468.1 GCA_913061285.1 uncultured Verrucomicrobiota bacterium | reverse complement strand
GGACAGACCGGTGAACTTGGCCCCCAACAAATCGTTGTCTTCCTCGTCATCATGCTCCTCATAGGCATTGCCGCCTACTACGAGAACAGACAACGACCACTCCGTTCTCAGCCCGGCTGGATGGGTGATGATCACCGACACAAAAACGCCACGAGTAATCGGGATCACGAATCAAATCTGCAACAAATTCGCCAAGAGGACCCCGCGTTCCATTGGGAGCGATTCCAGAATCGCTTCGAGCGGGCATTCCTCAATATCCAAAACGCCTGGCAACACCAGCAACTCCATTCCGTTCAGCACTTTGTGTCCGACGGCATCCTTGAACGATTCACCTTACAAATCAAAGAACAGCAAGATCGCGGGTATCGCGACCACATGGACTCGATCCGCATTCGAAAGACACGTCTGGCTGGTTACGAGATCGGGCAGGTTTTCGACACCATGACGATCGAAGTCACGGCATCAGCTGTCGACTACCGTGTTTCGTTGGCAGACGGAAGTTTCGTATCGGGCAACCGCACGAGTAGCAGTTTCACAGAATTTTGGTCCTTTGTCCGCCGCCAAGGCACGCAATCCACAGATCGAAGTGGCTTGATCGAAGGCGAGTGCCCCAATTGTTCGGCCCCAATTCAGCTCACCCAAAGTGGCCACTGCAGCGCCTGTGACGCCATTATTCGGAGTGGCGAGTACGATTGGGTTCTGGCAGAGATTACCCAGGCCTGCGAGTGGCAACCCGGCAAGACTCACGACGAACATACCCTTCGCCGATTGCGCCAGCGGGATCCAGCCATCAACGTTCAGCACATCGAAGATAGAGCCTCAGTTATTTACTGGCGATTGGCGATGGCCTCCCGGATCGGCAAGGCAAAGCCGCTTGCCAAGGTGGCCACTGAAACCTACACCCAATGGTTCCAAACGCATGCCTTGCAGGTTGGCTCCGACCATACTCGAGACGCCTACGTTGATTGTTCCGTCGGCGCCGTCGACTTTCTCGGCGCCATCAGCCAAGCCGAACACGATTGTGCCCTTGTGCGCATCAAATGGGCCGGTACCGGCGCCCGCCTCGGGCCAGACAATCAAGAGAAATCCTATGGGCGCTGGGCCCGACGGCAAAGCTACTTCATCCTCATTCGACATCGAAATAGCCAGACTCGAACTCATCATGCCCTCGATTCCGCTCACTGTGGAAACTGTGGCGCTCCAGAAAGCGACCTCAGCTCACACGCATGCAACTATTGTGGCGAAACTCTAAATACAGGTCAGCACGATTGGGTGCTCGCAGAGAATCACCTTCACGGGTCACCGGAAGCGCTGGCGTGGTTAGGCCGACTCAGCGCAGCAACACCCGTCTCTGAAGCACACGAAGCACCGGCCCTCTCATTTCAAGAGCAATTTCAAACCTCACTCAGCGAGATGGACCTCCTGGCCGGCATGATCGTCGTGCTCGCCGCCGACGGTGAGATAAGCACCAACGAGCGAACAGCCGTCCAACAGTTTGCTGAAAAAAATGGGATCCCCCAAGCGATGGTGGATGGCCTTATTGCCACTGGAATGCGGGGTGAACTTGACGCTTCGACCCCCACCGAGCCCACCGCAGGTCGGGCATGGCTCGAGGCCCTGGCAGACATCGCGCTGGCCGACGGCACCGTCAACGACAACGAGAAGGCGACGATCGTCGGGATCGGAGCCCGATACGGCTTCGTGCGCGCCGATATTGAACTGATTCTCGGAAAACGCCTTGCTCGTCTCAGGAAGACTCAGACGGCGTAGCTCCAAACCGAAAGAACGCCACCGAATCCCAAGCGACAAACGGTCGACGTGTGATCCGTCCTTCTCGGTTCCTTGCTAACCAATCCATTGCGTCGTCAAAGCCACGGTCAATCGACGAATGGCCTTGCCGAACTCTTGGTTTTTTCCCGGCGCTCACAATACTGACGAGCACTCCTTCTACGGGAGGATGAAGGTAATCGCTGGGGCGATCCAATCCGAAGATTACACTGGAGATATCACGAGGGGCAAAACATTGGAACGGGCCTCACGAATCAGCGAGAGCTCTACGAGCCCGACCATGATTGGCACGAGACGCTCCTCCCAATCCAACCCCGCCGCACTTGCTAGGTCCCTCAGCAGACGCCTGCGTCACGGCGTTCAATCAACCGAGACGCAGAGCCAGAATGAGAGGCGTTCCTTCCGTTACTTGGAGGGCCCAAACTCGAACCAATTAAGATTCAGCATTTGATCCTCGCCTTCAAAAGTTAGGAAGAGTTCGAAGGATTCACCGGGATCTTTCATTTCACCGGCGAAGTTGCGGTAGGCTCCCCAATCCCCAGTGCCACCCACTTCAACTTGTCCCAAGAGCTCGCCATCGTTCGAATCCCGGCGAAATTGGATCAATCCCCCAGCGTTGCCGCTACTGGCACGGCAGGTCACTTCTCCGATGCCGCGGAGATTCACGATACCGTAGCGAGCCCACGCTCCATTGTTCGTTGAACCAAGGTGCCGTTGATCCTTGCCGTCTTTGTTTCGAAAGACTCGGACATTGTCTCGTTCCAGGGCGCGTTCCGCTTCAATTCTTGCCCCTCGCAAGGCGACCGAAACGGTCGTCGTCAAGGGACCAATCGGATCGGATCCACCATCGGTGTAACTTGCAGTAAGAACGAACGTCTCCGGAGCGTTGGCCGCCGGCCGTTCCCCGATCTTAAGGCTACTCTCGACATACGGATCGACGAGTGCCATGGCGGAATCTCCCGCCTCTTGACTAAGGATCCAGGCCACCATTTGCCGGGCTTCGACAATGGTATGCTGAGGATGAGGCAACATCGGCACTTCACTCCACACCGTGGCCGATCCATCGATCACTCGTTGGGCTGCGCGATCCAAGGCCTCGGCATCCCCCCGATAACGCTCGGCAATATCGAAAATCGAAGGGCCGACAATCTTGTGACCAAGGGCATGACAATTGAAGCAGTCGCTACCTCGCATCAGTTTTAAGCCGATCGGATCGCGATCACTGGGATTGTCTGCCTGCGGCTTTCCCCCTTGAACGGTGATCTTGCCCATCGACTCATCATCTTCCAGATCAAAGCCAGCAACTTTGAAACTCAGCTCCTTGTCCCATTGGAAAATGCCCCCTTCCTTCGGATACTCAAAAGACAGTTCCGGGAGACTATTTCCGACGAGGGTTGGCGTCCTGACAACACTCTTCGCACCCTTTGAATCGAAGACCGTCAATTCGACATTGTAGATGCCATCATCTTCAAAAGTGAGAGACGGATGCGCCTCGGTGGACACCACTGCACCGCCCGCCTCGGTCCGCCACTCGTATTGAAGCGTGTCGTTCTGGTCGAGATCCGTCGTTCCTTCACTCGAAAAGGTCACTTTCAGCGGCGACGGACCAATATTGCCCGCCGCCGAAATCTTGGCCACGGGCGCACGATTCCCACGGTTGTAGTCGACTCGAAGCAGTCTCGAATCATCATTGAAGCCCCAGGTGTCCCCGTATTCCAGAACATAGAGTTCCCCATCGCGCCCAAACTTCATATCAACCGGCCGCTTGAGAGAGTGTTGCTCCAGGAACGGTTCGATCCTGATCTGATTCGAATCGTCGTCTAGATGCACTGCCATGATCCAATGCCGACTCCACTCGTAGATGAACAAGCAATTGTCATAATACCTTGGGAGCTTTCGTGGTGAATCTGGGTAGTCGTCATAGTGGTAAACCGGACCGGCACAGGCAGTTCGCCCTCCCGAGTTCAGAACGGGAAACGCCTCGGACTTCGCAGCCGGGTAGTAAATCCAAGCCGCTTGAGCCGGAGGCAAGACCTGACTCCCAGTATTGTTCGGCGATCGATTCACCGGCCGAGATACCTCATAGATCGGGCCCGTGGAATTCGACTCATAATCCCAATCATAATAAGGGCGATTGTTCCCGATGAAGTAAGGCCAGCCAAAGAAACCAGCCCGGCGCGCTTGATTGACCTCATCGTAACCTCGGGCGCCTCGTCCCTTCAAATCTCGTCCCGCATCTGGCCCTACGTCCCCCCAATAGAGAAATCCCGTTTTCTGATCAACGGAGATCCGCCAGGGGTTGCGACAGCCCATGATATAAATCTCTGGTCGACCATAGATCTCGGGCAATCCTGCTTCCGCATCCCGCTCGGGAAAGAGATTTCCCTCAGGAATTTCATAACCTCCCTCAACCTTAGGGCGGACCCGAATCACACCACCACGCAGATCCATCGTATTTCCCGAAGATTTCTGGGCATCAAACGCGGCCCGGCCTTCACGTTCATCAATGGGGGCGTAGCCCTTCGAGTCTCCGAAAGGATTCGTATTGTCACCGGCAGAAATAAACAAACAACCGTCGGGTCCAAAGGTGATGGATCCCGCCTCGTGACAGCAACTATCCTTGTCTCGGTCTGTCTCTTATACACATCTGACGCTGC
>CAJXVR010000467.1 GCA_913061285.1 uncultured Verrucomicrobiota bacterium | reverse complement strand
TACGAGATGTAGAGAGGTCTCGTGGGCTCGGAGATGTGTATAAGAGACAGATAAGCACACCAACCCCGCCAATCGCGGGATCCCTAAGTATCACCACCATTCATTTTGATGCAACTGGCAACCTCATTCTGACGCTTTCAGATAGCAATGATGGTGTTAGCCTCAACTACACCTCTGACCTCCAATCTCCATTCCAAACCATCACCGACGTGGCGCGCCAAGGAACAAACGAACTCATGATCCCTGCCGCCACAGCCGAGATACAATCTGAGCAGGGTTTCTTCCAAGCGATTCGAGAATAAGCTCAGGTCATGAATCGTCCCGGTCAACGGGAGCGCTCATGCCTTGCTAATACGTGGTCCTGAATCGACGCCACGTCACTCCCTCGGTCTACGCTACCGCCCGTCTGGCTTAACGTGAACCCTCTTCGGCAATGCGTATGATTCGGTAGTATCGCTGTTGAAGCTCGGAGTTATTGGAATCAGTAAAGGAAATAATACTTCCGTCCGCCGTTTGCTCGTCGATTAGCTCCCAGATCGGCTCATCAACCCGATTGGCTGCCTCTAACATATACCGTTCGCCGTCGATTCCGGATGCCCAAAGGCGAGTTGTGCCGTCAATTCCGTAGTCGAACAACATGGTTCGTCCAGTCGAGCGATTCGAAGGAATCGATTCGCTCTCAAGCAAGACGACAATACCAGGAACCAAACCCGGTCTGGAGCGAACCGAGGCGCCGAGAATGATCGGCTCAACGGCACCGTCCTCGACGGAAATCAGTGTCGTGGCTCCAACATCGCCGACTCCCCGAAAGCGAAGGGACAACAAAGGGGCCATCGCCGCTTCAGAAACACCCAAAGCCTCTGGATCATCCCAAACGACGACGAGATGCCCTGGCTCGACAAGATGCGATTGTTCTTCAGCGTTAAAACCGAGGAGCTGATCCGTTTCGATCCCATCGAAATCCAACACCTCCGGGTTCCAACGAACTGCAAATTGGAACGCGACAAGATCACCGAGACCCCGCGCGCTAATCGGCACCCTCACGATTTCGTTCCTGGTCGCAAATTCAGAATCCACCTGAAGTTCAACAGCGCTCCCGAGCCGATCTCTAATCAACAGCAAATCCTCATCTGATTTAGAATTCACCCAGTCGCCATTCACGTCTCCAAGTCTCAATCCGGAAAAATCCTGATTGAATCGATTTGAAGTGACATCCGAAATCGAACGCTGTCCGATCCGATTGGCGCCTGCGAGTTGCAGCCATGGATCTCTGGGATCAGAAAAACGAATATCGGAAGAGACGAATTCGAAACCGGCCTGAGCGTTTCCGTTCGAATCGATAAATCTATCCTGCCGCCCCAGAATCACTCCTCGAATCATTTCTAAATCGACCAGATCAAGAGTCCGACTTCGATCGACGTCTCCAGCGAGCACCCCCAAGGGATTCTCAAGATTATCAATCAACTCAATATGTTTTCGGATTTGAAACAGATCCGACACATCAACACCGACTCGAGTCGCCCCAGAATCAAGCATGGCCGCGTTCAAAACGTAGTCAACGCCTCCTAGAGCATCAAACTCATAGCTCCCTGCATCGTCAGAAGTTAACTCCGCGATATCATCCCCTATCAAACGAAGCCTCACCCCCGATAGCGCCTCACGAGAACCACCAAAATAGCGAATACGTCCACCAATTCGAACGACGCCCTGTCCAGGCTCGACAAGGATTGCCCCATTGTTCAACGCAGGATCGTCGATGGAACGTCCTGCTGGTGTTGAAAGAATCACCTCGTTCGCTTCAAGCACTAGGTGGAGTTCCCCTGGGTTAACGTTAGAGCCTACTTTAAAGGGAATCGTGGCCAAGCGACCATTGCTTAAAGGAGAACTCAAGGGTGAAAACACCGCAACACGCAATCGCCCTGGAGCAATGATTTCAGAATCAAGCAGATGGGTCGATTGGGAAGGCGCCAAACTTGGCGATTGGACAGACAGACGGCTATTATCGAAAACAAGATCAAACTGAAGAGCGGCAACATTCGAATCAGATTGCATCAACACATCGATAGCGACAATCGAACCTCTTGAGCTTGTCTGCTCCCCAACATTTAAGCCTGCCGCCGCAAACGATTCCGTCATGATGGCACTGAACGCCATCAAGTGAAATAAATGGAGGCAGAACGATTTCATGGCACTCAGAATACAATACTAACCAACTCAATCTTCCTTCGACCAAACCTGTATATTAACACCAATGTTCAAGGGAAAGACGACCGGGATATCTGAACTTGCGGGATTGCCGCTATTCATGTCGATCTGTCCCTCAAACTCAACGGGACTCCCGTTCTCGGGAATCAAGCGAACCACAACGGTCAGAAGTCCTTGAAAATTTCGTGCCTGCACACGAATCGTCTGCTCGGCAGGCAATCCGACTGGCAAGATGAAGGTATTGGCTGGCACGGTCCCTTCGGGAATGTCTTGTCCCGCAACCTGAAGCACATCAAGACGCGGTGTCGGTTGTGGAAAAACGGTCATCAGCACGCCTACCGAAACAGAGCGAATGGGAGTGAAGGTTAGATTCAATTGACGTCGATCAACCGCATCAACACGAATTCGTCCGTCACCGGCAATGTTCACAGGATTTGCCGTTACATCAATGGTTCCGGTTCCTCTTACTATCGGTGAAACCAATCGGATTCCCCCCCCACTGCCACCGTGTTTCGGATCGAAGGTAAAGTTATTGTCGCCATCGCTCCCTCCCCGAGATAAAAGCCGGCCTGTCTCCCCAACCTCGATTAAGGTATCGGATGCGATCAGCAAGCCGCCACCGCCGCCGCCACCGCCGAATCCAGGGCTTCCTTCACTTCCCCCTCCACCAGAACCGCCGACCATGGGAATTAAGAGAGGCGTGCCATACGGAGTCCCATTCTGTGCGTTCACGGAACGCGAATTGGTTCCGGAATTGAGATAGGCACCTGGCCCCGCTCCATCTCGATTCGCCTCCCCCCCTAATCCGCCTCCCGGCCCTAGCCCTGCTCCGGGAGGAAATTCGTTGAGCCCCGGTTGCCCCCCGTTAAATCCGCCCGGTCCACCTAGACCTCCATTAGTTTGATTCGCGATACCACCCGAGACATCAATCGCCCCGTTGATCAGAACATCCTCGGAGGCAAGAAGATAGACCGGAGTATTCCTAGCATTCCGGTTAAATCGTAAGGTTGCCCCCTCTGCAATCGTGATCGTTGTATGATTGAAAATACCATCCATCGGTAGATCAAGAACCGTATCGACAGTGATGGACAGAGCCCCATCCGAGCCGTCACTTCCGGCACTAAATTGTGCCATCAGATTCCCCCCAGAAAGGATCATCGCGATCAGCACCACCCCGACCTTCATAGTCCCGGGGGCTCGTAATCTATTTTTAGTTCGCGCATTCATTGTCTTCTCAGTTCGATTGAAGTCAGTAGATCAGTAAAGCTATTGAGTATTGATTCTTACCTTCACGGGTGGTTGTCCAATTGTCAGGCCAAGCTCCAGTTCCGCCGACTCATCAAAGCCCGGCAAGACTGCCGCCACCGGAGGTGTGGCAATGCTTATTCCAAATTGAAACTCAGCCGCATCACTAAATCCAGGTAAGACGGCTGTCACAGGAGGGATGGCAATCGTCACACCAAATTCAACACCCGACCCTTCACCGAATTTCGGCAGCACCGCTGCGACAGGCGGAGAGGCGATGCTTAGCCCAAACGTCACACCTGACTCGGCCCCAAATCCAGGGAGAACGGCGGCGATAGGGGCTTGGGCTAGAAAGAAAAGTGGGGGGCGTTTTCGAGGATCCAAGGGATCCCCCCCCAGAGTCAACTCATCTTGATCAGGCCAACCATCCAAATCAGAATCAACAGAACGGGGATTGGTTCGAGCTAATATTTCCTGCTGATCATTGAGTCCATCCGCATCCCGATCTTCATCTCCATCGAGAATCCCGTTTCCATCGCTATCTGCCACCGTCGGATCTGTCTCTAAGATCACTTCTCCAAGGTTGGCTAGTCCGTCCATATCGAAGTCCTCGAAACCATCCAACACACCATCTCCGTCCGTATCGCGATTCAGAGGGTCGAGCCCAAGGATGGCCTCAAGTTCATCCGGGACACCATCGTTATCGGCATCGTCTGCAGCAAAAACCCTGAAACGCCACCGGAAATCTTCAGCTAAGGACAGACCTGAAAGATCCGTCACTTCTCTTTCGATCTGTGCTTGATACAAACCGGGCGCCAGTTTTTCACTGAACAGCAAGAGTGCAGAATTGGAGTTTTCAAAATATTCGAGGTCTTCGGCCTCGATCGTCTTATCGTCCGCTGTCCCCAACACATCATCTGGGCCAGCATTCGAAAGCGTGACTGTGCTCATGTTCTGTCTCTTATACACATCTGACGCTGCCGACGAGCGATCTAGTGTAGA
>CAJXVR010000466.1 GCA_913061285.1 uncultured Verrucomicrobiota bacterium | reverse complement strand
TCTACACTAGATCGCTCGTCGGCAGCGTCAGATGTGTATAAGAGACAGGTAACAATGTGGGGCTCGTTTCGATGGATGTGAGGCCCAACCCAGAAGAGCCTTCTTCCCGGGCGATTTTCTCCAACATCGTCAATTTCTCGACAAACCAATTTCGCTTGATCGCTGAGTTGAGATTCGAAGAGCGGATGATCGAGTCGCGGGCTGTCACCTTGGAGGGAGGGGGAACGAGCTCTTTGGCATTCATCGCCCAACAGAATACGAATGGGGTGTTTTCGCTGCAACTCGATGTCGAGGATGATCTTGCCGTAGATAATCGTGTTGATGTGGTCAGTTTGTTGCCGCAGCCAGCTAAAGGCTTGCTCTACACCTCCGGCAATCGCTTTCTGGAGAAAGCTCTTCGAGCTGCGGGGGATTTGGAACTATCGATCACTGATGACATCTCGATCGATGCTGCAGATTATGACATAACCTTCCTTGATAATATCCAACCACTGACCTGGCCGGAGAAAAACGTCATGGTCATTAATACGGTGCACACGAATTGGTTTGCCAGTTGGGAACCGGTCGACGCACCGGCGATTGTGGATTGGAAGAGTGCTCACCCCCTACTTCGATTCGTTAGTTTTGATGACGTGGAAATTGCCGAGGCCCTAGCTGTTCGCTCTCCATTTTGGGGAGAGAGCTTAGTGGAATCCGGGCAATCCCCCTTGATCATTGCTGGCGAGCAGGGCGGGCAACGCCGGTTGTGGATTGGCTTTGATACGGTTCGATCTACGTGGCCTCTTCGTGTGTCCTTTCCCATGTTCATGGCGAATGCCGTGCAGTGGCTCAATCCGGCGCTCTCTCGGAGTGACGGGCTTAATGTTCAAACGGGTAAACCAGTTCAGGTGGGATTTGAGTCGGAACAGGAATCGGTTTCCGTGACCCGCCCCGGGGGAGAACGGGAAAGCGTCGATCTTGTTCCCGGTTCTCGCAATATCGTCTATGGAAATACCTTGAAACGGGGCCTTTATCATGTGGGGGAGGAGGAAAATGGATTCTCCTTTGCCGTGAATTTGCTGGATTCGGCTGAGAGTGATACGGCGCCACGGGCGACGCTCTCATTGGGTGGAGGACAACAGCTCTCAGCGACCCTTAAGTCTCGAGCCGATCTTGAGTTCTGGCGGTGGATTGCATTTGGGGCGCTTGCTGTGTTGATGTTTGAGTGGTGGTATTTCCATCGCCGGACAGTGTGAGCAGAAGGGAAGGTGAGGTTTTGATGAGCTTGCAGCGGATCTTATTGGTAATTTGTATCGGAGTGGTTCTCAGCGCTTGCTCGGACTCAAGGGATCAGGTGGTCGTCGTGTACACATCACAGGATCAACTCTATTCGTCAAAAGTGTTGGCAGCCTTTTCTCGTGAAACCGGAATCAAAGTACTGCCTCTTTACGATTCTGAATCGGTGAAAACCGCGGGCTTGGTGAACCGCTTGGTTGCCGAACGTCAACGACCACGATGCGATGTGTTTTGGAGCAATGAGGAACTCATGGTGCATCGCTTGGCCCAGAAAGGGATTGTTCGGGAGGAGGATATCTCGACCTTCGGTTACCGGTCCCGCCGCTTGGTGGTGAATACTAATCTCGTGACTGAGGCTGAGTTTCCAACGTCGCTGAGTGAGCTAACTTCGTCGGAATGGCGCGGTCGGATTGCGATGGCCTATCCGTTATACGGTACGACTATCACGCATTTGATGTCGCTTCGGGCAGCATGGGGAGAGGAGGCCTGGAGAGAGTGGTGTCAGGCAATGCTCGCTAATGATACCTTGGTCGTGGACGGGAATTCAGCTGTGGTTCGACTTGTGGGGCAGGGAAAGGTCGCTGTAGGCTTTACGGATTCGGACGACATTGCGGTGGGAATTCGCAATGGCTTGCCGCTACGGCAACTTGAGATCGGAAAGGGATTTCCAGCGATTCAAAACAGTGCCGTTGTCGTGCCCGGAGGGCCAAATCCTGAGAATGGACGGGCATTAGTCGCGTTTCTTCAACGACCGAAGACGGTTAATCAGCTGGTGTCGCTCGGCGCTCTAGAGGGGGCCGATGCGCATGAACTGGCACGGCCGATGATCGTCTGGTCGGAGGTATTGCTAGGGTTTGACGACGCGTATCAGTGGCTCGAATCCACTTTCTTTCGAGGTGGTAGTTCCTTGTGAATGGTGACGATTGAATGAGTTGGGCTTTGCTCCAGAATACGCTCTTGCTAGGCGTCGGGACGGTCATGATTGCGTCGATTGCGGCCGTCAGTGTGTTTGTTGTTTCGTTGATTGTGCCTCCTCGGGTGGCGAGCGTCCTCTCTGTTCTGGCGGGAACCAATCTCCTTCTGCCACAGTTCCTTTCGATCGCTGTATGGATGGAATTCTTTGGCGGGAAGGGGGTGGTGGGCGCGGGAGCCGATACTTGGCTCTACACACTTCCGGGAGCGATCATGCTTCTCTCCATGTTGCTCTGGCCGCTATCATTTTTCTTCCTGTTGACCCGCCGCCAAACGATCTTGCGGACGGTCATTGCGTTCGATCCTTTTGCTAGCGGGTGTGTTTTTCTGCGATTGCTCGGAACGCAACTCAAGCGCCCCCTGACCTGGGGGGCAGTGTTTGTGTTTGGTCTGGCCGTCAACAATCTGGCGGTACCCGGGATCCTTCAGGTGAGAGTCTTGGCGGAGGAAATTCTTGTGCGGTTTAGTACTCGTCTTGAATTGGGAGGCGTGACCTGGCTCGCTCTACCCTTGATGGGGATGGCCTTGGGAATGTGCTGTTTTATCAGGCCGATGAGCTTGGGCCGGAACTCACTGGGTGCATGCTTTTCCCCTTGGATGGTCCGTGAGCGGCTCGGCGGGGGAGTGCTTGCTCTTTCGATCGCGCTTTGCCTTGTTGTTTTGGGTGTGGGTGTGGGATTGCCGATCTCATTCTTGTTGTTTTCGAGTGCGACCTGGGTGGATTTGGTTCCGACCTTTCAAGCTAGTTTCAGTGCTCTGGGAAATTCGATCTTCTTTGCAATGTTGACCGCGACGGGAGTCGTTGTCGTGGGAGGATGGTTGCAGCGGTTTCGAGCGGCGAGATACTCTTGGGCCTTTCTGATTTTGCCAGGGACGTTGCTGGGGGCTTATTTGGCGTCTGTCAATAATTGGGTCTATTCGCTCGGTGTGGATCTTGGGTGGATTGCTGTGGGACTCGGCCTCAGTCTGCGTTTCTTGGGGATGGGTGTGAGTGGCGTGGGGCTTGCCTTCGGAGGGGCAGATCAGCGACTTGTTGAATTGGCTCAACTCGAGGGGCTTGGATGGTGGCAGCGATTCAAACGCTGTCTTTGGCCTCACTCCAAGGGGGCCCTGCTTGCGGTTTGGTGGTTGGTCTATGTGCTTTGTCTTTGGGAGGTAGAGGTGTTGATATTCATGATCCCACCAGGTCTCGAAACGTTGGGCCTTCGGGTGTTTAACCTTCTTCACTATGGCCACAATAGTCAGATCAATGCCTCATGCCTGTTGTTGATATTGATGGGGCTCGCTCCGTGGGGAGTCTGGGCTCTATGGCACAGTTTGTCGTTTTCGGCAGCGCGCCGCCGTTGGGTTCCCGCTGTTGTGATCGTTTCTCTATTGAGCACGACGGCGTGTGATCAAGCAGATTCTCCTGCGCCAAGTTTAGAAAGTCGCTTTTTTGATGGCGTTGAATCCGTTGGTTTCAAGGGGACGGGCGTGGCCCAGTTTAACAAGCCGCGCTCGGTAACGGTCTCGCGGAATGGCGATGTGTTTGCGGTGGATATGACGGGACGGGTTCAGCGTTTTCGATCCGACGGCGAGTATTTAGGATTCTGGCAAATGCCGGAAACGGAGCGAGGGCGCCCTAAAGGTATGGGGATCGACTCGATAGGCCGAATCATTGTGGTGGAACCTCATTATGCACGGGTGAATCACTTTACTCCTGAGGGAGAGCTGAGGTTGCAGTGGGGCGTGTTCGGTGCCGAGCCGGGCCAATTGGCGTTTCCTCGCGCCGTCGTTTGTCATTCTTCAGGTGATTTGTTCGTGACGGAATTTCAACGGGTAGAACGGGTACAGCGCTTCTCGCCTGAGGGGAAGCACTTCGTGCAGACCTTTGGAAGCGCTGGAAAAGAGGCTGGAGAACTAAACCGTGCCGAAGGCATTGGCATGGATGCAGAGAATCGGTTGTTCGTGGCGGATTCCTGCAACCATCGCGTTCAAGTTTTTGACGACGCGGGAAGTCCCCTTAGGGCCTATGGCAAGCCAGGTTCAGGTTTGGGAGAATTGAGCTATCCTTATGATGTCAAAATCGATAAGGATGGATTCCAGTTTGTTTGTGAGTTTGGGAATAGTCGAATTCAGGTTTTTGATCCCCAGTTTGAGCCCGTCGAGATCATTGGCGGGCCTGGGACGGCCTTGGGTCTGTCTCTTATACACATCTGACGCTGCC
>CAJXVR010000465.1 GCA_913061285.1 uncultured Verrucomicrobiota bacterium | reverse complement strand
TCTACACTAGATCGCTCGTCGGCAGCGTCAGATGTGTATAAGAGACAGCCCATAGACGTGCCGGATCGAGGTCACCTAGAGGAGATCCATTTCGTCATTGGCGATCCCGGCCCCAACAATGGCAATCCCAATGTCAACAACGGTCTGCCCGACGACTGGGAGGCTTTTCATTTCGGCGAGATCGGCGTCTCCCCATTGGACGATCGCGATGGGGATAGATTGAACGCACTTGAGGAATTCGAAGCAGGCTCCGATCCAAACGACGCAAATGATCGAGTTGCCCTGGAAGCAGCCGTCATCTTCGGCACGCCGGCCGTTTCTTTTGTCGCCCTCGCTGCGGAAGGCCCCGGGTACGAGGGCTTAGTCCGATTCTATACACTGGAGACTCTTGACACCCTTGGAGAGGACTGGACACCGGTGTCCGAATTCGAGGGCATTGTCGGGGACGGGACCACAAAAATCCATGTGGCGAACGACTCAGGATCGGGTTTCTTCCGGTTGCAGGTTGTGTTGACGGAAGAGTAAGACAGCTTTCCGATTCTTGCCCGACAAAACGCTCCCACGACACGATCGTTCAATAAGAGAAATCCGTGTGATCTTAGTGATCCGTGGTCAAAAAGGTTTCCCTTGATTCCGACTGAAGGGTCTTCTCTTAGATTGAGATCCGAGTCGAACCTAAAGAGTGGGGCATGATGTTAATCGGTTGGCGGATCTGACTCGTCTTGGAGATCGATGTTCGGTCGGCTTCTCTGGGTTCTAAGGCAGCGTTTAACCGCCTCGATTATCGTGGTGCTTGCCTGAGGGCCGCCTTGAGTTCCGTAGACGGCAAGGAGCGACCGTGCTCGAGTCATGGCGACGTAGAGTGCGTGTGCGAGAATCTGGCCGTTCGGTGCAACAAAGGTGTCGACACTAGGAATGATGACGGCTTCAGATTCGTAGCCCTTGTACGAGTGGGGGGTTGTCGCGATTAAGGTATTGGATTTCCGCTGGAATGCACGGTTTCGATGAAGAGATAGTTCGATTCCCAGCTTTGAGAGGGTTGGCCCCAGTTGATTCTCAAGGTTTCTTCCGGCTCGGCCGTTGTAGATGAGACACATGTCGGTTGGCGAAATTCCATCAACCTCGATCAGGCTGCTATCGCCCTTGAAGGTTAGAATTGCCAGTCGCTTCGATGTCCCTTTTACTCGATTGGTACAACCTGAACCGACTGATGATGCGTCTTACCTTCCTAATCCTCTCACTCCTAACATCGATATTTGCTGTTGCCCAACCTTACTTTGGCAATGGTATTAAGATCGGTGAAACGACCAGCGACTCAACGATCGTTTGGTTGCGCTTGACGGAGCGAATCGAGCCGAATTGGAAAGGGCTGAAATGGCTCGGTGTCGAAGATCGTGATTTCGATGTTGGGAAGCTCGGGGAGAAGCAATTTCCGGTCGATGCAACAATGGCTGACATGGAGGGAAGCTTGTTGGGAATGGAGGGAAACGTCCGACTCAGCTGGTGGCCTGAAGGTGAGCCGGACGAAAAGAATCAGACTGCTTGGCTACAAGTCGACTCCAAGCGAGATTTTACAAAACAGATCGTCCTTAAGCATCTCCAACCGAGGCAAGGTTATGTTCTCCAACTCGAAAGCCAATCGAATCGTGGTGAGGCAGGTCAAACGCTTGCCGGATCGTTTCGAACGGCCCCGGGTGATACGGAGAGCGAGCTCTTGCGTTTTGTCGTCTCGACTTGTCAGAGTTGGAAAACGCGAGACAAGGGAACGGCCGGTCTTCAGATTTACGATCATATGCAGGACTTGAACCCGGCGTTTTTTGTCCACCTTGGCGATATCGTCTACTATGATAAGCGAAGCGCGGGAGGAGACGTCGATGCCCGGACGCCGGAGTTGGCCCGTTTCCATTGGAACCGATGGTATGGTTGTTCGGATGTCGTGAAGTTTCACACGCAGGTGCCAAGTTTCTTCATCAAAGACGACCACGACACGGTGACGAACGACAGTGCACCTGGCATGCGGGTTGGTAAACTTACCTGGAACAAAGGGCTATCGATTTTCCGTGAGCAAGCTCCAATGGGGGAGTTAACCTATCGTAGTCGGCGATGGAGTAAGGATCTGCAGTTTTGGATCGTCGAAGGCCGGGACTACCGGAGTCCCAACAACATGCCTGACAGCGAGAAAAAGAGTATTTGGGGTGCCGAGCAGAAGGCTTGGTTTAAGAAGGAGGTTCTCGCCTCGGATGCGCCCTTTAAAATACTGTTTTCACCGACACCCATCGTGGGGCCGGACCGGGTGAACAAGCGCGACAATCATTCAAATTCCAATTGGACCTACGAAGGGGATGAGATTCGAAAGTTTTGCTCAGCCAATAATGTCATTGTCATAAGCGGAGACCGACACTGGCAGTATCATAGTATCGACGATCAGACTGGCTTACATGAGTTTTCGTCGGGGGCCACTTCAAAAGCTCATGCGGGAGGGTTTAGGATGGAATTGAGAACCGAAGAACATCAATACCTTGCCATTATTGGAGGATTCCTCAGTGGTGAAATCAATCCCGGGGAGGACAGGGATCAATTGACAATGAGGCATCACAACGTCGACGGTAGCGTGGCCTACGAGTATACTTTTTCGCGCTGAGAGTTCTAATTACGGATGACTCGAGTGGGGGGCGATCAGAGCTGGATCAAGAAGGCCGTCACGTTCATCCGTGCCCATCGGTTGCATCCCTTTCTTAACAAGATCGATCTCTACTGAACTCTCTCGCGACTCGACTACTGAAACTCTAAATGAGGGCATCGGGGGAAGGGAAGAGATTCGGTGGGTGGATGGATCTACGGTTCCAGCTCATGGCCTGCAGGCGCTGATGAAAGAGGCTATCCGAGGAAGTCGTATTGCAGATTCAGAGATTCTCATTTCTTGGTGTCGACCCAAAATATCTTGTCGATCGTGTTTCTCTTGACTGAGATCTTGGGGCGTTCTTTTCTTTTCATTCTTCCGGCAGTCGTGCTTTGATCATAGCAATGCAGCCATCACGCATTATCTGGACTGTAACCTCGAAGACCGCGGTCTTGGGCTGTGCTCTGATCTTGTCGCTGATCTCGTATTGTCTGGCGGAGACCGATGAGATGGGAGCGGATGAGGCGGCCCTTCGGGCCGACGCTAAGAAGACCTTCGAGGAGAAGGTGTCGCCCTTCGTCAAAACTTACTGCAAGAGGTGCCACGGTGGTGGCCGCGCGAAGGCAAACGTTAATCTCGAGGTGGACCTGAAGGCGCCCGGTCGCGGCGCTGCGTTCGTGCATTGGAAGAAGGCAGTCGCGAACGTCAAGGTGCACGACATGCCTCCGGAAGACGCGGCGAAGCAACCCACCGACGAGGAGCGGCTTCAGTTCATTGAGTGGATCGGTAAGCTCAAGTACCTGAGTCCAAGGAATCCCGGCCCGTTCGTGATTCGCCGGCTATCGAAAGTCGAATACGCCAACACGCTGCAGGATCTCTACCAGGTGGACACTTCGATCGCCGACAATCTTCCAGACGAAGTCCTGGGAGAAGGGTACCTCAATTCGGTCTCTCCGATGCAATCGGAGCTATTCCTCGAGGTCGCTAATCAGGTTGTTGAACAAATTGTGACGCCGGACGGCAAGGAGGTGACTGCGGTCCAGAAGCGGCTCTTTGGGGAGCTGCCTGCGGAGGGCGCCGATCTTCGCGAGGCGGCGCGTCGGGTTGCGGGCTCCTTGGCTCGCGATGCCTATCGGCGCCCGCCGACCGAGTCTGAGCTGGACGTTCTCGTGGATATCTTCGATCTTGCTCGCGAGAACGAGCTGGATTATCAGGCGTCGTTGGCCATGATGCTCAAAGGGGTCCTTGTCTCGCCGCAGTTTCTTTTCATCATGCCGTCTGGAGAGATTGATCCAGACGAACCGATTGTCCGCTTGGACGATCACCAGTTGGCCGCGCGTCTATCCTATTTGTTGTGGTCCGCACCGCCCGATACCGAGCTGTCTGCCCTGGCCGACGCGGGCCAATTGCACAAGCTCGAGACGCTAAGGGGGCAGGTGGAGCGACTCTTGATGCACCCCCGATCGCGCGCTCTGTTCGACGGATTCGGTGCCCAGTGGTTGCGGGTGAATGATTTGGAACACCAGGTTTTCGACCCGGAACTGTTTCCTCAGATGACGACAATGCTACGGGAAGCGATGATGAATGAACCCCGCCTGTTTTTCGAAAGTATCGTCCGTGAGAATTTGCCTGTCATCCGCTTCGTGGACAGCGATTATACCTTCCTGAATGAACCGCTGGCCAAGTTGTACGACGTCGAGCAAACCGTTCAGGGTAACAGGATGCGCCGAGTCAAATTGGAGAACCTTAACCGGGGCGGCATCCTTGGTATGTCGGCCACGCTGGCGGCAACCTCGTTCCCCAACCGAACCAGTCCTGTTCGGCGAGGGGTGTGGGTGCTCGAGCAGATTCTGGGAGAACGCGTTCCGCCGCCCCTGTCTCTTATACACATCTCCGAGCCCA
>CAJXVR010000464.1 GCA_913061285.1 uncultured Verrucomicrobiota bacterium | reverse complement strand
GGGATGATCCTGGTCAACGATCCAGGTTCGTGGAGCCATATTTATGCGCCCCTCAGGCACGCGGCGTGGCACGGCCTCACGCCAACGGATTGGGTCTTTCCGTTTTTTCTCTTTATCGTCGGAGTCTCCATCCCTCTCGCCTTTGAAAATCGACTTTCCAATGCCATTTCGAAATCGGAACTTTTGCGCAAAGCAATCACCCGCTCTCTCACGCTGCTAGGGATTGGACTCGGGCTCAAAGTCTTTCATTTGTCATCTCAAGGGACCCTCTCATGGGAATCGATGCGTTGGGTCGGTGTTCTACATCGAATTGCCATTGTCTATCTGGGTTGTTCCATTCTCTACCTCTATACAACACGAAAGGCTCAAGCCTGGATAGCCGCAGCGGTGCTCATGGGTTACTGCGCCCTGCTCGGATTGGTTCCTGTTCCAATCGATGACACACTCAAAGCAGCGATCACCGCCGGTGAAATCAAGACCGCTGCGGGAATGATTCCGATCGCCGAGATTCAAACCATGAGCACCACCTCAATCTCGGCAAACTTCGAACCCGGGCTCAACGTGGCAGCATGGGTCGATCGCCAGCTCATTCCAGGACGACTCTGGGAACACTCTTGGGATCCAGAAGGCGTATTGAGCACGCTCCCAGCATTCGCCACGGGAATCCTCGGCATGTTCGCCGGCATGTGGATTCGGCAAGCCCAGTCCACTCAACGCCAAGCAGCAGGATTAATGGCGGCAGCCAGCATTGCTCTGATGCTCGGGGGCATCTGGTCTTGGTTTATGCCATTCAACAAGAACCTCTGGACAAGTTCATTCACGCTATACACGGCTGGATTGGCAACGCTCATTCTTGGTGCCATGATTTGGTTGATCGACGGAGAGAAACGGCTCAAGCGATTCTCGATCCCATTTCAGATATTCGGATCGAACGCCATCGCCGCCTACATCCTGCATAGTCTTTGCGGACGTCCCTTCGCTGCTCAGTTTGGGACCGAAGAAAGCTCTTGGTCTATCAAAGGCGTCTTCATGGACAGGCTGACAGAGGCCGGGCTAGCACCCGAGTTCGTCTCGCTGCTCTGGGCACTCGCCTACACCGGGCTAATATTCAGCATTGTCCTCCAACTCCATCGCCGCAAGTGGTTCCTAAAGGTCTAGGCCCCGACGCGAATTGCTCCTAGCAAGCAACAAAACCCTAGTTCCCATCTCCGATTTCCCACCCCCATCCCTTGGGAACCTGACCGCCCCCTTTGTAGTCCGCGCTAGGCTTCAACGGAGGCAGGCTAGCCACAAATAAGTCATATCGCTCACGCATCGTCGTGACAAGCTGCGCCTGGTTTGCTGCTTGATCATTCAGCTCCTTGGGATCCCGTTTCAAGTCAAACAAGCGCCACGTGTTACCTTGCTTGATGAGCCGCCAATCCTGCCAACGCACAGCATAGAGATTGCGCCGTGGTGCGTCCGTTGGATCCGCGTTGTGCCAAAAGAGATACTCATGAACGTCTCCCGTTTTTTCTCCCTTCAGATAAGGGAGCAGGTCCTTGCCGTCACAAGCTTCGGGGACGGTCCGACCTGTAGCAGCAGCCATGGTGGCATAAAAATCAATCGTCCCCATCATCCCGGCAAAGCGTTTCCCTGCGGGAACCGTTCCCGGCCAAGTGATGATCGTCGGCGTGTGCACCCAACCCTCCAATTGCGTATAGGGCCCTTTTCCACCGCGATAGGGCAACGAGCTTCCCCCTTCTTGAATATTGGCGCCATTGTCTCCTGTGAATAAAATCAGAGTCTTTTCTGTCAGCTCATGCTTCTTAAGCATCGCAAGCAACTTTCCGACCGCATCGTCCACAGCCACCAAAGCCCCTTCGTAGGCCGTGCCTTTTCCACCTGGGATACGATCCCGGTAGTGCTGAGGAGTCGGCGCCACTTTCGAGTGGACCGCGAAGGGTGAGAAGTAGAGGAAGAATGGGTGTTCGGCATTCCGATCGACAAACTCAGCCATGTAATCGCCGTCCAAGTCAGTCAAATAGACAGGCGAACCATCCTCGCGTTCACGCTGGTATTGATTGCCTGGCGCGTTTCTCGCAACCTCCATAAAGCCGCGCTGATGGGGCCCCTGGCCCACGGATCCAATATCCCATTTGCCGACCTGCCCAGTCACATATCCAGCGTCTTGCATGAATTCAGCCATGGTTGGATGGTTTTCAGGAATGGGCAGTCCTCGCGCCATGCCCGATTTTCCGAATCGTTGAGCATACATGCCGGTCATGAGACTACATCGACTCGGCGAGCAGGGAGGATTGGTAATGTAGGACATCGTGCATTTGACCCCGCTCGCTGCCAAAGAATCTATATGAGGCGTCGGGATTCGCTTATTCCCGAAACAGGCCAAATCCCCAAAACCCAAATCGTCAATGAAGAGAATGACCACGTTTGGCTTTCTATCTAGCAATTCCTCGCTGAGACAATTCTCAGCAAAGAAAGAAGCAACAAACAAAACAGCAAGGACTGCATGGAAACATGAACGAGGAAGGCTAGACATAATGTTCTGTGGATCTGAAGCAACCTTTCTGACAAGGATTCGACGAGCTTACAAGTCCAAGGATCTTCACCAGTCCATTCACGCCCCAAGCAGTCAAACGCAGAAAAACATTGCCGCCTCAAGGAGTCATGCCTGATAAATGCCCTCATGAACCTCCCTCAATCAATTCCGCTGGCACCCGTTACCTTAATCCGACGGCACTGATCTTAAATTCGCCCAACCAAACCTCTAAACACAATCCTCCTCAAGACCACCTATCCCTCCACAACCAATTATGAATAGGGTCAGCACCCCACTCTTTGTCTTACTTTCGCTCAGTTTAAAACTCACAGCTCTTGCCGTGGAGCCATCCCAGCACGTCCTCGACTCGATCCTACTGCACCAAAGAAACTCTGGGGGTTGGCCAAAAAACATCAACTACCGCGCCCTCTTCAACACCACAGTCCTACTCAAGGCCAAAACCAATCTCGACTCCACCTTCGATAATGGGGCAACCACGGAAGAAATGGAGATACTCGCTAGGGCGTATCGAAGAACAGCGAACAACACCTATCGCCGCGCAGTTCTCAGTGGCCTTCGCTTTTGCCTCAAGGCCCAATACGACAACGGAGGGTGGCCTCAAAGATTCCCTGATACGAATGGCTATCACGGCCAGATCACTTTCAACGACAACGCCATGATCAATGTTATGACTTTGCTCGGGCATGTCGCAGAGAACGAACGCTATGACTTCGTCGAACAAAGCCTACGAAGACAGGCTAGAGACGCCGTTAACCGGGGAATCGAATGCATTCTCAAATGCCAAATAAGGGTCGAAGGAAGGCCAACCGTCTGGTGTGCCCAACACGACCGAACAACCTACCACCCCGCGAAGGCTCGAAGCTATGAACTCCCTAGTAATAGCGGATCTGAATCGACAGGCATCGTTCGCTTTCTTATGGGTATCGAGGCCCCATCCAGCGAACTGATTCGTTCTATCGAAGGGGCGATTCATTGGTTCCAAACTCATGAAATCAAAGGAATCAAACTCACCAAAACCCCTGCACCCGATTCTCCCAAAGGCTGGGATAGAATCGTTGTAGCCGATCCGCAAGCCTCCGGAATCTGGGCTCGATTCTATGATCTCAATACCACCCAACCTTTTTTCTGCAGCCGCGACGGAGTGCCGAAGAACCATATTTCAGAGATTTCCTACGAGCGTCGCAATGGCTACAGTTGGTACACGAGCTCGGCCGAAAACCTCCTAAAAAAGGACTACCCAAAGTGGAAGGAGCGCAATCACCGCTAATCCAAAACGGGAGCCCCACGATCAAACCACCCGAAATTCCACCCCAGAATCCACCGATTGGATTTCGAACTTTGGCCCCAGAAATTTCGCGATGACGTCGGCATTGGTCCGCGCATGGAGAGAAGCCTTTAGGCAACGAACCCGCCCACTGCCAGCCAACGCAAAAGGAATCATCAACTGATCCGCCAGATGCTCCCCCACCGGGGCCTCACCAACCAAATACTCACGGACGTCATCAACCAAGCCGCCGATCACTTTCCCTGAAGACAGGGTCCGCTCACCAAAGCCTGTAAACACCTCACAGATCGACTCGCTCTCAATCTCCACCATCACCGCATTCCCAGGCCCAGCGCAATTCTTTGGAGACACCACACGAATCGCATTATTGGGCCAACCGAGCTTATTGCGTAGCATCCGTGCCTGTCGCGCACCGACCTCCGGAGGAATATTTGCAATCATCACGCGTCCCTCTTTCGAACGCATCCCCCCCCGCTTGATCAGCTCCAGCGAGTTCAGATGAGCCACTGGTTCGATCGTCACCTGAAAGCGTCCCCCTCCGGCGGGAAAGAACCCCGGCCGTTCAAGCACAGCCGTCACCCTCGGTCCCATTTGGTTTAGGACAGGAAGGAAGGCCTTCTCTATGAAATCAAAGGGAGGCGCCATGGGATTATGGGTCCCCCCCTCCAACATGAGCGTCGATGACATATCGGCCTGTCTCTTATACACATCTCCGAGCCCACGAG
>CAJXVR010000463.1 GCA_913061285.1 uncultured Verrucomicrobiota bacterium | reverse complement strand
GAGATGTAGAGAGGTCTCGTGGGCTCGGAGATGTGTATAAGAGACAGGTTGGGGAGGAGCCGGTGCTGCGGTCCTTTGCCTTGCAGCGAGGCATGGAAGCGATCAGTCGGTACGAACAATTACTCTGTCGAGAGTTGATATCTGGATTGGGCACGATTGAACGGGTGCGGGTTTGGGGGATCACCGCTGAAGCAGATCTTGGAGAACGAGTGCCAACGGTTTCTTTTTCGGTTGAGGGGCTTTCTCCCCGCTGGATTGCCGAGATGTTAGCGGCGGAGAATATTTTTGTCTGGGACGGCGATTCTTACGCCGTTGAAGTGATAGACCGTCTGGGGCTGCGGGAGGCCGGGGGGCTGGTTCGCGTCGGTGCCGTTCACTACAACACTCCCGCCGAGATCGAGCAACTGGTGAGAGCCGTCGATCGAATTGTGCATCGAAATTAGCGAGGGGTGCCAACGGCAATTCCTGGTGTTCTTCTCGTGCTGATCTAAGCTCTTGGTTGATGACAACGATTGCTGCCGTACAGATGGACGTCTCATTGGGGCAAGTGACGCAGAACTTGCGAGCGATTATTCGACGGATGGAGGCCGCGGTACAGCAGGGCGCTCAATTACTCGTTTACCCCGAGTGTGCGGTCTGTGGCTATTGTTTTGATAGCCTCGGCGCTGCCTTGAAATTCGGCGAGTCTATTCCTGGTCCCTCGACGGCTGTCTTGTCGGAGGCGTGTGCTCGACTTGATTGCTATGCTGTGGTGGGGATGTTGGAACGGGTCGAAGGCGATCGACTTTACAATGCGGCGGTGTTGATTGGCCCAAAGGGCCTTGTGAGTAAGTACCGGAAGGCGCATTTGCCATTTCTAGGTGTCGATCGTTTCACGAGTCCGGGGGATAGGCCGTTTCAAACTGACGAGGCCGGTTCGATTCGTGTGGGGATGAATATTTGTTACGATGCCACCTTTCCGGAAGCGGCTCGGGTCATGATGTTGCAGGGCGCCGATCTCATTGCCTTGCCAACAAACTGGCCCCCCGGATCGGAGGCGGCTGCGAACTATGTGATTAATGCCCGCGCGCTTGAAAATAAAGTTTACTACGCTGCCGTTAATCGAGTTGGGGAGGAGAACGGCTTCGAGTTTATCGGTTGCAGCCGAATCTGCGGCCCCAATGGTCAGACGCTCGCCGATGCGCCGCACCGGGACGAGGTGATTCTTTTTGCTGAGATCGATCCAACTCTTGCCCGTCAAAAACACATCGTACGGGTGCCGAAGAAACATGAAATCCATCGACTCCGAGATCGGCGCCCTGATCTCTACCAGGCCCTTGTCACTTCCCGTTCACAGGGTCGGTTTCACGGAGATGAATAGTTGGGAGGCGCGAGATCTTGCCAAATCGCTGATGGCCACGGGTAACTTCCGGGTTTGATCACGAGCTTGAGTTTGCGGTCTGACGGCTTCGGGATCAGGCAACCTGTCCCTTCTAAAGGACTTGGCACGACGTCGAATTGAGTCCAGCCCATTTGCTGAATGAGTGCGGTGGCGGTTGCGCCTCCTTCAATAAGGAGAGTGTCGATAGCATCTCGCCGTATGATCGCTGTTGCCGATTCAACAAGAGGACTCAGGAGTTGATCTTGGCTTGTCGCTTGGTCGGTATCGATCTTGATGTGCGCCGCTTGCCCGATCGCCATCACTGCCATGCCGTCGCGTTCGAGGGATTGGCGTGTCTTCGATATCCATGTGTCCTTGTCCTGAAGCAGGTGGCTCGAAACATTGTGCTGGCGCGCGCTGGTCTCGATGCCTTGATCCCATGAGGCCAGACTCCCGCTGACGAGTAGCCTTGGCGAATCGAGTTCGAGGGTGGCCTTGACCGGTGAGTGAGTCGTAGGAAGCGACTGCCCCAACAGGGCCGTGAAAAACTCAGCGGCTCCGGCCGGCAAGGTGTTTGCAGTCACTTCTCGGATCCGAAACTCGATATCCTCACGAGTTGAAATATCTGGGATGACCCAACCTTGGGTCTCCCCGGGTTCCTTTGCTTTGGGGCAGTGAATGGGAAACGTCGTTTCACGTCGGATTTCTTGGGCCACCTTGCTGGTTGTGATGGGATGTTCTGGATCCTGAGCGAAGATACTTCGATGGAGCGGAATGCCATCGACGGCGTAGCTGCCATTGAGGATGCAACGGTTCTTTTGTGGGTTGGCTGGGATGAAAAGGATGTGGGTTCTTCCGGTGGATTGAGAGAAACTGAGTAGCTCTGCCCGAATGTTCCCTCGGAGTGCCGAGTCCGTTTTCTTATAAATCCAATCTGGGTTGAGTGCCGCCGTTTGCTCATAAATCTGAGCACATTGCTTGGCTGCATCGTCTGAGGAGAGGTCGCGCGTTTGAGTGTCTATGGCCAAGAGTTGTGCCTTGCTGCTTGCTGTGCCCTGTGTGGCAACCTCAGCCTTTAGCCCGAACGACGCAGCAATGCCTGCGAGTTCAGCCGCTCCGCTTAGATCGTCCGCGAATACGAGAATCATTGCTAGCGAAGCAGAATCTTACGCTTGGGATCCTGAAGGTCTTGCTTGGGAAGAAAGATCAACAGCGAGCTTGAGGGCGCTGAAGAGGCTGGCGGCGCTGGCGCTTCCTTGCCATGCGATGTCAAGGGCAGTGCCATGATCGACACTCGTTCGGATGATGGGGAGTCCAAGGGTTGTGTTGACGGCGGAATCGAAGGCAAGGGCCTTGACCGGAATGTGGCCTTGGTCGTGATACATACAGACGAACACATCGGTCGATTCCCGTTTCCTCGGGAGAAAGGCGGTGTCGGGAGGAAGGGGACCCTCGACATCGATGCCGCGTTCGCGCGCGGCTTGAATGGCGGGAATGATAAGGCGTTCTTCTTCGCGGTTGCCAAACAATCCGTTCTCTCCAGCATGGGGATTCAGACCGCAGACGACGACCTTGGCGGGACGGTTTCTTATTCGCTCGAGGTTTTCCGCAGAAAGCTCGATGACCTCGAGAATGCGCTCAGTGGTGAGCGCTTGAGGAACGTCGGCATAGCCGATGTGGACGGTGACAAAGGTGCAGGTGATGATCTCAGAGTATTGCATCATGCACCATCGTTCTGAGCCGGCTCGGTGAGCGAAGATTTCGGTATGTCCCGGAAACTTAACCTTGGCCTGACTCAGAGCTTCCTTGTTGATCGGGGCCGTCGTTACGGCGCTCACCTGCTTGTCGAGGGCGGCGTCGATTGCTCGATTGATGTAGGCGTAGCTCGCGGCACCGGTATTGTCGTTGACCACGCGGGGCTCGAACGAAGTGAGATTGAGCGCATTGACATGAAAGACTCCGGAGCCGGTGACACTGCCCAGCTGACTTAGATCATTGTCCGTGATGACCTGCTCTGGGAAGGGGAGCTTGAGCACTCCGGCGCACTGAGCAAGTACCTCCGTATCTCCAAAAATGATCGGAAGACACTGATCTCGGACCTCGGAACTAGCGAGGGCTCGAAGACAGATTTCCGGGCCAACCCCTGCAGGATCTCCCATGGTAATGCCGATGATTGGTTTCTTCATGCGCTGAACGGTAGGTTACAAGACGCGCGTGAAGATGCCGATTGAAATTCGTTTCTTCGATCGATTTGTTCTTGGCCCCTTTCTCCGTTGGGTCAATGCCCCAATGCTCAGACGCGTTCCCAAGCACATTCATCGGGTCGCGCCAAGGGCTGCATATCAGCTAAAGCCTTGGAGACCGGTCCCATTTTTCAATGAAAAGAGTTTGCGCTGCTGGAGGATTTGTGGCGGAACTTTTAGCGTGATCTCATGGCCAAATTGGGATGGGAACCGGCATAGTCGAACATAGGATGAAAACCAAAGGGAAATCGAAGGCTAGGGCGAAGGCTGGCTATCAGAAGGGTGCCGCTCTGGAGCTCGATAGCATCCAGATTCAAGGGGCGCGGGAGCACAATCTTAAGAATATCGATCTCGAGCTGCCCAAGAAGAAGTTGATCGTGATTACCGGCGTTTCTGGCTCCGGTAAATCGAGCCTTGCCTTTGATACTCTTTTTGCCGAAGGGCAGCGGCGATATGTGGAGTCGCTGTCGGCCTATGCGCGGCAATTCATTGGGCAGATGGAGAAGCCGAAGTACGACATGATTCGGGGGCTGTCTCCGACGATTTCGATTGATCAGAAGGCGGCGAGTCGAAATCCGCGCTCAACGGTCGGCACAATCACCGAGATCTATGACTATCTACGGGTGCTCTTCGCCCGCTTAGGAGAGCAGTTCTGCATCAAATGCGAAAAACCCGTGGGACGGGGACATGCTCAGGCCATGGTGACTCAGATTCTTCAAATGCCTGAACATACCAAATTGCTGCTTCTCGCGCCGATCATCGAAGGGCGAAAGGGAGAGCATCGCGAGCGGCTTGAAGGGCTAAAGAGCGATGGGTTTTCTCGAATTCGGATTGATGGCGTGATTCACGAGCTTGACAGCGCTCCCACGCTGCAAAAGCGCAAAAAGCACACGGTGGAGGTGGTGGTGGATCGCTTGGTGATCAAGACTGGGGCTGCCTTTAAGAAACGCCTGACCGATTCCGTGGAGCAGTGTCTCAAATTTGGC
>CAJXVR010000462.1 GCA_913061285.1 uncultured Verrucomicrobiota bacterium | reverse complement strand
CGAGATGTAGAGAGGTCTCGTGGGCTCGGAGATGTGTATAAGAGACAGCTCTTTGTTGGGGTCGCGATGCCGTAACGCCAGATTCTTGTCGCTAAATCGATCCCAATAGGTGTCCGGAACTTGCATGGGAGAATGAGGGGTGTTGTAGGCTAGGTAGGCGAAGAAAGGGGTGTCGTCGCTTTTGGAAATGAAGTCCATCGCTTTTTCAGTGAAATCATCCACAACGAAGCCTTCTCCTTGAACCAGTACGCCATTGTGTTCGAGCGGTGGGTTGAAGTAGTTGCCCCAATGCCCAGAGCAAAAGCCATAGAACTCATCGAAGCCCCGCCCATTGGGGTGATAAGGATATTGCATCCCATTGTGCCATTTTCCGAAAGCTCCCGTGTTGTAACCTTGTGCCTTGAAGGTTTCAGCAATGGTGTGTTCGTCCAAATCAAGCCGTTCTCCCCCAGCGGAGGTGCTGTAGACACCCCCTCGAAGATGGTATCGTCCGGTAAGAAACTCTGCTCGGGTCGGCGAGCAGACCGGACAGACGAAGAACCGATCGAATCGAGCCCCATCCTTCGCCAGGGAATCGATATTCGGAGTCTGAAGATTCGTGTTGCCGTTGAGGCTTAGATCGCCCCAACCCTGATCGTCTGTCAGAATGACGAGCACATTTGGAGATGAGCTTTGCCGAGCATTGGCCGAGAATTGAAGCCCACTGGTGACCAATAGGAGGAGACTGAGCGCGGTTGGTAGAGATCTAGCTTTCATGACAACGAATCAAACTGGAGAGCGCTTAAGGATTGCCATGTTGCCCTCTCAACTTCAATCCCATTTAGGTAGTCTATTGATTTCCGTGATTTGTCGAAGAAGGACCGAAGGAGTGAGGACCGGGCGGCCGATTCTGTTGAGACGGGTCGTTAAATTTCAATCCATTGCTCTAAAATGCGTCACTTTATGTCACTTTACGACAAGTTGGGAAAGGGGTCTAGACAGCTCTCGGTGGGTATTCTTAAGTGGTTTCTTTGAACAAGCTTAAGATGGAAATCCAAGGTGACGAAAGGAACAGTTCGGGTGCGATTGGCTTGACGACCGCTCCGGAAGAGCTGCCGATGGTCGTGACTGGTTGGACCGGAGCCTCGGCGAATTCTGTGCTCAGACTCAATTTTGGACCAAAGGATTGTGAAAAACTATTCAAGTTGGAGTCCAAATCCGCTCAGACGCAGCTGACCAAAGCTGAGCAATCGGAGCTTGACGGCTATGAGTGTATTTCAGTTTTTTTAGAGTTTCTGCGACGAGGGGCCCAATCGTACCTTGCGGAGAACGGGGAAGCCGACAAAACGGGGTAAAGCCCCTTCTGGAGTTTTTCTAGATCGGAATAGGGGCCTTCTTCGTTCAACCGGACGGCAACTCGTTCTTTGAGCGGAGTGCTTTGAGCGATTCTGCTTGGTCTCCAAATTCACGCCATAGCTCTTCTTCTACCGTTGCTTTGACGGCGAGATACTTTCCGGTGGCGCTAGCAATTTCAACGCCGTCCACGCTCAGGGTTGCCTCGGTTTGGAAAATTCGTTGGCGGCGGTTTTCACGAACGATTCCTACCCCCACAACGGATTGATCTGGTTTTAGGGGCTGATGATAGCGAATTTGAAGATCGACTGAATAAGCAAAGCGTCCCCCAATCATTCCACATGTCCATGCCATGATTTCGTCGAGGACAGTGGCAATGAGCCCTCCGTGAACGGTGTCTGAAAAGCCGGTTTGATGCTCTGTCGGTGTCCAGTCTGTTACCATCGACTCTCCCTCTTGCCTAAATCTTAAGTTGAGACCGAAAGGGTTGCTATGTCCACAGGCAAAGCACGAGCGGGTCTGAGGAAGTGAATCCATCTAGTGAGGGTAGTGTTTTTTTTGTGGCGGCTCAATGTTTGCTATCCCGTAGATTCGGCGCCACTTGCTTCTTGTTCTGCTGTGCGATCGATTGACCCGTCCTCTCAATTCTGGTTGGCTCTGGGGCAGACGTGCCGAACCCATTAAGAATAGAAACGAATCTTGCCAGCCCTTTGCCTCCAGATTGGCAATGGCGAGTCGATGGGAAATTCTTCTCGGAGTCGGGCCAGCGCGTTTCCCTGCGGGGGGTGACTTATGGACCGTTTCCACCTGGTGCTGGGCGTGATCTGTTTCCGGAACCGCAACGAGTACGGCGCGATCTAGAGCTCCTACGTGAATTGGGGTGCAATGTGCTTCGTTGCTACACGGTGCCGCCTGAGTGGATTTTTGATTTGGCGCAGGAGGCTCAAATCAAACTATTCGTCGACATCCCTTGGAACTATCAGATGGCCTTCCTCGATGATGCCGCTAACGCCGCTGAGGCGGTGCGTTCGGTGAGGCGGTTCGCTCAGCAATTTGCTCGCCATCCTGCCCTTTTTGCAGCGTGCTTAGCTAATGAAATTCCTCCAGATATCGTTCGGTGGAGTGGTGCGGTCCGGATTAGCCGATTCCTAGATGGGTTGGTCAATGAGCTAAAATCTGTCGATGATTCTGTCCTAGCTACTATTTGTGGCTATCCAAGAACCGAGTATCTCGTGGTCCGGGACTGCGACTTCATGTGTTTCAACGTCTACTTGCATGAGCGGAGCGCCTTTTCTGACTATTTGGCTCGTTTACAGACGATTGCTGGTCCTAAACCATTGGTTCTCGGTGAAATCGGATTCGATAGCCGAAGTTCGAGCGAAGCCCGCCAAGCAGAGCATCTTTCCTGGCAATTGGATGTCGCTGAACGGGAGTCCGTCGCCGGGAGCTTTGTCTATAGTTTTTGTGACGAGTGGTTTAAGGATGGGCGATTGGTGGAGGATTGGGCCTTTGGTCTCTTGCGCTCGGACCGGTCAAAGAAACAAAGTTTCACTGCGGTGAAGGAGGCGTTTAGTAGTTCCGATGCGGAGGTGTCCAAGAGGGATCTCCCATTGGTTTCGATTGTCGTTGCCGCCTATAACGCCGAGCGGACGATCGTTGCCTGTGTCGAGTCCTTGTTGCAATTGGTGTATCCAAGAATCGAACTAATCGTTGTCGATGATGGGTCGATTGATGATACGAGGGCTCTTGTGAATGGCTTTAAAGAGATTCGGGTTGTTCAACTTCCGGTGAATCAAGGACTTTCTGCTGCCAGAAACGCGGGAATCGAGGCGAGCTCAGGTGAGATCGTCGCCTTTACGGATGCCGATTGCCGAGTCGATTCCGATTGGGTGGGGAGACTAGTTCAATCATTAAAGAATGACGATTTCGTTGGTGTGGGGGGGCACAATATCATACCAGATGAAACCAATCAGGTGGCGGCAGCCGTTGGCGTTGCCCCAGGTGGTCCGATCCATATCATGCTGACAGATCGAGTGGCGGAACACATTCCCGGATGTAATATGGCGTTCTATCGTTCGGTGCTTGATGAGGTGAATGGGTTTGATTCGAGGTTCCGGGTGGCGGGGGATGATGTGGATCTCTGTTGGAGGATTCAGCAGAATGGGCATCGAATCGGCTTTAGTGCAGGAGGCTTCGTCTGGCATGATCGGCGTTCTACAGTCCGTGCCTATTTGAAGCAGCAGATGGGGTACGGTAAGGCGGAGGCGCTCTTGGCTCAGAAATTTCCCGCCTTGTTTAATTGGATGGGGGATCATACCTGGAAAGGGCGGATCTACGATGAGTCGGCGTGGCTCGGAGATTTGTCACGTCAGGTGATTTATCGTGGGGTTTACGGACGGGGATTGTTTCAGCTTCTTCCGTTCGGACGCACTACCCTAGCGACTGTCTTGCCTGTCAGCTTAGAATTCCACGTGTTTGTGACCGGATCCTGTCTGCTACTAGGGTTCGTTAGTTTCTATTTCTGGATTGTCAGTTTCCTTGGTCTCGCGACATCAACGGTTCTTTGTGCTCGGGCTGCTTGGCAGGTTGCGCTTCCCCGTCCGTATCGCAATCTGAGTACTCGTTTTCTTGTCTGTTTACTCTATTTCTTGCAGCCTGTATGTCGAAGCTACGCGAGATATCGAGCCCAATGGTCTCTTCCGAATCGTTCTGTCGCGAGTCAATCGCACGAGGGCAAATCTCGGAGATCTTGGCGATATTGGGCGACTGTTAGAAAGCGATATTGGTCGGAAAACGAGGGAGATCGGCTGCAGCTTATAGAGTCGCTGAGTGAGCGTCTTTCTCAACGTGGTTGGGCGACGGCCCTAGATGATGGGTATCAAGACTTCGATATTTCGGCGCACGTGGGGCTTTGGGGGCGTTTGGAGTTCTTGAGTGCTGAGGAGTTTTTTCCTGGCAATCGACGGCAGGTCCGGACTCGGCTGCGCTTCCGTTGGTCTCGCGTGACAGTCTCTCTGTTCGTTGGGCTGATTGCTATGCTTACGATCGGAATAAGTTGGATGAGCGAGACGGTTTGGCGCGTAGGGTTTGCTGCTGTGCCCGTCTTGCTTGCTGGTTCTTGGCTCATGGTGCGAGTCAGAGGCTACCTCTCTGCTGCGGAGCATCTATTGGACCAGGTTGCTATCGCTCTCGGAATGAACGATGTGAGTCCTCGGGATGAGTTTTCGACCTGTCTCTTATACACATCTCCGAGCCCACGAGACCTCTCTACATCTCGT
>CAJXVR010000461.1 GCA_913061285.1 uncultured Verrucomicrobiota bacterium | reverse complement strand
TCTACACTAGATCGCTCGTCGGCAGCGTCAGATGTGTATAAGAGACAGTCCCTGAGTGATCATCGAGCTAAACCGCGCGTATTCGACTAGGCGAATGCGTCAAACATCTCATTGAGATACCTGTGATTAAAGCGCATAGACTCGAACTCATCCGTCAATGGAACAAGCCGTTTCATCCACTGGTATCCAACGAGCGCACGATACTGTGCCTCATCCATCTTCACCCCAATCGAGGAAAGATAACGGTCCAGAATCGTGCGATACTCTTGAGGAAGCCCGTTATGGTACTGGTGCCTCAATTGATTAGGTAACGAGCTCCTTTGACGTGCAGCCTGACTACTAACGAAGAGGAACGACACATCGTATAGTGGCAACTCAGGTTGAAATCCAGTCCCCCAGTCAATTACACCAGTCAAGCCCCCCGTCTCGGGATCGAACATGAAGTTTGCCAACTTAGAGTCACCGTGAGACCAGACAGCATCTTCAAAACTTCCTTCAAATACACTCAACACCTCATCGGCGACTCGGCTCAAGGTTTCCCGCTGACGAGCATCAACGGCTAGAGTCATCACCTTTTCTTTCAGAGGCTCTACCAATTGAATGAGAGTCGTAGACAATTGTGGCGATGCCAAGTGGAGCGACGATAGAAACCCAGCAGCCTTCTCGATCGCGTTTTTGAAGCGGGCTGACTGCTTCGGTATTAAGTCTCCACTCACGCCGGGAAGAACCGAGTACGCAAAATACTCCTGTCGACCAAACTCCCCGTGGGCAATGACCTTGGCAAAAAGATCCTTTTCCGCTGCTAAAGGGTGATCCTCCTTCGAGACTTGTTTGAGTATTTCTGTTTCAGCCCGCAGCTCGTCATGACCTCTTTGATGAATCGGCAACTTAAGTACGAACGGTTCTCCCGCCCCCCGAACGAGAGCTGTTACAATTCCCATTTCACCATTCATGCGGTAGCTGAAGTGAGGCTCACCAGATCGAGTATTCCACCCGATTTGTTCACCGACATGAACCAGCAGTTTATCCAAATAGGACGCCCTTTTCTGATCGCTAGCAATCATACCGAACGCATCAGGAAATTGACCGGAGAGCACCCCCTTGACCTTCTGGCGAAATCGTCGAAACGCTGAATCTTCCTTTCTAGAAAACGCTCGTTCCAATTGCTGCTTATCTTCAAAATCAATCATTTCGAGGGGATGATGATATCCCGGACAAGGCACATAGAATTTCGTGTCCTCAAATCCGCACTCCTTTAAGAGGATTCGGTATTGGCCGGGGCCATAAAGATAATTCCGATAGCCCCCCTTGCCATTCATTCGTGAATACAAATCAGCAAGCCCTCGTGGAAGCCACGGAACGAAACGAAGGCCCGTGTGACCATCAGCATTCATCGCCCAGGTCTTCCACGCGTAGCGATTCTCAATTCCAAGAAAGAGACATCCATCCGGTTTGAGCACCCGTCGAATCTCTTTGAGAAACTCCTTTTGCACGTCACATGGATTTCCAGGCAACCCGCTCGGCACCCACTCGAGCACTCCATTGACAACGACAGCGTTGAAAGAATTTTCGGGAAAAGGAAGATGCTTGCTGTCGCCAGCGCAGACGAGTTGAAGATTGTCTAGTTGATCTTGTCGACGTCGAATCCCAAGGAGTTGCATCCGTTCCAACGTGCTGTCGCAGGCCACAACATGCCCACAAAACTGAGCTAAGCCCCAGGCGAGTGTTCCCCAGCCGCATCCTAGATCCAAGACACGAGAATCTCGATCGAGCGGTAGCAAATACTGCCATCCCGCTCTCCCCCGCCCAAGAATGTATTCACCGAGACGCGGCGGCGCATCTTTCTCTCTAAGATACTCACGAATCGATTTCTCCAAATCTGTCGACGCCGATTTGATGAGGCGTTGCATCTCACCCTGAGGGAACTCGCCATAGTAAGTCTCTGGATTCTGCCGCAATACTGGAATCCCATCTGTGACTTCAAAGCTCACATCACACGAAGGACAGAAGACGCCCTCCGAACTTACGTCCGGCGAGCTCAAGCAATTCGGGCAAGCAATATCAATTCGATTTTCCATTTACTCTGTGATTCAAATCGTTCAGATCTACACTGAATCGATACCCCTTCACCGATTCGCCAACGCAAGCGCCTCATCGATAACAGCGCTCGTCCTCTCAACGTATGCACGTTCGGTATAACGGGCTTCCGCATCGAGAAACGCCTGTTCTACCTGGCGCTCAGCCTGTTTAGGCTTATTCAATAGCGAAACAATCGAATCAGCGAGGGCCTTCTCATCTCCATAATCAACAATCAATCCGTTCTTACCGTCCTGGACGATTTCCTTTAGCCCGCCGACACCACTCGCCACCAATGGAGTGCGGGTGGCAAAACATTCAATCGCCGTTCTTCCGAAGGGTTCCGATAGCGAAGGCACACAACAAACGTCACAGCCATAATAAAATGGCAACATATCACTGATATTACCAGTAAAGATCACCCGATCCACGAACGGACTCTTCTTCACCCGATCCACAAGTTCCCGAGCGAACTGGGAATCGATTGCTCCAGTGATTGCAAAGAAACAATCCGGAACTTGTTCGAGAATCAATGGGATCGATCGAAGAAAATACTCATGTCCCTTTACCTGTCTCAGCGTTCCAGGCAAGCCGACCAAACGGCTTGCCGAAGAAAGATTGACAGGGCGCCGAAACGCCATGCGGTCACCCCGCGCTCGAAAAAACGTATTATCAATGGCATTGGGAACATTTTCATACGCCACCTGACTTGCGGAACCGAAAATATTCGATCCAACAGCAGCGGAATTTACCGCAATTTTCGTAGCCATACTAGCAACGAGACGCCTTACAAAACTTCGACCAAACAAGGAGGGACAGACCATTTCACCGTTTTCGTCGGAAAAAAGCTCTCTCATATGCCAGACAAGCGGGATACCCAATCGTTTGGCTGCCCGAGCCGCAGCATAGCTAACCAACGAATTCACATAGACAAGATCAGGCCGAGTCCGCTCGAACTCTCTTTCAAAAGCGATGGAACGGCGGTTTTCAACCACCAGGTTCCTCATGAACCGAAACCAGCCCGGTTGACGGAGCCAACTGCTGTGAGGAATCACCGAGACTGAACATCGTTTCCGCCTCATTCGTTTCACAAACGGCCCGTCAAAGGCAAAATACACGTCCACATCCCAACTACGATCGATCATCCCTGAGACGATCATTCCACCGCTAATCGGGGCGCCCCCAAAGTTGGAACTATACTCGACAAATGCCAATCTCACGTCGTCCTCCAAGAGGCAATTGATCGCATAGCAAATTCGACGCGGACTTGAGAGATCATGAAAAGCATTTCATACAAAGCGACGTAAACGATCGGGCCAGGTTTGCAAAAGTCGATTCCAAGGTCAAGCAGAGCCTCTACTTCGCTCCTATGTGCCTTCAGACTCACTATCGAAGACATTGTCAATCGAAACGACCCTTACCGTCCAAAGGTTGGGCACCAATGGGCAAGCGATATGAATAAAACTCTACTGAAGCTCCATGAGATTGCAGACCGTTGCACGGTTTCCTCGTTTCGCATTTCTTGCTGAACGGCTGTTTTCGAGAAACCCAAACACTCCCTTTCAAGGTCCTACGAGCGGCTAGTCGATTGATTCCAATTTCCTATCTTCCAAGCATTCCATTTCTGTTAGTCCCCTTGCGAGATCCTTCGGAATCGAAAACACTGGAAAGGGTCCCGATTCCAATGTCGATCATAGGTCGTCCTCCCAGTCGCAAGTCGGTCGAACTTGAAGCGATGGCAATGCCACTCGATCAATTGTTGTGCAAAGGTAGCACCTTGGAATTGCCCCAAAGTTCGTCCGGATCACAGCTTCCTTTGCCATGATTATTTCAGCTCCCTGTTCTCCGTTCATTCGACGCCAAGCCCAGCGAATCATTGACTCAGACGCATCACATCGTGGATCAAAACCCTCCTACAGCTCCCTAATCCCCGCAGCGCCAGTCTGTAAGATCTGCAACTTAGAAAATCCTACGCGTGGCATCCACCGAGGCAACGCCCCATTCTTCCCTCAGTTATCTCGAGAACAACGCGAATTACGATATATCGTTGTAGTTTCAAACGAACTCTCGTAACTCTGAAGCGTGAATTGTTCAAGTCTTCCTCAGGTTATGGTGTCCATGGCAAAGAACCGATCCCTGCCTGAGCTCTTGAGCGCGATCGTTGAAGGCATCGCTGCTTGCCAGAATATCGTCCTTGCCCGAATCTGGCTCAAGGAAATGGGTGATCTCTGCGAGTCGTGCCATCTTCGCTCCGAATGCCCCGATCAAACGAACTGCCTCCATCTTGCAGCAAGTGCAGGAAACCCGAGTAATCCGCAAGACGATTACAGTCGCCTTGACGGAGCCTTCAAGCGCATCCCACTCGGAACACGAAAAATTGGACACGTCGGGAAGACTGGCGAGCCCTTGCTAATGCCAGACTTGAAAGGCAATGAGGCGTGGATTGCTAATCCAGAATGGGTGGCAAGAGAAAACGTTCAGACGATAGCCGCACAGCCCCTCATTTTTCATGGAAAGACACTCGGAGTTCTCGCCATCTTCGATACGACTGTTTTGGCCAAAACAGACTTCGAGTGGTTACGCGT
>CAJXVR010000460.1 GCA_913061285.1 uncultured Verrucomicrobiota bacterium | reverse complement strand
GTGCTTGTTGACACCCTAGGATTGCTATTAGGAATTGAGATCACCCCTGCTGACATGCCCGAAAGGGATGGAGCCAAGAAACTGCTTGGTCGAGTAATTCCTTGGTTGGACTGGATGCGCTTGATCTGGGTGGAGGGGCATGTAGCCCGCTCGAATCGTTTGTCAGTTTCACCGTCCTTCACTCCCCGATAGACTGACTTTAAATTGGGGCTCAATAAACTACTTAGTAAAGAGCTAAGTGGCCGGATCTATGATCTCAGGATGATGTCCTTTTCAATTCCGCGGAGTGTCAAAACCAAGTTGCGCCCAAACAATGAATCAGCGAGGTAACAGACGGGCTAGGTTGCACAGACGCCTAGCTGATCGACTGCAAGGGTTCCTTTTGTTTGCCGGAATCATTGTTTCGCCGTGGGCTTTTGGCACTGTTCACGACAGTTCGATTGCTGTGCTGAACGGAATAGGCTTTTCGATTGGAACAATTAGCGCAATTCAGCTCTTCTTTTTTCGTGGCTCTTCGGCAGATAGTGATGGTCGATCGCGTCGGGGTTCAGATCCGAGTTCTGACTTTCTTATCCCCTGGATACTGCTATTGTCATCTCTATTCCTTGTTTATGTCTTGTTGAGCTGGATGAACTTTAGGGCGGAGTTTAGTGAATCTTCCCTTTCTTTTTCCTTTAGAGAGGATTACATACCCTGGCTACCCCATACTTACGACCGGGAAGCGACGTTTCAGTTCCTTCTTCGGTTCATAAGCTTGTTCTGCTTCTATTGGGGAGTTCGTCAATGGCTTTCAGCTGGGCGTAATATCCGGTTGAAATCCCGCCACGAGGAACCCCGGGAATACCCTAACCAAGAAGCCCGTCCGACCATCTATAACCCTAGACGCCTGAAGGCTCTATTAGGGGTTATTGCCGTGAATTCTGGATTATTGGCGTTCGTTGGCATATTGCAGCGACTTGATGGAGGAAAGAAATTGTTATGGATTTACGAACCAAAAATGCAGATGATGGTCGATCAATCTTTCGGGCCCTTTGCCTATCGAGGAAACGCGGCCTCATTGATCAATCTCGCTTGGCCAATCGCCCTTCTTCTCTACTTCTTGATTCGTAATGAATCTGCTGGTTTGGGTGCGAGGAGGCGGTTGGGTTCCAGCCCGGCTGGAGTAGTTGTGCCGTTATTGGCACTCCTTTTGGTGGCACCAATCGCGACTACAAGTCGAGCGGGCTTACTAGTGTTTGGTTTAGAAATTTTCCTCGTGGTAGCCTTCTCCCGAAAGCTCCTATTTCCCTTGGTTGTCAAACATATGAGGGTCGTTGTTCCAGTTGCTCTCTCTGCTTGTCTCTTTCTAGTTTATATCGCCGGAGAGTTCGGGACTTGGGCGAGAGTGCTAGAAACAGCCCGTGAGGGAATCATCCCCAAGTACACGAGTCGTCTTGATATTTACCAGCATATTCCAGAGATGCTCGAGAATTACGGGCTTCAAGGCTCGGGGGCGGGAAGCTTTCCGGCGATCTATGTAGCTCACCGAAAGCCTTTTTTTCGCCCATATGTTGGAGAGTTCGATAATAATTCACGGCTTGTACCGTGGAGCGCTTGGCTTCACTGTGATCCTGCAGAGTTTGTGATTACGTTCGGCGTTATTGGAACTTTGTTCTTGGTGGTCGCATATGTGCTTATGTTGATCGAAGCACGAAGGGCGTTCCAGCGGGCGGAGGGGCTTGGGACTTACATTCCGTTTCTACCAATTGCGCAGGGTGGAATGATAATTCACTCCCTCATTGATTTTCCTTTTCAGGTCTATTCCGTCAGTCTCCTGTTTGTCGTCACTTGCGCCATTATGCGTTACACACCGACTCGATTATATGACGAGAGGGACATCCTAGATGTGCATAACACATGCCGAAGCTACCGCTATCGGGTGGACTGTTGAGGCTTGATCGCTGGGATAATTGTAAGTCGGGATGTCTTGTAGACGGATGTATGATATGAGTACGAACGACAGCAGGGAGAAACCACTTGTTCTCGTAACCGGGGCCACTGGCTTCATTGGCGGCCATTTGTTGAAAGGGCTTGTTCTCGTTGGGTATCGGGTTCGGGCACTCTGCAGAACACCTGTGAGCGATGATGATATTGAAGGACTCGAATGGGTGCAAACGGAAGGATTAAGTCCTAAGACTGATTGGAACGAATTTCTAGATGGTGTCGACAGCGTCGTTCACCTTGCTGCCCTCGCTCATGAGTCAAATCAAAGTAGAAAGTCGTCGGATGATGCGTATTATCAAGTCAATGCTGGAGTAACAGAAGCTTTAGTGACTGCAGTGCGTGACAATGGATCAATTCGGAGGATGATTTTTCTAAGCACCATAGGTGTTATAGCGACGACCTCGTCATTGGTAGTTGACGAAAAAACGCCATGTAACCCGGATACAGTTTACGCAAAGAGTAAACTGGAGGCGGAGGAGCGGATTCAGAGTGTCCTGTCAGGTAGCGGCACGGACTGGTGCATTCTAAGGCCGCCAGTTGTCTATGGACCGGGAAACCCCGGTAACATGGATAGACTACGGAAACTTGTGCTCACTGGGATTCCGCTTCCCTTCGGAAGCATCTGCAATCAACGTAGCTTCATATATGTTGGCAACCTCTCTGGTATAATCATTCATGTTATCGGTTTTCCCGCCAAGTTGAACAGGGTCTATTGCGTGGCAGATAATCAGAGCCTTTCAACGCCCGAGCTCATCAATCTAATATGTCAGGCAGTTGATCGTTCCGATCGGTGTTGGCCCTGCCCGCTATGGCTCTTGGGAATGCTGGGCCATGGTGGGGATTTCTTTAGGTCTGTCTTCGGAACAGATCCCGGAATCAATTCATACTCAGTGGAACGGCTTGTTGGTTCATTGGCGATTGATGCTGCCTCCATTCACAAGGAACTTCAGTGGAGGCCTCCGTTTACCATTGAGGAAGGCCTCGTCGAGACTTTTGGTTCAGGAAAGAGTCATTGAAGGAGCTGAGGGCGTGGTTCTAGTTTTGGTGCATGAGGGAGGACGAGAAAAGGGGGCGGGTTGTCGTGGGCAGAATTAGTCGAGAAAGTCTATGAACTTCTTGTGCATGGATCGTCTAGGATTCTGAAGAGAATTTGTATGATAGTCGACCTATTAAAGCAGTTCCTAAATCCGGTAGCCGCTCTCTGGCTGTTACTCCTTATCGGAGCAGCAACAGCCTGCGCCCGGAGAAAATATCAGGCGGGAGGCTTTCTAGTTATGTTGGCTGGCCTTTTGACATTGACTGGAGGCTCATTCCTGAAGGATATGCTTTTGGATCCCTTAGAGAGACCATTCTTGCCCAGTGATACCGAGCCTATCAACGAGGTCGATGCGGTTGTAGTGCTTGGCGGTTATCTCTCAAGTGGCGACGGAGAGCTTCACGGATTTGACGCTTCCGGGATGATCGATCGACTCCTTTGTGGTGTGCAATTGATTAGGCAAGGACGAGCGAGCAATTTAGTCCTAGGGGGGGGGAGCTACATTGACGCGAATGGCGATATCAGGGAAGAGGCTCTGGAGGCAGCGAATTGGGTAAGGCAGTTCTCTGCTCCGTCGGTAGAATTCTTTTCTCTAGGCGTCTGTGAGAACACAAGGGGGGAAGCGTTGCAAACCCAAAAACTGATGGAAGAAAACGGCTGGAGTAGGATTCTATTGGTTAGTTCGGCGTTTCACCTTCGAAGAGCGTCAGCAGCATTTACGTCCATAGGGATATCGCTCACTCCGATCGGTTGTGACTTTCACAGTTTCCCTAAAACTAGTTGGTCGTTGATTCCGAGTTCTTATCATTTCTACGTCGTGAGTTTGTGCCTAAAGGAACGTATTGGCTACTGGGTTTATTCGAGAAGAGGCTGGATCAAGAAGTGAAAGAGGAGAGAATAATTGAGGAGTTGATATTGGGACCGCTCTTACGCGTTCAGATGTGACCGTTCGGATGTTTTGGAAACAGATTGCAAAGTCTTTTTCCGCTCAAGATAGCAAGCCAGTATTCAGAAATCTTTAGATTTCAAATTGGTTCATTGGGCGAAAGTGTTCGTAGATGTAAGAGGAAACCTGTTCTACGATTGCAGGGGACACAGCTCCGATAGAAAAAATAATTGAAGATGAGTGAAAGTCGGGGGGAGCCGAAATCCAAACTGAAAATCCTGTTTTTCGTACCAACGTTAGCTGGAGGTGGCGCCGAGAAGCACGTAGTCAGAGTAGCGTCCTATTTAGCGGACCATTCAGTTGATGTAACGATTCTAGTCGCTCGTACGGGCGGAGCCTATGAGGATCAGTTGAGTTCGCGAGTTAGTGTTGTCGGTATCGGCCCAAATCGGATTCGCAGTTGCACGTTGAGTGTGTTAGCGTGCGTTTTTCCACTTTTGCGTTACCTGCGAGCGAACCCATTCGACTTCTTTGTGCCTGTGCTTAATCTCAGCGTTCTATTGGGTGCACTGTGTTTTCCCCGTCAGAAAGGGAAACAGATGGTCGCGTTGTTGCAGAATAATTTAACGGCGGAAATTGATGGAAGTCCGCTCTTACTGCGCCTTCTTCGTCGGCCTATCCATGCGGCTTATGCCGAATGCAACGGGTTGATTTGTCTTTCGCATGGAGTCGAGACTGTCTCTTATACACATCTGACGCTGCCGACGAGCGATCTAGTGTAGAT
>CAJXVR010000459.1 GCA_913061285.1 uncultured Verrucomicrobiota bacterium | reverse complement strand
GGGTGCCGACGACTCTTCTTCAAGCGCCGGGAAATTGAACTTGAAGGTGCCTTGTTGGGAGGCGATTTCAGACTCAATGCGCGCCCGGTAGACGATGCCTGCTTCTGGCGTGAAGGTGAGGCGAAGATCGGGCTCGTTCTGGCTGCCCATTGCTTGTTGGATGACTTCGCCGTTGCCATCATTGATGAGAGAGAGGACAGGTACGAGATTTCCCCCTGTCGAGACAACTTGCATCACCACTTCCGTTCCTTCGGGAGCGGCCCCTAGGACGAAGTCTCGGCGATTGCTTGCTTCACTGCCCTTGAGCGAACCAAGGTAACGTAGCGGGCCAGCGCTGTAGATCGGTGGTGGAAGTAATTCTGGGGTTTTAATCCTCAATCGGAAGAACTGCGCCTGGGTTTGGTCTGGGCCGGTAAAGGCGATTCTCACGCTTGTTTCGGCTCCGCTGGACCCGCCCGTAGGGGAAACTCTTGTCGAGAGCTGATCAGAGGGAATAACAGTCCACTCCCGAAGATTCTCCGAAGTCTCGGGGATAATGACGGCATCAGTGATGTTCCATCGATGACTGTAACGGAAGACGAAATGCGTCTCCTCCCGTTGGAGTGAGAAAATGGCTGATCGATCCGAAACGAGCGGATCCGTAGCAAGAGCATATTCTTGGTAGTTAGATAAGCCATCGCCGTCTGGATCCGAATTGAAGCCACCAATCTCTAGTCCGTGGATCCATTGAGCGAAGTCTGGATGAATGATTGTCATGAGATCTTCAAAGTAGTAACTCACCCGACTGTAAATGCCGTAGGCTTCCTCAGCGGCGCATCCCTTCTCCGGGCCGAAACTGACAACGCCAACCTGGGCCCATCCAGGGGGGGAATCGATTGGCACCATCAGAGGTCCGCCGCTATCGCCTTCGCAGGAGTCTTTGCCGCCCTCCGCGAAGCCCGCTGCAAGCATGTCTTCTAGGAGCGTGCCGTCATAGGCTCCGGTTGCCTGGGCAGTTGAAAGAGACACTAAGGGTAGGTCGACTTCTCTTACGACATTGGATGCCTCTCCCTGATCGGCAATACGTCCCCATCCGGCCACAGTCGCCAAAATGCCAGGGACATCAAGAGCGCTTGAATCTGCGAGCGGAATTACGGGAATATCAAATACCGGTTCGGCAAGTCGAATGAGAGCAATATCGCCATCGATACTTTCATCGAGATCGGTTTCATAGGCGGGGTGAAGAAAGACTTCAGCGACTTCGATGCGTCGCCATTGAGAGGATGGATCGTTTGCTAAATCGTGGACATTGAAGAGGACATCAAAGGAGTCGGCTGTTTCTTCGGTGAGACAATGGGTAGCAGTGAGGACCCACCATGGGTGAATGAGCGTCGAACCACAGAACTGTCCGTCGAAAGGGTTTTCGCTGGTTCGGTCGATGAGGGCGCCTAACCAGGGCCAGTCGAATCGTGCAGCCTCGCGGCCTCCAACGATGTGCCGCTGAAGCCCAGAGGTGCTGTCGGGCAACTGCTGCGCACTTGATGGGAGGGGCGCTGTCCCCGCCACGATGCCTGCCAGCGTAAGTACTATTCGGAGAGTCATTAGCGAAAGGGAGTGTGCTTGCACAGCCGGATCCTAGTCGATAATTCTTGAGTTTCAAATCTTGAATGCCTCGAGTTCCCCTGGCGTTCTCTCGCTGGCTGTTGTTGGAATACTATCAGGCTTCGAGCGGGGTGCCATTGATTTGAAGAGGATTGTCTTAGCTAGCGGATCCTGCTATCTGTCGCTGTAATTCTTATGAGTGATCTAAAAGACAAGGTTGTATTGGTTGTGGGCGGAGGAACGGGAATCGGACTAGGTATTGGTGAAGCATTCGCCAGGGAAGGGGCTCAGGTGGTGTTGGCTGGCAGGACCCAGGCGAGCTTGGATGCTGCCAAGGCCTTGCCCGAGGTGGGGGATCGGTTTCTGATTAAGACAGCAGATGCGGTGGATCGTCAATCGGTCGCTGACCTTGTGTCGTGGACGGAAGAACAATGTGGTGCCATTGACATTCTCGTTTTCAGCGCGGGGACCAATGTGCCTAAGCGGAGTTTTGCGGATCTTGATCCGAATGAATTCGATCAGGTCATGAACGTGAATGCGACCGGAGCGTTTAACTGCATCCACGCGGTACTTGCCGATATGCGTAAACGGGGGGCGGGCTTGATTATCAACGTGATTTCGGTTGCGGGCCTTCGCAACCTTCAACTCGCTGGGCTTGCCTATTGCGCCTCAAAGTTTGCCCAAAGCTCCATCGGAAGATTTGCGAATTTGGAAGCACTCGAAGATGGCGTCGCGGTGACTAACCTCTATCCTGGAGAAACCAACACGCCGATTCTTGATAAGCGCCCCGTCGTACCTCCAGCTGAAAAACGAGCCAAGATGGTTCATCCTGAAGATATCGGAGCGATGGCAGTCGCCGTCGCCAAGTTGCCGGCTCGAGCTACAGTCCCTGAGATCGTTGTCACCCCCCGTCACATGCCGATCAATTGAGGGGTGGGTCATTCTGTGAACATCTTGACTTTCGAATAGTGATCCCAATCTCGGATTTCGATCAGAAGATTTTCTATGATGTTGATGGTTGAGATTCGAGTGAAGAGCTCGTTTGGCTAGGCTAAGGACGCAATCCCCGTTTCGAACAGAAGCACTATACCCGCGGAGGTTTTGTTCGATAACGGCTATCATTCGCTCAGGCTGTCGTTCCTTCAACGAGCGGACAGTCCGTAGTCCCGTGCATCTCCCGCGAATAATACAGACGTCGGCACCTATGCTAGCACGCAAGCGCGCGCGCTCCAGATCTGCTTCGCTCTAGAGCGCCTCTTTAAGCTCGATTGCTTTAGTCGAACAGCTCGCAAAGAATAAACGGGCGTCATCTTATCAGAGGTTGAATTCTTAGTCAGGCGTGAGCCGTAGGTGCGATCTAAACGTGATGTCCCAGTGGGGGGCAAAGGACGACAATCCTTGTTCTTATGCTGGATCCTGTGTAAGGAGAGGGCGTGCGGATTTTCGGCCCAACTCAATCTTGTTTTGGTAGAGGATTACTTACGTTGTTGTTGGGTTTTCTGGTGTCTCTTTCGACAGGCTTGGACGGTCAGGAGTTGAGGGAGGGACGATATCCAGGCTTCTTTAGCGATCTTCGTTTTGCCGGTGAATTCGAGTTGAATCTTGAGGGAGGACAGGGAGATTTAAGTGGCGTTTTTCGGGTGACGGTTGAGCATCGACATGTCAAGCAGCCTTGGGAAATGCCGATCACTCTTGAATGGGATGGTGAGGCGAGCTACACGATCGATTTCCCTGATAACTCTCACTCGAAAGCTAACAGGGCGAAACTTATTCGCTTAGATACGCCCTACGGTGGCGCCTACGGTGGTTCATTCAGTCTTGATGAGAATGGGAGTCTGTGGACTGGCTACATTGTCCTCTGGCTTGATCAATCGCTCTCTCCGAATGCTTTTGCTGACAAAAATGGGCCGACCCCCAACCGTCGTGTGGATACGGCAGGCAGGTTTCGATTGTGGACGGCTGAACCCGGTGGCTTATCAAACAACGCCACTCGTGCCTTGCTCAAGACTTCAGACGGTTTTCTCTGGGTGGGAACCGTCGATGGACTTTCTCGGTTTGATGGTCAGAACTGGAAAAACTACTTCTCGGAAACGGCTCCGTCCCTTCCGGGATGGAATTTTCGCGGACTGGTCGAAGATGGTTCAGGCAACGTTGTCGCATTAGTCAAACATCATGGCATTTTCTGTCTACGCGATGGAAACTGGTATCCGTTTGCTTGCAATAATGAACTTAGAAATCACCATCTGAGTGGGCTGGTGCGAGACCATTCGGGAAACCTTTGGACTTCGATTGATTCGACCCTCCTCGCTCGAGTGGATGATCAAGAGCAATTGACGACTTGGGAAGTGAAAGAGCTAGACCCGCTTTGGCGTTCGGATGATGTGCGGCCACCTCGCGCGGGGCCCTCGATTCCCTATCGGGATGGAGTTGTGTTTGGGACCTCAAGAGGTCCCCGCATGTTTGGGAAGGTTTTTGGAGAGAACCCAAGCTGGATGCAACCTCGCGTTGCGGATGGTTTGACCATCGTTGGAGGTCTTTCTGGCGATATATGGGTGTCTTCCTTGAGCGTTGTCTATCACTACGATTCTAGCTGGAAGATGGTTGAAATTTATCAGCCAAGAGCGTTCACAGGGACAATACGCACCGCCTTTCCTCGACGGAATGGGGGGCTCTGGGTGATCGGATCCAATGGCTTGTTTTTGATGCCAAATCCCCGCGAAATTATTCACTTCAGTGCTCTGCCTGCGAGTATCACGGCATCGGTAGTAAACGCCATTGAGGATGATGAGGGTAGTGTTTGGATAGCGACGGGCGGATCCGGTCTTTGTCAGTTTCGTCCGAGTTTTATTGAATCTCTTGATCTTGAGGAAATTCTCACGGTTCCGAACTATGATTTGATTCGACCTGTTTCTTTAGCAACCGATCGATCTGGAAACCTCATGCTCGCCTTGAGCCGTGGCGTTTCACGCAGGAAAGGGGGGGGCTGGTTTACCATCAAGGGGGAAGAGGGGCTAGATCTACATACGGTGGCTGCCGAGACGGGTGATGTCGACTCTCCGTGGTGGGGGGGCGTTATTCCGCATGAAGATTACCGGGTGAATGCCGAGCGGGGTCTGGAAGAGCTCCCTATACC
>CAJXVR010000458.1 GCA_913061285.1 uncultured Verrucomicrobiota bacterium | reverse complement strand
CTCGTGGGCTCGGAGATGTGTATAAGAGACAGGTGCATGACCGGGTTTAAGCGGCGAGATCGTGCCCCTCAGGGAGGCTGGCCAATGCTGGGATCGTGGATTTCACAACTCCAGCCTGGCGAATCCGGAACGCCCGCTAATGTTTCTCTGATGTATCCCACCGGAAACAAAACATGGGGAGATCCCGTTGGAGCTGGATTTATTGGGACGGCTCACAATCCTATGGGGCTCGTTTCAAAAGATCCCCAAGCTAAAGCCCGTGATATGTCCTTGGACGGTATTTCATTGGAGCGGCTGCGAGATCGGCAATCCCTGCTTGCCTCCTTTGATCGCTTTCGGCGAGATGCCGACACTACAGGGGTGATGGAAGGGATGGATACCTTTGGCCAACAGGCGATGGGAATCCTTTCTGGAACGGGGCTGGTCGATGCTCTGGATTTGTCCAAAGAAGACCCTCGGGTGCTCGAGCGTTATGGACAGAATGACCCTCGGTATCAGCGTGACGGAGCTCCAAAAATGATTCGTAACTTTCTGGTGGCGCGGCGTCTCGTTGAGGCAGGGGCTCGTGTCGTTTCCCTCAACTACAGTCGTTGGGACTGGCACGGAGGTGACGGTCTGAATTTCCCCCGCTCCCGACAAGAGTTTCCACTTTTCGATCGAGGACTGTCAGCCTTATTGACGGACCTTCATGAGCGGGGATTGGATCAGGACGTCTCGGTTGTTGTTTGGGGAGAGTTCGGGCGAACGCCTAAAATCAACAAGATGAATTCTCGCGATCACTGGCCGCGGGCCAATTTTGCGTTGCTTGCGGGTGGGGGAATGAACACCGGACAAGTCATTGGGGCTACTGATCGTCTTGGCGGCGATGTCGCCGAACGCCCCGTGAAGTTTCAAGAGATCTTTGCGACGCTTTATCACAACATGGGGATTGATGTGCGAACAACGACCGTGACCGACAATCAGGGGCGGCCCCACTACTTAGTGAATTCTGGAATTCAACCCCTGAAAGAGCTCATCTAGCGTTTCCGCTCTTCTCGTTCTCGTTGGTGGCAATGTCTCCAAGCTACGGCGACGCGACCCTTTTTTGTTAGTGGTATATCCTCGGCAATCGACCGAGATAGCTCTCGGGTTACTTGGGCCAACTACTTTCGACAACAAACAGCCGTTCGGATTCATGAAGTCGGTTTTGATCCCGGCGGAAGGCCCCGACAAGGAGGGAGTGCCCGGAGCGGTTGAAATGCTTCGTTAGCTCCTCTTTGAAGGCATCACGTCTCTGAAGTTCTGGGAGTTTTTCGAGCTCAAGGGACTCCTCTGAGAGCCAATAAGGTTTACGTAAGATTCGAAAGTACTCGTGGGGCCTAGTCCCAATGTATTTATCCCACTCGCAGACTTTCACCCAGGTACCTTTGTGATGGTGTTCAGCAAGATGTTTGGGGAGTTCAATGGGGCGTGGCTGATCGGGGTGATAAAAAATCCTGCCCTTGACCTGGGCCTCATGTCGGGTCGTTTGCGGAAAGGCTTTCATGCCTAGTGGTAGCTGCTTGTTGAACAGTCGGTCCATCTTTCGTTCGAAGGTGTCGCTCGTATTGGGACCGATGAAATGGCTGTCGAGGGACGTTTCGGTGGCGTGATAGAGATAGAATTTGACTGCCGTTTCCCAATGAATGAATTCAGCATTCTTGGTTTGAAAAACGAAATCAATTTCTCCCTTTGTATGGCCAGCCTCAATCACCTGATAGTTCTGTGCAATCAGCTTGACCTGACAGATATGTTCTAGCCAAAACTGGTTTAAGGACTCGAAATATTTGCCGACGCGATGTTGCGGTGGATTGCCTAGGAATTGAGCGAGTGGGTCTTTGTAGGATTCCCAATCACATGATTTTGTTTCCTGTAGCAAGCTCGGTTTCGAGGTGATAAGGGATGGGCTCTCGATGGACCATCGAAGATCTCGAATCGCTCGATCCTTCCAATCTAGTGGATCGCTCTTGGTGATGACCATGGAATCGAATTGCGGGGGATCCTATTGATTGACGTTTTGTTGAAAGCGCTTGAGAAAGGGTAGATAGGCGGGGTCGTCTTTCCAAAAACGCCGCGCTGGTTGAGATGCGGCGACGTGACCTTCGGGGTAGTCTTTTCCGGAGCGACTTGCGTCTAGACTCGCTTTCCAGTCGAGATAGAGGGTGCGGAGTTCTTGGCTAGAAGGATCGTCTGCGTGGTAGATGTTTCTCGTTTCTTCATCATCATTTTCCAAGTTGTAGACCTCAAAGGCTTGCTTTTGAGAGATTAGCTTGAGGTTGCCGTGAATGACGACGCCGCGATCTCGGTGATGAAAAAAGAGGGGAGCCTTCCGCTCTTTGATATCTTTGGTGAAGAGCGGCCGAAGGCTGTGGCCGTCTTGAGGTTGCAACATTGATGACGATGGAAGATTGGCAACCTCGGCCAGCGTTGGGAAGATATCCATGGTGCTGGCGCGGTAATTGGTGACGCGTGCGTTCTTGATGATCCGTGGCCACTCAATGATGGCGGGGACTCGAAGTCCCCCTTCGTACATGAGGTTCTTGTTGCCCCTGAGATAACCGACTGTTTCCTTGCCAAACCCGGGGAGCCCTCCGTTGTCGCTGTTGAACCAGAGGAGGGTGTTATGGGCGATGCCGAGGTTACGGAGTCCAGATCGGAGTGTCCCTAAGCTTCGATCCATTGCAACAAGTTCGCCGAGATGATGTTGATACTTTTCCTCAAGTTGACTGAACCCTTCACGATCCGAATCGTTTGCAATCATAGGGCTGTGCGGTGAACCGAACCAGATTACGGTGAAAATAGGGCTCTTTTCCGCTTGAGAGAGTTTCGATTCGATGAATTTAAGCGCTTCTTTCACGATGATTTCGGAGGAATCGCCTCGGTGGGCTTCGATCGTTCCTTCGCGACTGAGGAGCGGATCATAGTCGAAGAAGTTGGTCACGCTGAACCAGGTGTCGAATCCGAATGCCCCGGGACTGTGTGAGTCATTCTTCAGGATTGGAACCCCGGGGCCGCGGAGCCCGTTAAGATGCCATTTCCCGAAATGCCCGGTTGTGTAGCCCGCGTCGCGGAGGCCCTGAGCGACGGTTTTCTCTTGAGCTCTCAACGGATAACCGTGGTCGAACACGCCAGTGCGATCGTTACTTCTTCCTGTCAGAACCGTCGCTCGAGTAGGGGAACAATTCGATGCGCCTGCATAGAATCGGTCAAAGCGGAGTCCGTTCCCAGCCATAGCATCTAGGTTGGGCGTTTTCAGGTAAGGGTGATTGGCATAGCCAACCTGTCCCCAACCTTGGTCATCAGCCATGACGAGGATGATATGAGGGCGTTCGTCGGCCCCCGAGAGGGTGACAGGGGCCAGGAACCCGATGAGACCAGCAGTGATGAGGTGGAAAGGCTTCATGAAGAAATTCTAGGCTGTTGGACCAATGGATGCCAGCCGGAATCCCTTTTGTTCAAACCGCAGGATTGTTATTCAGCTTGAACTTCGAATATGGGCGAGGGATTCTAATCGGATGAAGCATGGCTTGCCGATCATTGGGGTTCTCTTGGCTACACTTGGGACAGCGGGAATGAGGGCTGGCGAGGCGCCGCTGGTTTCTCGACTGGATGCCATTCACCTTGCCGAAATCCATACGGGGCGACCTTCCGTATCTGTGTCCCTGCTGGCAACCGAGGAGGGTGGGCAATACGCGGTGAACCTTGATGATGGACAACGGGCCGCTGTCGATGCAGGGAATGGGCGGCTTCTGGCTTTGGGGAATCAGAATAATTCAATGCACTACGAGTGGCCAGGAATCCGCGTCGTGGCACATCGCGGTGGCGTTTCTCTCGGGCCACCGGAGAACACGCTCCCAGCGATTGCCCGCGCGATTGAGATCGGGGCCGATCTTATTGAGGTCGATATTCGCGAAACCTCGGATGGGCATCTCGTATTAATGCACGATCGGACGGTTGACCGAACAACCAACGGCCATGGCTCGGTTGCGGACATGACCCTTTCGGCTGTGTTGGAACTGAGAATCGATCATTCAGGAGGCGGCCCCATTCGGGTTCCTACGCTCAGTGAAGCCCTACGATTGATGAAGGGACGGATTGATGCGGATTTAGATTTCAAAGAGGGCGATCTGTCAAAGCTCATTTCTGCCGTCAGAGAGCAGGGAATGGAGGACCACGTCACGATGCATGCTTCGTGGGAGCGGTGTCGCCTGCTCTCTCGACTTGAACCGCGTATTCGGATCCGTCCTACGGTTGAGCATTCCGGTCAGGTTCGAGATCTGGTGAATCGGTTGCACCCTGCGATGGTTAATTTTGATTGGCATTCGGTGACGGAAACTGCCGTTCGGACCGCCCATTTGGCAGGTTGCCTTGCCTTCGTCAACTGCCTGGGGGCGGCAGACACTGATTTCTACGTCAGAGAGGCAATTCGGATCGGCGCTGACTATATTCAATCCGATCGTCCTGATCGAGTATTGGAAATACTTCGAGATTCAGGGGAACGCTCTACCGGCCCGATTCTAGGATCTCAATTGGGAACGCCACTTCAGCATCAGCGGCTTTCGTATCCGCTGAGGTGAGACCCTAAGAGCCGAGATTCAGTCGTTAGGATCGAAGGGGATCCGCTCGTTGTTTGCCAGATAGTTGTTAACCGTTTCCAAGAGCGCCGCTCCGTGCTCTTGAAGCTTTGTTGCCCCGATGCCATGAATCGCTGTCTCTTATACACATCTCCGAGCCC
>CAJXVR010000457.1 GCA_913061285.1 uncultured Verrucomicrobiota bacterium | reverse complement strand
TACGAGATGTAGAGAGGTCTCGTGGGCTCGGAGATGTGTATAAGAGACAGAAACCGTATGTTTTAGATTTGATCCTGCAATCAAGGGCAGGCTGGGGGCCTGAATATCGATCTCGAAGGATTCTGTGGCTTCGAGCAGTTCATCGTCTACGATCGGGATGCTAATGGATTTAGTCTCTTCACCGACAGTGCCCGCTAGCCAGTCAATGGTAAGGCTATTTGGAATTTGAAAGTCGGAGATCCGGGCGGCGCTTCTGTCGGTGAACGCGAAGCTTGTGGAAAATGTTTTTGCAAGGCTCGCCCCGGAGGTGCTGAGCTGCACTGAGATACTGTGATTCGGTCCGTTCGCTTCGTTCACGGAGGAAGTGCCTCTAACGAAGGTGACACTCGCTCGATTGAGATCATTAATCTTTAGGATAAAGCCGCTGGTCGTACCCGAACTTGCGGGGCCCGTTACGCTGTCGAATCCGAGGTTCGCTATTTCCTCACCTTCAATCCGTTGATCGGCTAGAATGTTGGCGGAAACTGTTTGAGTGGTTTGATCTCCCGAACCGGAGGGAAAGGTAACGCTGGAGTTCGGAATCGTATAGTCTGTATTGACGTTGTCTGCTTGAAATTCGAGGGCTTCGGTCGGGGGGGGATTGATATCGCCAATGGCGCTACTGTTGCCGGTGTCTCCGAGCCGTACTTCGACCGGCACAGCAAGGAAGGCTCCGCTGGTATTTAAGACAAGATTGAATTCCTGGTTAGTGGTGTCTTCGTCGAATGATGCTTCCGCCCGGGCGAACTCAACGGTAGCGCTATTGTTGTCGGCAATAATATAGGTGTGATCCTTTCGGTCTCCGAGGCTAACCGGTCCACTGGTGACGCTCAGCCCTAGGGTTGCCGATTCGGTGCCTTCAATCAATAGATCCGTGAGAGATCGGATCGGAAGGGACCGGACGGTTTGATTCTTGTCGCCGGCGGAGAATTCGAAAACGGTCTGTGTGAGTTCGAAATCGTCACTGTTGCTTGCTGGGGCTGCATCTGTCTCTGGGGCGGTGTTTCCGAATCGGCCGATTGCTTGCCCAATATTGCGGTTGACGACGGTGATTCGAAGAGGGGCTCCCAGCGTTGCTTTTCCGGTATCAAGGATCGCGTTCAAATTCGTCGGTTGATCCGTTTCGCTGACTTCGGAACGCGCGGTTTCGAACTGTACGGTGGCTCTGTCTGCGTCACTAATCTTAATGGCATGAGCCGTAGGGGGGGTAAACTGGGGGAAGCCTGGACTTGTGAGCTGGATTGAAAGCGTTCCCATTTCGTCGCCTTCCACCAGCTGATCTTGCAGTGCTTCGACAGCGATGTTCAGGAGTGTCTGTCCCTCGAGTTGAAAGCTGAGGATCGATGGGCTGATGTTGTAGTCGATGCCCTGAGTGTTTGAATTGACGACTTCAGCGAGGGGAAAGTTTCCGCTTGCTGTATCGGCGGGGTTGGGAATGAGTTTGAAACTAATACCGGTTTCAAGTTGATCCGTTCCGAGGTCCAATTTAATGCCGATTGTTGAGTCTGATTCACCTTCGGTGAGAAGTGTCTCGGACCTCGAGAACGTGATCATCGGCGAGTTTTGATCCTGAATCATGAAGGTGTGGCTTGCGCTTAACGTTGAGATCGCTGTATCGCTGCTCGATTCGAATTTGATGGTCGCGTTTTCTTCCCCTTCGATTCGGTTGTCAGAATGAAACACCGCTTCAATACTCTTTTTGTCTCCGTTGGGCGAACCGGAAGGAAACGTTATTTGGTCAGGGAAGATCCGGAAATCTTGCCCTGGTATGAGTGGGGTTGTGTTGTCTCCAAATGTTCCGACTGCACGATTGCTTGCATCGAGGGATAGGGATATGACGAGGTCTTTCTTGAGCGTGCCGGCCATCGTATCGAGTTCGACATCAAACTGGAACGCGGGGGAACCCTCAGTCTTCCGTGTTGAAGAAGCTGAGAGGCGGATCGTGGCGAAATCGTTGTCCTCGATCTTGAACGTTGCCTCCGACTGCTCAGCGCGGTCGATTCCGTCAGGGAGGTTGTTAATCGAGGCTGTTACCGTCTCCACACCCTCAATGAATGTGTCATCTTGGATTGCGATGGTGACAGTTCCTTTGGTTGCTCCTGACGGGATTTCAATGTTTTGCGGTAGATCGACGAAATCTTCGTTCACCACGCCTGGGCCCTGAAATTGCAAACCAAATGTGTGGGCTTGTTCTTGTGCCCACGAGATTGTGATTTCAACGGTGATTGAGCTGTTGGCGCCTTCAGTGACGCTCGTGCTTGATGTGCTTAACGCGACGCTTGGCGTCGTCCCGCCTGAGAGGGCAGGTGCATTCGTGAAGAGTAAACAGAGAAAGCTGAAGCATCCAGAGAGGAGGCGAAACCTCATTCGGTCTGTCTTAGTTATGGGACTCATTGGTTTTCGTTCAACCCGAATTCATCGCGCTTGGTGCGGCGGAAACCGAGCGACCATGGGATCCTGGGTAAACTGCAGAATTGTGTCAAAGTTGTTCTTAGTATGTTGACCGTGAAAAACATGGATTCCCACGCTCACCCTCTCTTGGAAGTCTTATCTTTGAGAGGAGCAAATTTCGGACCATCCACGGGCTTGAATTCAGGGGGTTGTCTCAATCATTCTCAGGTTGAGAGGCAGATTTAAACGGCCACGGGACTTGTGACCAAAGGCCTCCATCAACGTAGAGGGTCTGACCGGTGATGAATCGTGCTTCCCGGCTCGCTAAAAAGCAGACGGCGTCGGCGACATCAACCGGATCTCCGATACCCCGAAGCGGTGTCATATCTCGCCAGGTGCCTTCGAAATCGGGGTTTTCCTCGTGGGTTCTATCGACTCCAATCGATCCTGGAGCTACCGAGTTCACACGAATTCCGTGAGGTCCAAGCTCGATGGCGCTGATGCGGGTCAGTTGTTCGATGCCTGCTTTGGTGGCGCAGAGGTCGATAAAGCCGGGAAATGCGCTCTTACTGGCGCCTGATCCGATATTGATAATCGAGCCGCCAAGGCCATCGGTCATGCGTCGTGCGGCCGCTTGGGAACAGAGAAATGTCCCTTTTAGGTTCGTCTTGACCGTTTTATCCCAGTCCGATTCGCTGAGTTCTAGAAGCGGGGCCCAAGTCTGGGTGCCGGCGTTGTTTACCAGGAGATCGAGCCCTCCAGCCACGTCATCTATCCGCTCGAACATTTTGGATACCTCAGTCGCTTCGCCGACGTCCGCTTGAATGAGGATTGTCTCACTTGCTCCGACTTGTTTAATGAGAGCTTGAGTCTCTTCAGCGCCTTTTTGGTCTTGGTAGTAGTTGATCGCCACAGCCCATCCCTTTTTTGCCAGGCCAATGGCGATGCCTCGCCCGATTCCCTTACTGGCACCAGTGACGAGGGCCCACGGAGTTTCGGTCGGGATTACCTCTGAGAGGAGATCTTGATTCTCTTGCATGCTAATGACGTTGAAAATAGCGCCTTCTAGCGTTGTTGACGATGGTAATTGCGTCCTTTGGCAAAGCTTGCCAGGATCATCCGTATCCAATCGGCCTTGTTTCGATGACTTGTTTTGACTTAGATTGGTGCGATTAATGCTGTTTTTGGGCGGTATAGACCTTTGAAATGGCTCTTGTCGACGGATTGAAATAGGGGAGTTCTTTCACTTTATCGTGATTCAAAATCTACAGCGATTCGAGCATCATTTCTCCGTCATGGGGAGGGGCTGTATCTTATTGTCGATTTGGCTCTTGTGCGATGGAATCGATGGCCAAGCTGCGACTCGCATCTCGATTCCGAGCCAGGAGGTTCGGCCCGGGAGCTCCATTATTGCGCCGATCGAGATCGAGTCCGAGGACGGTTTGTTTGGTGCTCAGTTTGACGTTCTTCATGACCCGGAGAACTTGATAGGATCACTGGCGACGGCGCCCACCTCTGCTCCCGCGCATGTGATTGTCAAATCCAGCTTTGTTTCGCCTGGCCGCCAACGGGTTGTTGTTTATTCTCAGGGAACTGATCCGATTGCGAGCGGCCGGGTAGCAGAGGTTAGTTTCCTCGTTCCACCCGATATTGCGATTGAATCAACCTCAATCCGTCTCGCTGAACTGGCCTTTGGAACGACGAATCACGAGCCTCTCGAGCTCGAACAAAAAGATGGGGTCCTTTCGCTGATCTTCATCCCCGAACGCGTGAATGTTTCGGGTCGGGTCAGTTACTATTCTGGTGACCGTGCCATGCCATGGGTAACGGTTCACGCTCGCGGTGTCGGTGGAGCGAGTGGCGCCACGGACGAGGCCGGAAAATTCGTGCTTTCTCTCGCCTCCGAGACGCCGCTTCGACTCGAAGCGGAAACGGCGATCGAATCGAGTTCCAATATGGGGGTGACAAGTTTGGATCTCTTGCTACTACGGCGCCACATTCTCGGCCTCAATCGATTCGAGCAACCAGGGCAGCTTCTGGCAGCGGACGTTGATCGGGACGGGGAAGTGGGGGCGATCGATTTGCTCTTGATGCGTCGTCTTATTCTTGGTCTTGAAACGAATTATACTTCCGGACAATCTCTTTTTCGCTTCTACCCGGCCGGAGTAGATCTTTCCGATCTAGCGAGACCTGATGACGTGGATGAGGGGATTTCCTTTGCCTCACTGGTCGAAAACTTGAGTGATCAGAATTTTATCGGAGTGAAGCTTGGAGATGTTGATGGGGATTGGCCTGTCTCTTATACACATCTCCGAGCCCACGAGACCTCTCTACATCTCGT
>CAJXVR010000456.1 GCA_913061285.1 uncultured Verrucomicrobiota bacterium | reverse complement strand
TTGATGCGCTTTGCTTAGACTCGCATCGGGTTCGATGGTAAAGGGGATGGCAAACTTGGCTTTGAAGGCGGCCACGCTTTGCTCCGTGGCTTTGCTTGTGGAGACGTAGCCGCGAAAGGCGATGCCTTCCTTCGCGTAGCGCTCGTGGAGTTCAGAGAGCGTCTTGGTATGATAACGGGCAATTGGGCAGTCTTCCTTGAGGAAGGCATGCACTGTAGCAATGGGTGTTTCCTTCGCGGCTCCAGTAGCAACCGTGGCGAGAAGCAGAAGGAGGGTGGTGATGATTCTCATGCCACCCATACACCTGACGCGAAAAAAGCGTTACAGGCGTGGACGACAATTATTGAACCTCAGCCTCATGTCTCTCGATCACTCTTTGTAAGAGAGGTAGATCATCTCGCACTGCTCTGCGAAACTGCGAGCGCTGCTCAGGTGTCAGCTCACTGTCGATCTTCCGACGGGTTTCTGTGAGGACCGTCCAGATTCGCGGCCGAAATTGCTCGCGCAGGTTTTGGCTTTGCTCTCGGGATTCTGTGAGGATCTGCGTGATCTTTTGGTTTTGGTCGGGCGACAGGGAAAGATTGCCGAGGCTCGCCTCGACCCGTTCCGAAAGAATCGATGGCCGTCCGAGTGCGTTGGCCAGCATATTGCGGTAGATAATCCGCATCCCCATGACACCCGTGATGACGCCCGTTAGGAACAGCACGACAAAGGCGATAGTGAGCTTTGATTTCGTATTCATGGTGTGATGATAGTATCGAATTCAAAATCCCAAGCGCTGGCTAACTCGTCAGTGCCAGCCGTGAGATTGGGGAGACCATTGGTATCCATGATGATCTCCGAGGTTAGAAAGGCTGCAGTGACCAAGGCCGCTGCCCAAGCCAGTTTCGGTAAAAGGAAATTGATCATGATCACATTGTCAGCCGAAGAAGGCGTGACCTGCGACATGACTTGATCGGCAAAGGTCTCCGGCGGCGCGACACCGGGTGCTACCCGAGCGACGCGGAAGAGTTTCTCAAGTTTAGGATCGTTGTCTTTCATAGGGATTCCTGTAGGCGTGTTAGGTTGTTGGCAAGTTTCTGTTTGGCGCGATGGAGGGCGACGCGAATGGTTCCGGCCGCTTTGCCGGTGAGTTCGCTGATCTCAGGCGACGTGCGCCCTTCAATCTCAGCCATGGTTAGAATGAGTTGTTCATCTGGGGTGAGATCCACCATGCACCGATTCAGAATTTCCCGTGCCTCTGTGGCTTCGAGCGGGGCAGAGTCATCTTCCTGTTGAAGCCATTCAAGAGCGCCCTCACCGAGTTGCGAAATCGGCACCTGCTCACGAAAGGGCTTCTCGGCACGTACATGATTGAGTGCCGCGTTCGTCGCCATGCGTGACAGCCAGTTTTCAAAAGGTGCTTTCAATGGGTTGAATTTCTTCAGATGGCGCCAAGCTTTTACAAAGACCTCCTGCGCCATGTCCTCCACCCGGCCGCGGTCACGCTCGTAGCGCGAAAGGATGGCAAAAACACGATCTTGGTAGCGCTCGACCAGCTCGCGGAATCGCTCAGGGCGACCCGCTAGGATCGAACGCACACAGGCGGCGTCTTCTTCGGCTATTGTGGACACGTTATGTCTCTCATACACGTTAGAGTTATGAAGCGTTACAGCGAATCTTCGCTCCCTACCCGTTGTGCCGAAAAACTCGGTTCACTTGATTGTAGCTCTGAGAATCGGAGATTTCTTGTCTGGACGCAGACAAGAAATGTGCGAGTAGGTTACCTTTTAGGGTTCGCCTGGGACCCCATCCACCCCCTATTTCGAACTCTCCGCAATATCACCTGATACAAGAACAGGGGATAGCTGTGTACTGACGAAAAGCCCTTGGAAACAGGGCCAAATCACTCTCGGCGAAATTCTAGGATGAGCTTTGGATTGTTGTTCTGGAGAGTGGCTTGGAATGCCGAAAAACCGTCCCAAGACAGAAATCGGGTCGTTTCTCTTGTAGGATTCACACCGGTACAGAGCTTTGGCTTCATCCGAGGATGGGCTATGCACCAATCGCCGCAGGATGGAGCCAGACAAAGCTCTCGACATTGAGTAATTGTCGGGGTGCCAGGATCCGCCGGACTCATGCGCGTGAGTTCGACGGAGGCCCGGATGAGATCCTTCAATTCTCTGGACCAGTGTGTCACAGAGTCCATAACGGAGCATCGATCCTTCGGGCCGTCCTAGCTTTATCTCAAACAGTTGTTCGAGCCATCTACCATTAACGGTTTGGAGCTCATCTCACAAGTAAGAGAAAGCCATGAATCCTAAAATTGACAAAGAACTCGTTGCCGTTGACATCAGTAAGCACTCGCTGGAGGTCAAGAGTCATTCTATGAAACAGACCTACACGAATGACTCGCAGGGAATTGCGGAATTACTAGAAACACTGGGCTCGATGGAACATCCTCTGGTCATCTATGAGGCTACGGGAGGCTATGAACGGCTCCTGCAAGATGCTCTAAGTTCTGCCGACATTGCGCAGCAGATGGTGCCTCCCTCAAGGGTTCGGGCGTTTGCCCAAAGCGAAGGAATCAAGGCGAAGACCGACCCTATCGATGCTGCCGTTATTCTTCGTTTTGCTGAGGAAAAGCGGTTTCGGCCATATCGCCCCCGATCGGCTGAGCACCAGGAACTAATTGGTTTGATGAATCGACGAGCCCAACTGACAAGTTTTCTAACGCAGGAGAAGACGCGAGTTCAAAATTCTCGGCAATCGATTCTGCCGTTGATTGAGGAGATGATCTTGATCATCGAATCGCAGATCCAGAAAACCGAGATGGCAATTCGTGCCGTCATTCGTCGGCATGCTAAGCTCAAAGAGGCATACAATGCCTTGATTGAGATCAAAGGCGTTGGAGAGGTTACAGTGTGGAGTGTTTTGGCGTATCTTGCCGAGATCACTGAGCTTAAACGCAATCAGCTTGTTGCTTTGGTCGGGGTGGCTCCGTTTAACAAGGACAGTGGGACAATAAACAAACGGCGGAGCATCCAGGGCGGGCGGAGTAAGGTTCGCAAGGCTCTCTATATGGCGGCACAGAGTGCTGCAGTCTGGAACCCCGTAGTTCGACCCTATGTTCAGGGATTACGGGATAGAGGGAAACCTTACAAATGTGCGATGGTTGCTGCTATGCGGAAACTGATCATTCACATGCAATCACTCTTAAAAAACTCTAAAATATCCATTGCATAAAGACACAGTTGCTCTCCTCTCCCAAGGCCCCAGAGCAACAATTTTTTTCACTCGGGTACCCAGGCGAGGCCTAAAAGCGAACTGTTACCTTTTGGGGTTCGCTTGGGGGCCCAGACACAGCGAAAAACGAACCGCCATATAGTTGCCTTGACGTCCCCCAAGAAAACCGTTCGTTCGGAGCGTGTAGTTTGTGAAAAGAACCTAGGAGATGAAGTCTTAGATGGTTTTTACTTTTCAGCCCTCAAAAAGGCAGCCTTGGCCGTGCAGAAAATGTTGATCTGTCTCTTCAATGCAAAACCAGGGTGATTGAAACCTGGTTCGAAGGCCGCCACGGTTGCGGAGGATTTGTTTCATAAGTGGCTAAAAGGCTGATTCGAAATGAACATCACGGGTTGATGCAAATGCAACGAGTTCATCGAAAACCTGAGAGGCCGTCTTGCCCCCGGACAGTCGGAATAGTATGGGATCAACGGTAAACTCCGCCATTATTCCACGGCGTGGGTTGAAGAAGCCCGCCGAAGGCCATCGGCGCTGACCTGTTGAAGCCTGCAAAGCCAAGTATATGATGAGTTGGCGTATGTCCTTTCCTGACAAATTTCGATTGACCGTTTTTACTTCGAGTAGTGTTTGGCCGATCGAAATATCGCCGCAACATGAGGGAATGAAACCTGTCCCAGGAACTCTAGGGCTAAATTCGATTTGGTCATCCTTTTGAAATTCCAGGTAAAGGAAATCATACCGGACAGCCACTTCAATTGCTTCAGTCATCTCCCTTTCTGATAGTTCGACCTTCGATTCTGGTTTTTTGCCTTCATACTCTTCAACCAAACGAATTGCCCGGTTGGCTGCGCTCGTGCAGATTTCGTGGGACATACATGCATCTGAAATCGAAATACTCCTTTGATGTGAAATCTGGGCCAAGAAGAACGCCATCTCGGCCACAATCGCAGGATGATCGTTCTCTATGCCAACTGGCAACGGTTCGATTTCGAATGTATGGTGATCATGAACCTGCTTTACGTAGCCCTCGTTAAAGAGGCGTACAAATCGAGGGGTAAGCAAGGGTAGAAGTTCCTGCCAGAACGCAGAGAAACCTTGGGCGAGGTGTCGCTCGGAAATCATATCGGGACACTTAGGTCTTTTTGGATACGGTCAGAGTACCACTCACGAATTAGCAGCTCAATCTCGTTCCAACTCTTCTTGGTGTTGTCCCGCCAGTGCCGGCCTTCATCCCCTAAGCAATATGAGCCCAGTATCATCGCGCGGCGTTCCCATTCTGTCGAGGCCGTGTAGTTCTGCTTTACGTCAGAAATCCAATAGTGGCATTTCCACTGAGTCATGGCCAGAATCACTAGACGTCGCAGTAGTGTACTTGTGTGTTCGTCGTAAATCTCAACCAGAATCTCCTCTTTCCGGGTTGATGATTGTTTCGATAGAAGCTGAATATAATAGGCTAAGTGGAGTTCGACACTCAGCAAGTATGAACGGTGACAGGTGCAAAGTATCTTGACTTCTACGAGAAGTGGAGATACTTTGTGTGGGTCATGAGGATGGCTCGAATTAAACCGCTTGGAAGGGAGGT
>CAJXVR010000455.1 GCA_913061285.1 uncultured Verrucomicrobiota bacterium | reverse complement strand
TCGTCGGCAGCGTCAGATGTGTATAAGAGACAGCCCCTGTTGTCGTCTCTCCTAGTCCCCAACCGAACACTCTACCGACAAATTCCGAATGTCCCACACCCGGTCTTGGAGGAGTGATCAATTTCACGAATCCCCAGGGACAGGTTATCAATAGCGAAGGGAATCCTGCAGGGTCCGGGGTAATCGGCCAAATCTGGGCGGGTCCAAGCCAAACCACTCTCGAGCCTGTTTGTGAACCCATTTCGATCTTCGCCTTTGGTTTCTTCGCCGGCGGTGTGGTTGAACTCCCATTCACTGGATCCACAGCCTTCGTCCAACTCCGGGCCTGGAGTGGAGATCTGAATCGAAATGAGGCCCCTTTCAGAGGTGAATCCGACGTGGTGCCAATGGCTCTCAATCCGGCAGGAGCTCTCCTACCCCCACCCTCGCTCCCTACTGCTGGTTTTCAACTCCAAGAAACCCCTTCATCCGCGCCCATCGATTTACCAGCGGCGGCTGAACTCAAGCTGCAGATCACCCAAACCCCTTTGGGAATTATACACTTAGAATGGGAAGACTCGGTTCGCCTTCAACTTCAAGCAGCAAGCAGCTTTGAAGGGCCATGGATGCCGGTTCTTCTTTCGGGCTCACCTGGGCATCGTTCGCCCCTGAGTATTGACCCCGCCCAAGGGCCCAATACGCTAGCAATTCCCGGACAAGAATCATCGGTAGGAAACCCAGTGTTTTTCCGACTAATCGACGTCTTCCTGAACTCAGAACGCTAAAACGACGAGGAACGGAAGAACTCGAAGCAAGGTGGGGGTATTCGTTCGACCGCCCCCACCTTGTTTTGATGAGCATTTCGGCCTCAGATGTCTGTAAAAACAAGCATTTCACTCCAATTTCCACCAGGACGTCCGAATATAGAACAGTTAAAAGCACGATTTCTGCCTTCTCGAATCAACGATTGTATGCCAAACATGGCAAAAACAATCGCGATGTCCTTCGAATCAGCCAATCAATCCAAACCAGGGTCGTTCCCGACGACCCAGTGGAATTTGGTAGATCAGGCAAACACAGGATCGGAAGAAGAGGCCAAACGAGCCCTAGAGGAACTCTGTCTAACCTACTGGCACCCCATCTACATTTTCCTCCGCGGAAAAAACTATTCAAAGACAGATGCAGAAGATTTAACCCAAGGCTTCTTTTCAAGCCTCCTTCATCGCGAGTCGCTGAACAGAGTCGACTCAGAACGCGGGAAACTACGAACCTTTCTGCTGGCAGATCTTAAGCGCTTTATCGCCGACGAGACTCGCCGGCAATCCGCCATAAAGCGAGGCGGACACGTCAGCTTCACAGCCCTAGAGAATGATGCGCTTGAGGAAGAATTGGCGATCAGCAACATTGACCCTGAATCACTTTACATGAAGGCCTGGGCCCTGACATTAATCGAGGGCACCACGGAATGCCTTCGCCAAACTTACATTCAGTCTGGGAAAGGCGACGTTTTCGAGCTCATCAGCGACCATCTCTACGGCAAGAAGAGCGGAATCCCCTATTCAGAAATCGCCTTAAGACTCAAGACAAGCATCAGCGCCGCACGGCTCACTGTTTTTCGCTTGCGCCAAAAATTTCGTTCACAACTCGAGAAGGAAATTGCTCACACCGTCGAATCCCCCGAAGAAGTTGAGACCGAGATTGAATACCTCATCCAGGTAGTGACGAGCCAGCAATCGTGATTCAAACGTAGGTTCTGCATCGGGATCTCAGTTCACAGGCAATCAAAGCAAACCGTTCCGTTCTGCGAACAGACAGATTTCTTACAACATTCTGACCGCAACATTGTTCGATTTGAGTCTAGACTGAGTCATGAACTTAATCGGTCGGCGACATTTTTTTGGCAACTGCGTTGCCGCAACGGGGGCTCTAGCCACGGATCTTAGCTTTCTCAAACCCTTGGGGCTTGCGAGGGCCCAAGAGATAGAAGTCAGCAAAGATTGGATGAGTCACCGGCCTGAAATCATGCCAATCGTCCGCCTTATTCGCACCACTCCCCGCAATGCCTGTGTTGACGTGTTTTTGAAAGAACTCGAGCAAGGATTGAGCTACCAACGCTTTCTTTCCGCCCTCTTTCTGACGGCATCGGAAACGGGTGACTTACACCAGCTGGCCCAAATCTACGCCGCGCACCGGATCAGCCAGAGCGTTCGCATCGAAGAACGTTTACTCCCTCTTTTCTGGGCTCTCGATCGTGTCAAACAAGGGCAAGATTACGAAGACAAGAGTCACTTCCTCTCCGACCTCAAAGGAGCCCTGCCAAGTGCCGACACCGCCCCGGCTGTCTTCGCTGATGGAATGAGAAAGGCCGATAAGACGCAAGTGGAACGGGCCGTCATCGCACTGGCAAGAAATGAGGGGCCCCGCCAAGCGATGAATCGCCTTTGGAAATATGCCGCCCGCGACTTAGGCGGCACCTTGGGTCATCTGCCAATCGGCGTTGCCAATGCCTGGCGCACCTTGGAAACAATCGGCTGGCAACACGCTGAACCCGCGCTTCGATACATGGCTCGAGAGAGCTGTCGACCGGAAGGAGATAGCACCTTCGCAAGTAACGAACGCCGAGTCAGAGAGACCGTCCCTCTCCTGCCTCCTGACTGGGCTAGCAACGAAAGTAATCGATCACTGACGCTAGAGCTTTACACCTTGCTTCGCGGCGCCCATCCAGAGGACGTTGGCGATCTCATTTGTGCCTCCTTGATTCAAAGAAGCGCCAAGGCAGGTGCGATCTGGGATGCGATAAGTTTAGCGGCAGCCGATTTAATCTACCGACACCGAACAGGCGGCAACATTATAGGAGGGGCCCTCATCCATGCCATAACGTCAAGCAATGCCCTTCGCTACGGATTTCAGCACGTTAGTGATTCTGAAACGCGACTGATCCAACTCCTCCAAGCAGCAGGTTCGGTTGCCGCCGGATTCATTGGTCCAGCGGCCAAAAACCAACGATTAAGAGACCTCGATTTAGTTGAAGACCTGAGCCAACTGGACGACGGCGGGCCAGATCAGGCCAGTGAACTCTTCGCAGAACTCCCGAAAAAAGGCGACAACTACAGCCAACAACACGCTTCAGAACGAGAGGCAAGCGATCAGGCATGCCGAGCTACCTTTCAATTCCTAAAACGGCCGAATGCCTCGCGAGTCTTCATGAACACGGCCCGAACCCTCCTTTGCGCTAAAGCCTCAAGTGATCCCCACGATCTCAAGTATCCTGCCGCAGCCTTTGAAGACGCCTTTCTCGTAAGCTCAGAATGGCGCCCCTATATCCTCGCTTCAACGGTTCACGCGCTTCACGGAGCAAAAAGTCCCGATTCAACCGTCCTTCAACAAGTCCGCAACGCCATCTAGTACCAAAGCAGAAACGATTCAATCCCCCGGCAACAGTCCCATCGAGGTCCCCTGGGTTTAATAGCAGTACAACGAGTCGCTCTGCGCCCCATTGCCGGCGCAATTCTTGCTAGCCTTTTGACCTCCGAAAGCAAGAATCACCCTTAGATCACAACCGAATCCTAGAGACACCTTCATGGCAAGCTTCACCCCTCTATCATTGATCACATTCTTTGGTGGCGCCCAAGGAATCCTCGTCGCGGCAGCTATCGCCCGAAGCCAAGGGCCCAATAAGCCTGCCAACCGCCTTCTCGCTCTCCTTATCTCACTGATTTCATTCGTCCTTCTCGGCAGTCTGATGAACGTAAACGATCGAGCCTTGGTAAAGCGGATCCCCGACTTGATCTTCTTCTTGGACATCCCACTCCTCGCCTTCGGCCCTCTCATCTATCTCTACGTCAGACGGCTCCTAACATTCAGCTCAAACAAGGACCAACGATGGCTAGTCCACTTTATCCCCGTGGCACTACACCAAATTCATCTTGGTCGCTACATTCTCGAGTCCAACAATGAAACGCTCGAACGGTTGGCGAGCCGCGATTTTCCGCTGGCACCCTATGTCATCACTTTTGCGACAATACAAATCGCGTTCTATCTTATCGCCAGCCTTCGAACAGTCAGCCGTTTTAGAACACAGGTGCAGAACGAACGTTCAGAACAACCGGTCATCGGATATCTCACCGCGTTCCTATTTGCAATGGGCGCCTGTTGGCTCGCCTGGTTTGTGAGTGGCTTGGTGTTTATTTTCCCATCCGTCTCCTTGTTCCAATCGCTCAAACCGGACGTTGCCTGGATCCTAATGGCAATGACCACCGCCATGTTGGCTTACTTCGCCATGGCGGAAAAAGAATCCCTCGCAATCCATATCGAGACCAAGAAATACGAAGGATCCACGCTCAACCAAGAGCAACAGCATGATCTAGCAATCCGCTTAACGGCCTTGATGAACAAGGAAAAACCCTTCCTCCAATCAAGATTGACACTATCGACACTCGCGGTCCGCCTCAAGGTATCGAGCAAGGACCTTTCCCGAGTAATTAACGAACACTACGGAAAGAACTTCTTTGACTATATCAATAGCTACCGAATCGCCGAATTCAAGCGCTTGGCGACCAATAAGAAGCTCGCCAACGAAACGATCCTAGCAATCGCGCTCGATGCCGGATTCAATTCAAAATCCACCTTCAATCACTCCTTCAAGAAATTGACCGGGAAAACGCCCGCTCAGTTTCTAAAAAACACTCCATCCCGCAAGGATCCCACGTCGGCAATGCAATCGCTCTCCTAGGCGTCTCGATTACCAACGCTCCCAATTCAATCGCCTCCGGTAAATCAGGTCCGACTTCTTGAACTGTCTCTTATACACATCTCCGAGCCCACGAGACCTCTCTACATCTC
>CAJXVR010000454.1 GCA_913061285.1 uncultured Verrucomicrobiota bacterium | reverse complement strand
ACGAGATGTAGAGAGGTCTCGTGGGCTCGGAGATGTGTATAAGAGACAGCCATTGTGGCGGCATGAATCAAGGCACTTACCGGGGTGGGACCTTCCATCGCGTCCGGAAGCCAAACGTGCAATGGAAACTGTCCCGATTTGCCCATGGCGCCCCAGAGGATAAGCAAAGTGATCGCGGTTGATAGCGCCAAACCCAGGACGGTAATCTGCGATCCAATACTCGAGATTGCGGCAGTCTCTAAGCAGCCGTTCCCGTTATCATAGAATAACAAGGTGCCTGCGGAGGAGTAGAGCCAGAGCATGCCAATAAAGAATCCGATGTCTCCGATTCTGGTCGTGATAAAGGCTTTTTTAGCAGCCGCGGCAGCGCTCGGTTTGTGAGCCCAAAATCCAATGAGCAAGTAGGAGGCAAGCCCGACAAGTTCCCAACAGATGAAGAGTAGGAGCAGACTGTTGGAAATGATGATTCCTAACATCGCGGCCGCGAAGAGACTCAGATAGCAGAAGAATCGATTGTAGCGCTCATCGTGTTCCATATAGCCGGCACTGAAAATGAATATCAGCGTGCCAACGAAGGTCACCATGAGCAGCATCACCGCCGCAAGGGGATCAAGAATCCAGCCGATCTGGAGGGAGTCTTGTCCCATTTGAAACCATTCAATGTTCTTAAACTGACGAAACGGGGCGTTTGCCGCTCCCAAGGTGGCTAGGAACCCAAGTGCGGAAATGACAAACGACGTCGCCAGTGCTCCGATTGCTGCACCCGACGCTAGCTTCTTGGAAATCCGAGGAGCAAGGGCGATTCCGGCTGCCGCCAGAAGAGGCAGCACGGGGATCAGCCAGAGAATGTTAATAATCTCACTCAAATCGTTGTCAGTTTTGGGATCGAGGTCTCATTAGCCCTTAAGTTTCGAAATCTTCTGGATATCCGTGGTTCGAAAGTGCCGATAGACCGCGATAATCAACGCCAGTCCGACAGCAGCCTCGGCTGCCGCGACCGCAATTGAAAAAAGGACGAACATATAACCCGATAGATCACCAGGATTCGGGCTGTGGCGCCAAAATGCGATGAAATTGAGATTGGCTGCATTGAGCATTAACTCGATGCCAACGAGAACGAGGATCGCGTTGCGCCGAATGAGGACTGCTGTTAGCCCCAGGCTGAAAAGCAATGCGCTGAGCAAAAGATAATGACTGAGTGTCGCCATCGTTGCTATTTAAGTCCTTTCTCGTGATTCGCACCCTGCATGGTTGTCTGGGTGCTAGTTTCGTTCATTGCGATCACGATGGCCCCTACCATGGCTGCCGTTAATAGGAGCGCTATGACTTCAAGAGGAATGACATAGTCGCTCATCAGGCTTAATCCGATGGCTTTGACGGTTGAATTGGTTTCTTCGGCCGCTAGGCGATCGAGTTGTGGCGTTCTTAGGATCGCCCAGGCAAGGCAAACGAAGACGCTCACACCAACGCCAACGCCGGAAACCCAGCTTGCGGAATAGACTTGCCCGCTGATCGTCGGCCCCGTGTTTTTGGTGAGCAGCACGGCGAAGAGGATCAAGATGGTGACCGCCCCGATGTAGACCAGAAACTGAGCGAACCCAAGGAATTGAGCGCCGAGTTGTAGGTAAAGCATCGCCACGCCCGTAAAGGTAATCGCGAGGCAAAGGACACTGTGGACGATTTGCCGGAACGCAAGGGCGCCCACCGCTCCGATGAGCGTAATGAAGGCGATTATAGCGAAGGAAAAGGTCATTGGTTAATCAGCAAAGCGATAAACGCGTTTTGAGACTTTCTGACCTTTCGTGAGTGCGGTGCCCAAGTATACGTAGGATCCTAGGAGCATTGGCGTGCAGAGGATCCAGGCGAGCAGTCCTTTGCCGGCATAGTGCCATGTTGCACCGGCGGCAAAGGTGATCAGAGACATTGGGATCATGAACTTCCATGCCAGTCCCATGAGCTGATCCATTCGCAGTCGAGGAAGGGTCCCCCGAATCCAAATAAAAAGTGCGACCAAAATTGCAAATTTACCGAAGAACCACAAGGGAGCCGGGACCCAGTTGAGGAAAGGGAAGGGAGCGTGGAATCCTCCTAAGAAGAGCGTGATGGCCAGTCCTGTCATGGCGAAGAGTCCCAGGTATTCGGCGAGGAAGAATAGGGCATACTTAAATCCGGAATACTCTGTCATGTGGCCGGCAATAATTTCAGATTCTGCTTCAGGGATATCGAATGGGGATCGATTTGACTCAGCTAGAGCAGCGGTGAGGAAAAGGAGGAATCCCACGAAGCCCCATGGCGTGGCAACGTGCCAATTCCAGAATCCACCGGTTTGCACGGCAACGATATCCACAAGCGAGAGCGATCCTGCCATCATGATGACGACGATCGAGGACAGAATCAGTGGCACTTCGTAGCTAATCATCTGCGCAATCGCTCGCATTGCCCCCAACATCGCGTACTTATTTCGGCTAGACCATCCTGCCATGAAAACAATCAGCTCTGCTGAACCGCCGATGGCAAAGAAGAAGAGAATGCCGGCATCGAGATCGATCGGGACCAGCCGATTACCGTAGGGAATCACTGAGAAGGCCAACATCGTAGGGATAACCAAGAGAATCGGCGCGAGAAAGTGGACAATCTTATCGGCAGATCGTGGAACGACGTCTTCCTTGAAGATCATTTTCAGTCCGTCGGCAACCGGCTGTAGGATTCCAACGGGCCCAACCCGATTAGGTCCAAGTCTATTCTGGATGCGGCCAAGCCCTTTTCGTTCAATCCAGGTTGTGAGGGCGAAAATGCCCGCAAACACACTAATAACAGGTGTGATTGATAACAGATGCCCCAGCGGAAACTGTAGAAACTCCGGAGCGAGTTCTAAAATCCGTGCTTTGATGGCAATAAGTAGGGCTTCCACGGTGCTTCTGCTATGACTCGGGCGTGTCTGCTGCGTCGGCTTCGGTTTTTGCTGCGGCCTCAGCGGCTGCTTTCGCCTTTTTTTCCGCCTCGGCTTTTGCTTTGGCTGCTGCCTTAGCGGCGGCTTTCTTCACATCGGCTGCTCGGGCCGCATCGATCTCGGCCGCTTCCGTGGGATGAATACCACGGTAGTAATCATTGGATTTTGCCAGCTGATGCTTGTTGATCAAGAGTCCATCAAAACGATTCGTTTGACTGAGTTCAAACTCAGTGTCCATTTTGATGGCATCAAAAGGACAGACTTCAACGCAGATTTGACAGCTCATGCAAACTGAGATGTCGATGTCAAAGACGGCTGGCTGGAATTGATCCTTCCCGACGAAATCGGGCTTCTTATTCTTGTCTTTTTCAATGTAGATGCATTGGGGAGGGCACTCCTTTTCACAGATTTGGCAGGCCACACAGCGTAGCCCAACCATGGCTTCCTCTCCGTCGAAAACCAGAAATGGGAAATTTCGATTGTTCTCCTTCGTCGGAACACGCTGCTCGGGGTATTCGACAGTCGTTAGGTATTTGGGATCGCTATAGCTCCCGACAAAATTCTTTGCCGTTTGGGCCATTCCCTTGATGATTCCGGTGCCGAGCATGGGGTTTTCTTTGGTGCGATCGAGTGTTCCTGGTTCAGAGCAAATTCTAACGGTCTACTTCGCCTAAGACAATATCTACGCTCCCTAGAATGACGACGACATCTGCGATTGTGTGACCGAGGCACATGTCCTCAAGAATTGTCAGGTTGATCAGGCTAGGGGGACGGACGCGGTAGCGATAAGGTTTGGGGCTCCCGTCGCTGATCAAATAAAATCCAAGTTCACCCTTTGGTCCCTCGATCCGTCCGTAGGCCTCGCCTGGTTTGGGGCGGAATCCTCTCAGTTTTGCCTTCGGATTTACAATAGGTCCTTCAGGAATATCGCGAATGGCTCGGTGAAGAATCTTCAATGATTCTCGCATCTCGAGCATCCGAATCATGTAACGATCGTAAACGTCCCCGGAATCTCCTAGCGGCACTCGGAAATCGAATCGATCGTAAATGCCATAGCGGTCTACTTTCCGAAGGTCGTAGTTGACACCGCTGGCTCGAAGCATTGGTCCCGATATCCCGGCGTTGACGGCCAGTTCGGCGGATAATTTGCCGACATGTTGGGTTCGTGCCATCAATATCTCGTTGTCATTAAAGAGCTGCTCGTAGCTGTCGAGAAAGGCCTCAAAGTTGTGAATGAATTCCAAAGCTTGATCGAGCCAGTTGGGAGGGAGGTCGCAGCGACAACCTCCAAATCTCATATAGTTGCACATCATCCTCGATCCACTAAGGGATTCGAACAAATCGAGAATCTTCTCTCGTTCTCGGAAGGCGTACATGAGAGGTGTGCCGAGAGCGCCCATGTCCATGACTAAGAACCCGATCAGGCAGGTGTGGTTCAAGATTCGAGTGAGTTCTGAGACGATGACTCGAATGTATTCGGCCCGTTCCGTGGCCTCAATGCCTGCAAGCTGCTCTACTGAGAGGGCATAGGCCCAATTGCTGGTCATCGAATTGAAGTAGTCCAATCGATCCGTATAGGGCATGGATGCGAGATAGCTCGTGTTTTCTGCGATTTTCTCGTGGTTCCGATGCAGGTATCCGAAAACGGGTTTGAGTTTGACGACCGTTTCGCCATCCAAGGTGACGTCCATTTGGAAAACGCCATGCGTTGAGGGGTGGTGAGGGCCCATAGAAATCTCAAGGAGATCTCCTCCGAGGTCGTCGCCGCTTTTTTTTCGAAGCGTGTAGGCGGGGGCGTCGATTGGATTGGAACCCGTCGAAGTTTGTGGCGATGGCGTTTGAGGCTGTCTCTTATACACATCTCCGAGCCCAGGAGACCTCTCTACATCTCGTATGCC
>CAJXVR010000453.1 GCA_913061285.1 uncultured Verrucomicrobiota bacterium | reverse complement strand
GTCCGCAACGGTCGCAAAGGGGACGAGTTTGACGTCTTGATTGACCTCCGGGAAAAGCGCGAGATAGATTGTCTTGCCGTCTCCCCCGATACTCGCCATGACTTCCAACGAGACGCCTGAAGTGATCTCTTTTGGTGTGCCGCTTGGGACGAGTGTTGAGGCGATGTTCCGTTCGTTAATCGTTTGGGTAACGGAATATTCTTCGTAATAGTTCTGAATCTTTCCGTCGGAAATCCTCGCTGGAAGATTGTTCACGACGGTGATTCTTGGGGCGCTGAGAGTTTGGGTTTCTCCTTCTTGTTCTAGGGCGGTTAGCGTGACGCTGAGATTGTCTCGGTCGAGAATATCGGTAAACGTTTCCTGTAGTCCTCGGCCGACCGCATCAGGGCCGAAGCCAAGGAAATCGTTTGGAGCTCGCCCTTCGCCGGCTTCGGGTCGACCGGTTTCCCACAAAGCGCCGAGTTGAAGGAAGGCGGCTTCAGAGACGGTGATGAATCGAGCCTCGATCAAAACTTGTTGGAGATGTCGATCGTATTCCTTGATGATTCGTTCTAGCACTTCAAGTTGTTCCCGTGTCCCTGTCGCAAGGATGATGTTCCGTTCGTAATCGATTTCGTATTCTGAGCCTTTGAAGAATTTTTGAATCGCCTTTTCGATTGATGGCGTATTTGACGCTCCGTCGCGAACGAACGTTTTTGCCTTTTGAGTGGTTATGGTTGTGACAGTACCGTCCTTCGCTTTTGTTTCTGTCTTTGATACCTCGTCGGCACCGAATACGGCCGGGAGAATAAATCCCTTTCGTAGTCGGTAGATTCGAGTTTCTTCAATCGTCTTCTGCTTGTCTTTGCCGTCCACGATCCAGATCAAATCGTCGCCAATTTGGAATTGAAGGCTGAAGTTGCGAGAGACGTAGTTCAGGAATTCTCCAAGGCGAGCCTCGTCGAAGTTGAGGCTCAGTTTTTGCTTGAAAGCTGCCAGTGATCGATCCGCGACGAAATTGATGCCTTCCTCTTCGCCAATTTGAAAAATGATGGATTCGAGTGTGACATCATCTAATTTGACGGAAATTCGTTTGTCCAACTCCTTGGCCATCCGGCCGGCCTGGCTCTCGAAGTCAAACATTGGTGCGGTTTTTATGACCGTTTGATTGTAGGTCGAGGGGACGTATGGGCTCGACTCGATATCCTGTACAGCATCGCGGAGGTCCTTTCGAGGAGGTAATCCGCGATCTGACTGTTCAGTGACGAGTCCCTTCACGGTGGGGCTGAAGATTGAATTCTTTGAATCGATCTTACGGATGGTGTCTTCCAGGGCTTGATCCCGCAGGAGTTCCTGCTGTTGGGTGACCCATTCGTGAACCCGCGCGATCGTTGGGTCTTTGGGCGCTTCTTGCCTTATGACGCCGATTTTTTCTTGCGCCTCTTCCCACCGGTCTTCTTTGGCTAACTCGAGAACTTCCTTAATCTCCTCGTCGTAGTCACGGCTGTACTGCGGGGCGGCTGCTCTGACCGTTTTCGTCGGGGGCTTCGATGCGGGCTTTGTTGGTTCCTTGGTGCTTTGGCAGCCGAAGAGGGCAAGACTCATCACGACGATCGACAAGAATCCACTCCGGGGTAGCCCTGGCCTCACGGGGGCGCGACCCACCGGGAGTTCTTCGGATCGATTCTGTGGATGATTGGGGAGTTCTATCATCTGTGCGCTATCGATTGGTCTCGATCATCAGTAATTTGTATCTTTGCTGCATGTCCTAATGGATCCTATCGCTTCGAGGTCTTGAGTTTCTCGTTCAAAAATGTCAGTTAGAACGCCAACAGATACTATACCGCAGTTCTTGGATTCTGCCTCAAAAAATTGGATTGATGGCTTTTGCTTGTAAGTCATTGTAAGCCAATGGGTTGGAGATTTGATTGGAAGGGGTTATTCCCAGCGGCTGGTTGCCATTCATTTGCCGTATCACGTTCCGATATTCCGATCGATGATCGGGCGGGTTCTTTCCCGCGGTTCACAAATGGACTTCGTTGGACGAGGATCTATTCATCCAAGATGGTTTGAGAGGTGAAGCGGGCGCGAGAGGCTCGTGTCCGGATCTCGTTTGGAGTACGGCGGTGGGGCTTGGATGCAGCCCTAGGGTCCCTCGAGGATTTTGATTTCAGCGATGGGTGGATGTGAACGCGAATCTGACAGCGCGTTTTGCCATCAGATTCCGATAGCGTTTACTTAAGTCCTTTCTCCCTAATCCTCTCTGGAGTCGATGATGAGTGAGGGCTAGTTGAGAAATTGAAAGAACTCGCCATTGATGGAGCCCTTGATCGAATCACCTTCGTTCGCTCCAAATTCATTGAGAGTGATCAATCCGGCCATCATTCCAAGTGTTCCATCTTCTCGAACCTTGCCTTTTCCCGAAAGGAGCCGGCCATTACCGGGGCTAGCAAAAATGTCGACTCGAATAGGGTGCGCAGGGGCTGATTTCCCAACCGGAAAGGTGATTTCGACCGTTTTTGGCGGGGCATTGTCATCGCTCGCTTGAGAAAACTGAAAGGTATAGGAGCTGCCAGCGTTCGGTCTTCTTCCCCATCCTCGGTTCTTTCGGATCGCCAGGTTGAGTTTCGAAAAGGGGATCGGTTCGTCCCTTATCGTCAATGACCCCGATGCCTCGACCGGTATTTCGAAAAATTCTCCTTCTTTCGATTCGATCTCCTCCATTGTAAATGAAAAATTTACTGAGCAGTCACCCCGCTTTTCGACATGACCAGGCATATCTCGCACACCCAAGGTCCATTGAGGGTACTCTCCCGCCATTTCGGATTCGAGCTGTGCACGTCGGGCAGGGATGAACTCGGTCAAGGGGGTTCCAGTTTGGCGGCGTCGCTGGCCAGCATGTTCTCTGTGTGGGGCGATGAGGGAGTTGAGTGTCTCGATTTGTTTCACCAGCCGTTCTTCATCCCAAACGGTGTCTAAAAGATCTCTCAGTGCTGCGAAATAGCGCTCTTTTCCTTCCTGAGTTTGGTAAAGACGGCGGGCGACCGCTCCATCGGCTTTGACCGATTTTGGGGCGGTGAAGCCTCGGCCCCAGAACATGTTGTTGTCTTCTGCCAATTGGTCTAAGCCCCAAGGAACAAATAGGATTCGCTCGCGATCTGGATGGTAGTAGACGAAATAGTTGTTCTTGTTGCTTACGTAACCATCCCAATGGCCGAGTAGGCACTCTAGGGCCCAGTAGCGATAGAATTCATCAAGATCGAGCGTCTTGGCGAGGCGGGACATTAGGGTGTCGTCATTTTCTGTGAGCGCCTCTGAAAGTTCTTTGAGTTTCTTGTCCCGCTTCTTCTTGCCGAATTTGCGCTCGAAACGAATCAGTCCGTCTTCAGTGAAATCCGCGATGGTTCCTTCGTAAAGGGCTCCCTTGTTGGTTCCAAACTGGCGCCGAGCGAATCGTTCGTCGGGGGATTCGATGTTGCAATAGATCCCCATATTCCTTCCATTCACAGTAACCAAGCTAAAGTTGCAACGAGGGGCCGCGATGCCAGCATCTCGAAATACTTGATAGCCAATGACTTGGTTGATGTCACTAGGGTCCTGCTTATTGTTGTTGAGTGTGATCGTATCGAGGTCGGCGAAGGATTTCTTCTTATCAAATCGGGCGAGTTTAATTTTGAGAGAAGGCCTGTTGTCGTCCATGGATCCGATGAAGCCTTTCTTGCGAACGGCTACTTTGCCCAGATCAACTCCATCTATCGAAAGGGTCGCTGGAAAATAATCAAATTGTTTTTCCTGCTTCGTCGGGGGGATATCGGTTCTCAGCGTCTTGACGAGTGATCGATGTTGGAAGCGAAGGGTATCCCAGTGAGTGTCTTTGATCTTTAGGTCAATCCGTACGAGGTGGTCGGTGCTAAAGAAATGTTTGTGGCTGTAAGGGGCAAGATCCTTCGCTGCAAGCTGAGGGCACAGGAACAGGGTGAATAGGAGAATGCTACTTAACCGTAACATTTGTGCAGAGTCAAAATACGCTTTCATGTGCCTAGCCTTTCGAGAAGGACCAATATTTGACGGGCTCTTCGAGCTTAGTCAAACCTGTTTTGAGTTGTTCGTCTGGATCTTCGCCACTAGCTGGCTGTTTTCATACGCCCGTCGATCAACTGTTGTATCTAGGCTAATCTCTAAGTCATACTGACGCCTACCAGTCATTTGAACGATTATGAAAAGATTAGAGAGAGCTTTCCTGGCTCAATGGGGTATCGGCTTTGTTTATTCGGTGTGCCTTTCACTTTCTTTGGCTCTTGCTGATTCTGGAAAAGCAGAACGGGCTATGCCTGTCTTTGAAGATGGGGAAGCTCAAGAGGTGGATCGGTTCAAGGATTCTGACATGTGGATTCGGCATGACCTTTGGGTGGAAACGGAATTCGATTCCGATGACGATGGGAGGATGGACCGCATGCATGTCGATGTCACGCGGCCGCGGCAAACAGACACCGAGGATCTGAAGTTGCCAGTGATCTACGTTACCAGTCCTTACTTTGCGGGCACCGGGCCGAGCGGTCAGGAGTATTTCTGGGATCCCCGGCATGAAGTCGGTGAAGAACCGCCGGTGCGAAAGGAGCCTCCTGCTGTGAAACGAAAAGGGGAGAGACCGATTATCTCAAAAAGTCACGTGAAGACGTGGGTGCCAAGGGGATACATCGTCGTGCATTCCTCATCACCCGGGACGGGGCTTTCACAAGGATGTCCGACGGTTGGTGGCGATAACGAATCTCTGGCACCGAAGGCCGTCATTCAATGGCTAACAGGAAAAGTCCCCGGCTTCACAACGCCAGACGGTGATGTCGAAGTCGAGGCTTATTGGTCGACCGGAAAGGTTGGGATGACGGGCACTTCGTACAATGGAACCCTGCCTTTGGCAGCGGCAACCACGGGGGTGGACGGATTGAAGGCC
>CAJXVR010000452.1 GCA_913061285.1 uncultured Verrucomicrobiota bacterium | reverse complement strand
ATCCCAAGCCAGCCCAAACGCCCGCACAAGAGTCATAGCCCCCAAGCACTAAGAGCCCACGGTGTCGCAATCGATTTTCATCGCTGGTCCCACCGCAGTGGGAAAAACGGCCCTTTCCATCCAACTCGCCGAACGAGTCCAGGGAGAGATCATCTCCGTCGATTCAATGCAAGTCTATCGAGGACTCGATATTGGCACGGCAAAACCCTCCCCAAGCGAACGCGGAACGATCCCTCACCACCTCATTGATGTCGCCAATCTCAACGAAAGCTTCGATGCCCAGCAATTCACTCAGCTGGCACAGTTAGCAGAGCGTGAGATCGTGGAGCGCGGGAAACAGGCGATATTTTGCGGAGGAACCGGGCTTTACTTTAAAGCCTGCCGAGAAGGTCTAGACACCCTCCCGCCCAACGATCCCGCACTTCGAGAACGTTTAGAAAACACCCCACTAGACGACTTACTTGAAGAACTCGAACAATCCGACCCGGCCTGGTTTCAGCAAATCGACCACAAAAATTCCCGGCGGGTCATTCGAGCGATCGAGATCATGCGCCTAAGCGGCAAGACCGTCACCGAACAACGAACCACCTGGAGCTCTGAAGACAGCTCAAACCGGCCCCCGCTCATCATCCTCACCCGATCCCGCGAGGCTCTCAGGCAGCGAATCGAGACCCGGGTCGATCAGATGTTCACCGATGGACTCGTCGAAGAGACAGAAGCCCTCCGGTCAAAAGGCCTCAGCGAAAACCAAAGCGCTCGCCTCTCATTGGGATACCGCCAAGTCCTCGAATATCTTGATAACATCCGCTCCCTTAAAGACACCATCGCCCTCGTAAAAACAAAGACCTGGCAGTTCTCCAAACGGCAGCTCACCTGGTTTCGTAAACAAGCCAAGACGCATTGGATCGATCTTGACGAAACACCGCTCACGATTCAATGCGACACCCTTCTTAAGGCCGGAAAGGCACCGTGAAGAGCTCCCCGAGGCAAGCAGCCCCGAGACCCGCTCCGCACAGAAAGCCATTAAGACCGATTCTTCAGTTGACCTCACCCCGCCCTGCCCTCAACGTATCCCCGCTAAACGCCCAAACCGGATGCCAACCAAACTTCTCAAATCAGTGGCCCTCTTCGGCCGAGAACTCCTTGCCAATCCAAGTGGCACGGGCGCCGCATTCCCTAGCTCCCCCTTTCTCGGGAAGCGAATGGCCTCCTACATCGACCCCGACACAGAAGGATGGGTGGTCGAGCTAGGCGCAGGCACAGGGTCCATCACCCAAGCGCTCCTAGACTACGGCGTCGCACCAAGAAAACTCATCACAGTCGAGATGTCGGAAAAACTCGTTTCCCACCTCCAGCAACGCTTTCCTCAACTGAACATCATTCAGGGCGACGCGGCTGAACTTCAAGCGATCGTTGATCGCGTTAGTGGAGAAACAAACACCCAAATCGATCATATCGTCTCCTGTCTCCCCTTTCGCTCATTGCCTCGGGCCATCGGCACAAAGATCATTAATCAGATCAAACAAGTCCTGGGAGCCCAGGGAAAATTAATCCAGTTCACCTACGATCTCCGTTCGAAAGATTTTCATCACTTTGCTGATTTTGAACGCAAAGATTCCGCCATCGTGCTTGCCAACCTCCCACCGGCTCGCGTGGATCTCTTCACCCTAAAGAAGACTGCCTAAGCAGAAAGCAACCGTCCTGTCCCAATGCCACCCCCCACAGGAAGCCATCCAAGCGTCCTTATCACCGGGGCCAATCGCGGGATCGGATTCGAAACCGCCAAAAAGCTTGCCGCCAAGAACTGGCAAGTAATCGCCACGGCCCGCTCCGCCTCCTTTCCTCCAGCGGCACGCGCCGCACTCGAAGCACTCAATCCAGAAACCGAATTCCTCTCACTCGACATTTGCGACCAAGAATCGATCCAAGCCACCGCAGACTACCTCGGCCAAAGACAAGCCCCCCTTGATCTACTCATCAACAATGCCGGAATATTCCTCGATCACGGCTCCTCGATCCTCGAACTCAGTGAACACGATCTCACCCGCACGCTCAACACCAACACGCTAGGCCCTCTGCGGCTCACCCGCGCACTCATCCCCTGCCTCAAACACTCGTCCCGAGCACTCGTCATAAACCTATCCAGCGCCGCCGGCAGTTTGAGTGGCATGAAAGACTGGTCACCTGCCTACAGCCTTTCCAAAACCGCCCTCAATGCCATCACTCGCCAACTGGCTGCGGCCCTTGCCCCGGACAACATCGCCGTCTGCGCCCTCTCACCCGGTTGGGTAAAAACCGACATGGGAGGTACCGACGCCCCGCGAAGCGTCGAAGAAGCCGCCCGACGAATCATCCAACTCCTCGAAACCGCACCGACCGAACTAAACGGCCGCTTCATCCGGGATGGAGACGATCATCCCTGGTAAAAGCCATCCTGGCATTCTCAGCCCGATCGAAAACCCCTTGACCAATCGCCAACATGCGTCAAAGTTAAACCTTGGTAGGGGGCGTACTGGTTTCGACTGGGTAGATGCGCTGGGGATTGCATGCCGAGGATGGTACGTTGGCCTCGTTAATCATCGGACCAAAAAATAACTGCTAACGAAGAATTAGCTCTCGCGGCCTAAGTGCCCGAGCGTTGTCTCACTGACACCTGCTAGGAGGGAACAACGCAGCAGCAGGATCGGCTCTAAGCGGAGATCGCGCGTAAGGAGCTTAAACTTATTTCATGCGAAATATGCAGTACGACTCGCGTCAGGTCGGCATCGTATAGCAGACAATTAAAACCTGAATAAGCATGTAGAGGTCTTACGGTAGATTTGCACAGGACGCGGGTTCAACTCCCGCCGCCTCCACCACTATTTTCAAGGGTTTTTCTTGGATTTGCCAATCTGAACTGACAGATTTGGCAAATCAATGGCCAAACAACGGTTCAAAATCACCCGATACACCAACCCTAGCGGTGAAGAGGTTTTCCGTCTCTCCGGCACCCTCAACGGCGATCGCATCCGAAAAAACTTCAAGAATCGAGGCGACGCCGTCGCTGAACGACAAAAGCTCACCATCCGTTTTCACAACGAAGAGCCGGAAGGTAGAACGATCTGGACTACCCTGACTCAGGCCGAAAATCAGGAAGCCATCGCAGCATTCAGCAGGCTCAAACGCTCTGGCTCCAATCGCTCCCTTTCATTCGTCGTCAACTACTTCTTGAACCACTACAAGGAGGCCGCATTCAGCGTTTCCGTCGCCGAGGCTACAGACCAGTATTTCGAACAAAAATCTCGTGACACTCAACGCGGGATCATCACCGAACGCCAGGAGAAGGCGATCAATATGGAGTTGAAGAAACTGGTTTCTCACTTTGATGGTCGAATGATCAATGAGATTACTGCCGATGAAATAAAAGACTATCTGGATTCACCCCTCGGACGCTCCAAAGCCACACCCTCACTAAAAACTTGGAACAACCGCCGTGGCTACATCAGCACATTCTTCAGGTTTTGCCACAGCAAGAAGTTCGTTGGAGAAAATCCGATCTTGGAAGTCCCTCAATATCGGATCAAGCAAGCTAGAGGAACGGCAACCACGCTGTCGGCGAACGAAGCCAGAGAGCTCATGCACTTTCTCGAAACCTATCGGGGAGAGAAAAACAAAACAGAAACCTGGTGGGGCGAGGAGGGATGTATGGTTCCGTACTTCGCGCTAACCCTTTTTGCGGGAATCCGGCCAGACTATAAGGACGGAGAGATTGCCAAACTTGCCCAGAAAGACATCCGCCTCGAAACGGGCGTCATCTTCATTGAACCCGAGGTTTCCAAAGTGAATGAAAAGCGTTCGATTCAAATACAGCCCAACCTAGCTCAGTGGTTGCGGTGTTACCCGATAAGTGACTATCCGATCATTCCGGCTCGTCGCTTCCGTGATATGTGGGTAAACGTGCGACAACGATTCAAGCTTTCTCACGATGTCCTGCGGCATACGTTCATCACCATGCTAGTCGCGAGATTTCGCTCGGTAGGCGACGCTTCCTTGCAGGCTGGAAATTCCGAAGCCGTCATCCGCAAGCACTACCTGGATATCCGAACGCAAGAGGAGGCTGATGAGTTTTGGAACATCATGCCCCAAAAAACAGCTACCGCTGAGAGACCGTGCAATTCTCCTCGATAGCGATCCGAACAGCATTGACATTGAATCTCACGAGATTACCCATCTTGACGTAGGGAATCCTACGCTGCCCTTGCATTTGCCTTACCCACCTCAGCGACGGCCGGGAGTCTTCGTCGAACAACGCTTCAAGCAGTCCTTGAGCATCCACGAGCTTTGGTTCCATTTCGGTATTCACTTCTCTCATTGGTTTTCAGTCGTTTGAGAAAGATACGAAATCGGACCTGATGATTTCCGAAACGATGTCCCAAAACCTTCTGAGAAACTGCTTTGAGTTGCCACAAAGAATATGCATATCCGCAACAGGCGATCCACCCGACAGCGGAGAACAACAAATCATGCCTTTCTAACCGGTGAGAATACTTTCCTTAGGCTCTGCCTTAAGACAGAACCCGGAATCCAACGAACGCGTGATAGATCCTCAAACTTGCCACCCAATTTTAATGCCACTCATCAAAACGACCCGAAAAGATCTCGTGTTGGTCATAGTTCGCCCTTTGAAGAATATAAGGCCGACGTTCAGGAATAAGGACCAGTTGCCGGGAAAATCTATCATCTCTAGCAAAATAACGTCTCACTTCACCGGGCGTCATGAGATCCTGAACTTGTTGGCGGAAGCTCACACCGCTACTTCCTTGCTCAGTTTTTTGAGAAAAACTGTTCCCTGAGCGATCAGCAACTCGAATGGTCGTCTTATCTAGGTATTTGCTAATCCAGTCGCAGTGAGGCGGACCCCGAAAATCGGTCCAGTGGGTAAGCTATGAAAATGGCGGTCTGG
>CAJXVR010000451.1 GCA_913061285.1 uncultured Verrucomicrobiota bacterium | reverse complement strand
GAGATGTAGAGAGGTCTCGTGGGCTCGGAGATGTGTATAAGAGACAGCCCTTGAGTTCGAACATCGAATTCAAGGGTTTTTCCAGTCTTCGTACCCCTGCAAAAGGATCGGGTCTTCGATCCAGCCTGCTCGAAGACCCGGCGCATGAGAACCTAAACACTACTCCTTGGTAATCTTTATGTTTTTGTCCTTCACCACAGTATACGTAGCAAAAACTCAAATCTTTCACGGACAGGGCAAATAATTGATTTTTTTTTCGTTTGCCACAGAAAACCCCTAAAAACCCTCTCCAATTGTACTTCTCTTCATCCAAGGGCTCGCCTATCGTCGCGGAAATCCAAATCCCGATAACCCTGTCTCCATCCATGGCAATGACAAATGACGAAGTACAAGACGTAAGCACCAAGCCGAATCGCCTGGTCTCACTCGACGCTCTCCGAGGATTCGACATGTTTTGGATCGTAGGGGCTGAGGAAGTGGTTCATGCCCTAACGGGCTTGAACGATGCGCCATGGGCAAAGATCATCACCGAACAACTTTCTCACAAAGCCTGGCAAGGCTTCGCCTTCTACGACCTTATTTTTCCCTTGTTCGTCTTCATCGTCGGAATTTCGCTCGTGTTTTCCGTCAGCCATTCGCTTGAGGCTTATGGAACTGCTAAGACAATCCGCCGCGTCTTCATTCGCTCCGCCATCCTCTATGTTCTCGGCCTGTTCTACTATGGCGGGATTGCCAACGGCTACGATCAGGTAAGATTCGTGGGGGTTCTCCAGCGCATTGCGATTTGTTATTTCCTTGCCAGCCTCGCCTTCTGCTTTCTGGCGACGCGGGGCCGAATCGCCCTCTGCGTGGGCATTCTTGCCAGCTACTGGGCACTCATGACCTTTGTTCCAGTACCTGAAGCGGGTGCCGGTAATTTCGAAGAAGGCAAAAACCTCGCCAACTACGTCGACAAACAGTTCCTCCCCGGTAAAAAATGGGACGGAGATCACGATCCTGAGGGACTATTGAGCACCCTACCCGCCGTCGCAACCTGCTTGCTCGGCGTTTTTGCTGGAGGTCTCTTGCGCAGCACAAGCATCAAGGATGCTCTGAAGGTTATTTACCTCCTTACCGGCGGACTCGCACTCACAGCCTTGGGCTACCTCTGGGGAATGGAGTTCCCCATTATCAAGAAACTTTGGACGTCTTCTTACGTGCTCGTCGCGGCAGGCTACAGTTGCATTCTAATGGCCCTATTCTACCTGATCGTCGAAATCATTGGTTTCAAAATCTGGGCCATGCCTTTCGTTTGGATCGGTATGAATCCCATTACGATCTACCTCGCCCACAATCTCATCCACTTTGACGATATCGCCAACCGCATCGCCGGCGGCCCCCTGAAGGAAACGCTTGGCGTCTATGGCGAGATGGTCATTCTCGCGCTTGTGCTTGGCATGAGCCTTTGGATAGTAAATTTCCTCTACCGAAAGAAGATCTTTCTCCGCGTCTGATAAGCTCTATCGTGGCCCCGCTTCCAAATGGGAGTACAGATAGCTGGTGAGCAATTGATAAAGATGCGGCGTTGTGTTCACTCGTTCACGAATGGAATGACTGCGGTTTGGGTAGGCCATCATTGTAAATGGCTTGTTCAAGGCAATCAGTTCATCAATCAGAACTTCGGTTCCCTGATAATGAACATTGTCATCTCCCGTTCCATGGACGATTAGCAAGTCGCCCTCAAGTTGGTGAGCGAAATGAATCGGGGAGCCGTCTCGAAACCCTGTCACATTATCCTTCGGCAACCCCATATACCGTTCCTGATAGATCGTATCGTAATATCGCTGATTGGGAACAGGGGCCACCGACATTCCAACAGAATAGCGATCCGGATACTTGAACATCATATTCAAGGTCATGGAGCCACCACCACTCCACCCCCAAATCCCAACCCGCTTCGGATCCAGATTCGGGCGCTCGATCAAGACCTGATCCAAGGCAGCCGCCTGCTCTTTCGGAGCAAGGATTCCAATCTGACGATAGACAACTTTTCGCCAGTCCCGTCCACGGGGTGCCGGAGTGCCACGATTGTCGATGCTCATCACGTAGTACCCATTCTGGGTATGCATCAAGTGCCATAGGTAGCGATTCCCCCCCCATCGATCCATCACCGTTTGCCCAGCAGGCTCTCCATAAACAAACACCAAGAGCGGATATTTTTTCCCAGCCTCGATGTTAGGCGGAGACATCAACCATCCGTCTAATTCGAGCCCTCCCTCAATCTGAACACGAAAGAACTCGACAGGCTTCTGATCTAGACTAGCAAGTGCATCTCGCAGCGAAGCATTGTCGCTCAATGTCCTTAGGACCTGATGATCAGGCAAGGAAACTAGGTCTCGAACGAGCGGCTCATTCGCTGAAGAAAAGGAATGGATGGCGAATTTTCCATTGGGAGAAGCCTGATAACTATGCACCCCTGACTGAGAATCTGGACTGACACGCGAAATCTCGCCCCCAGATAAGGCGACCTGATACAGGTATCGCTGCGTAGGGTTATCGGGCGAGGCTATGAAATAGATTCGCCCACCCTTCTCATCAACGCCTTCCAGTCCGATCACATCAAAATCACCGGGGGTGAGAAGTTGAAACGACTTTCCAAACCGGTCGGCGAGATACAGGTGCCGCCAACCGTCTCGTTCACTCAGCCAAAGAAAGCGCTCCCCGTCTTCAAGCCAGCGGAGAGGTTTCATCTCCTCAAGCCAAGCTTGGTCACGATCTGTCAACACGGTCTCAAGGTCAGTGGCATCCGCTGCTCCCACCATCAAGCGGTTGGTGTTCTGCAGACGATTCAACTGTTGAAGGACCACATTTTCAGAATTATCCGTCCAATTGAGGTACGCTATGTAATGGTTCCTCGGGTCACCGGGGACTGGAATCCATTTTGTCTTCCCTCCCGCCGCATTGACTACACCGACTCGACAGGCAGAGTTCTTCTCTCCTACCTTAGGGTAAGGAATCGGAATCAACTTCGGATAGAGCCCGCTAAGATTGTCAATCATGTGAAACACTCCCACGCCAGAACTATCGATCTGCCAATAGGCAATCCGGCTCCCATCGGGACTCCAACGATACCCATCTCGCAATCGAAACTCTTCCTCATACACCCAATCGAAAGTGCCATTGATCAGATGATCCGAACCATCCTCCGTCAGTTGGACGACTGTGCCTTCCTTCCAATCCTCCACAAAAATGTTTCGTTCGTGGACATAAGCCACACGGTGATCGACCGGAGAGAACTTAGCGAACATCAGAGTTGACGGCAGCGCATCGCCTCCGAGTTGTCTCAACTCATGACTAGTAATATCAAAGACCCAATAATCTCCTCGCGTCTTAGCGCGCCACACCTGCCTACTATTGGTGTAGATCAATAGATAGGCCCCATCATGCGACCACGAATAGTCATCAATCGAAAGAGGGCTTGCCCCTCCTGCTGGAATCAAGTGGCGCGAAGAAACTAAGACCTGACCTTCCGAACGATCTGGCACATAGAAAACCAGATCTTTACCTCCAGCAGGGCCCTCAGAATCTTCGACAATCACATATCCACTACTATCAGGGAGCCAACGTGCCGGACCAAACGGTTCCTCCTTGAATTCCGTCCCCTCAAAAATGCGTTCCAAGGATAATCTCGAATCAGCCCCATCGTCCGCTTGCATCGGAAGAAGCACACCCACAGCCAAGCAACCCAAACTAGTGACGAGAATTGATTTGAATGAGTTCAATAGAGCTCGAATAAGAGACGAGAGACGAAGAGTTTCTTTCATAGACTCAGCAAAAAATTCAATCAGCACGTTTTGCAAGCGTAGGCTACGAGTCTAGAGCCCTCAGTTTCCCTGTCAATGGCGCCACTTCCGGCTCAAGACCAAAGATCGAGAGCAATGCTCCTCACGAAAGCCCAGCCGAATAGTTCAAGGAAGGACAGCTTGAGGATTGTGTGTCAATCGCTTCCATGACTAGACTCTCCCAGGTCAACGTGAGATGTGAAATGAAAGTGATTGCCCCCCAGCATGACAATCAGAAGCCCACAGGAGAACAAGGCAGCCCAGGTCAACTTTGCAAGCTATCCGCTCCATTCCGTTTCGCCAAGGGCTTCGGTCGCATCAACAGCGTGATTTCATTCATCCTCTGCTTAGGCGCACTCATCCTCGCTCCCGCTAAGGGATCAAGCAGTTCAGATTTCGTGTTTGTTTCCGTGGCGGGCGAAAAAAAGATCGTAGCCTATGGTCAAGACCAACAGAACGGTTCCCTGTCTAAGATAGACGAGATCAAAACAACCGCCGAACCAGGATTCCTCTGCTCAAACAAACGGGGCACACGGCTCTTCGCAGCGTTTCGATCCAGCGGGGAACTCGCAAGTTTCCAAATCGATACCTCCAGTGGCAAGCTGACCTTAGTCTCACAACAGATGGGAGGCGCTGATCCGGCATATTTTGCTCTCGATCGCTCCGAGACCTTTCTTCTTTCCGCTTACTACCAGGCAGGAAAAGTCGGTAGCCATCGACTGGGGCAGCACGGAGCCATACTGGAACCGATCCAGTGGCTACGGACCAACTTAAAAGCCCATGCCATTCTGACAGATCCCAGCAACCGATGGGCATTGGTGCCGCACACCGGGCCAAACGCGATCTATGTGTTCTCGTTCGATGCCAGCACTGGCAAGCTTCTCCGAGGCGCCCCACCACTCCACTACACAGGAAGTCATTCAGGTCCACGCCATCTGCAATTCCACCCCTCTCTCGACCGAGTTTACGTCGACAACGAGCAGGCAAGTTCCGTTAGCGTCTTTCGATTCGACACAGGCGTTGGTCAATTGAGCCACCTTCAAACACTGCCAAGCATCCCAAATGAACCGCGACGAAAAAACTCATGCGCTGACATGGAACTCACGCCTGACGGAAGATTCCTCTACGTTTCAAACCGTGGACACGATTCGCTCGCAGGATTCAAACTGTCTCTTATACACATCTCCGAGCCCACGAGA
>CAJXVR010000450.1 GCA_913061285.1 uncultured Verrucomicrobiota bacterium | reverse complement strand
TCTACACTAGATCGCTCGTCGGCAGCGTCAGATGTGTATAAGAGACAGCTTTGGTGCTTTGGCCTTTGGGTGCCTTGGTCTGTAGTCGAGCCTTTTTTTCGAGATAGTAGTCGTAATCGCCGATGCTGTAATCGACTTGACCGTGGCCTTCAAAAGCCAGGATGCCAGTGCATACCCGATTGAGAAAGTAACGGTCATGACTTACCGCCATGATGATTCCGGGAAAGGAGACGAGCGCCTCTTCGAGGACTCGGAGGGTGGCCAAATCGAGATCATTGGTTGGCTCATCGAGGATGATGAAATTCCCGCCTCGTTTGAGAATCGACGCCAGGAGGAGTCGACTACGTTCTCCCCCCGAGAGCAGTTTTACTTTGGTGTCGATTCGGTCATCAGTGAAGAGAAAGCGTTTGAGATAGGCTCTTAACGAGAGACGATCATCGCCGAAGATGACGAACTCGGCCCCGTCTCCGATCGCATCGATCACTCGGTCTTCAGGGTTGAGTTGAAGTCGGTTCTGATCGACGTAGTTGAACTTGACGAGCTGTCCGGTCTTGACGGTCCCTGAGCTAGGCTCGAGTTGTCCCATGATCACCTTTAGGAGGGTTGTTTTTCCGATCCCATTGCGTCCCACGATTCCGATCCGCATTCCTGCTTGAAAATTAAACTCAACATTCTCAAACAAGGGTGTGTCGCCGTAGGTATATCCGATGTTGACCAAATCTAAGATTCGATTGCCCATCGGTGGCGGTGGCGGAATGACGACATCGACGGCTCCTTCAACTTCAGGCCCCTTTTGCGAGGCGACTTCATCATAGCGGTCTAATCGACTCTTTGACTTCGTTGTGCGCGCCTTTGGTCCCCTGCGGACCCATTCCAATTCTCGACGCAGGAACATCTGCCGGCGTTTCTCATTGGTGGCCTCGCTGGCGACTCGCTCCGCCTTTTTCTCGAGATATTGAGTGTAGTTTCCCTTATAGGGGTAAAAGACTCCGGCCGCGAGCTCGACGATGCGATTGGTGATGCGGTCTAGAAAATACCGATCATGAGTCACCAACAAGAGGGCGCCTTTGTAGGTCTTAAGAAATTGTTCGACCCACTGGATCGATTCGTTGTCGAGATGATTGGTGGGCTCGTCTAGTATCAGCAAATCCGGTTGGGCAATGATGGCTCGACAGAGAGCAACTCGGCGATGTTCTCCGCCGGAAAGCTGCCCCACCGATCGCTCTGCGCTGGGGACTTGGAGGTGAGTCATGGTGGATTCGATTCGCTGATCGAGTTCCCAACCATCTGCCGCGTTGATCTGCTGTTCGATGCTCTCGTGCTTGTCCGAGTCTCCTGGGAGGTTTTCAAACTCATCGATCAGATCCAGAATATGCTGGGCTCCAGAGCGGATGGATTCGAGAACGGTGTGCTCGGGATTCAACTGAAATTCTTGGGGTAAATAACCCGTGCGGAGGCCGCGCCGCGTGACGACTTCGCCAGCGTCGGGCTTCTGCTCTCCGGTGACGATGCGTAGGAAAGTCGATTTGCCGGATCCGTTTCTTCCGACGAGGCCGAGACGGTCGCCCTCGCAGATGGTCATCGAGGCGTTCTCAAGGACGACTTGGGTATTATACGCGACGTCGAGCTCCTGGGCGGAAAGCAACGCGGTTGACTGTTGTTCTGACATATTAATTGTTGTTCGACAATGTGGCTCGGTGCCGGCAGCGCATCCGCGCGGCAGGCGAGGGGGGCTGTCTGCTAAGTCGAGCGGTCTGTACTAAACTGTTCTCGCTATGAGTCTCAATCAAAAAGAGTGAATCAGTCCCTTCCCTTCTGCCGTAGGAAGGAGGGAGTTTTGGCGAGGCTGACGGAGACGCCGGCAGCCACAAAGAACATGGCGATCCAAAAATGGTTCTGGATCCGTTCCCCGAGAATGGCTTGAGCCCAGAGAGCAGTGAGTAGCGGGATGAGATTGACGAAGAGCATGACCTTGCTTGTGGGCCAGTTCTTTAAGGCAAACGACCAAGCCATGAAGGCGAAAATTGAAGGGCCGATTGTGGCATAAATATGGGCGATGACGACGTTCGTGTTCCAGGGGATGTCCGAGGTGAAATGATCGTATATGGCAAAGGGACTTAGGAGCACGGCAGTGCGCCAGAAAATCTCGCCATTCAACTGGGCGGCAGAAAGGGCGCCCTGGAAACGACGAGACAGGTGGCTAAAGTTAACCCAAAGCAGACTACCGATAAAGGCAAGCCCGTCCCCGAGCCATCCGAATTCGGATCCCGATAGGGTGGGGAGAAACAGCCAAATGACCCCAATTAAGGTGAGGCAGGATGCGAGGAGCATTCGTTTCCAGGCGATTTTCTGTCCCTCGTAACAATCCCAAAGCATGGCAAAAACCGGTGAGGTGGCAAAGTAGACGGCGACATTCGAAGCGCTGGTGAATTTCAAGGCCCAGACAAAAGCGACGATGTAAACGGTAAAACTAAGACCCGGTCCAAGCCAAAGCTGGCGTTTGAGCTTGCGGTCAATGGGGTGGCTAGGTCCGAAGGAAGGTATTTTCTGGACGAGACCCAAAAGGAGAATACTGCTTGCCAAGAACCGCACACAGGTTGCCCACATCGGAGGCCACTCGGTGATCACTATCTTGGTGGCGATATTGTTTCCGCCCCAGAGAAAAACCGCGATACCGATCGCTGAAAGGATTTTCCACGTAGGAGCGATTTGCGTCACGCGCTAGTAAGGCCATTTTTAGCTAGAGAGGGCAATGGCAATTTCCGTTGACCCTGCAAAATGTAGCGATAAGTTCGATTGATGGATCATTCACCAGGATTCTTGGCTCTTGTCAACGACGCAAAATCTCGCATCAAGGAAGTGACGATTTCCCAAACCAAGGAACGTCTCGCGGCCAATGCGAAGGCCGTCTTGATGGACGTGAGAGAAGACAATGAATGGAGCAAGGCGCACGCTGCTGACTCCGTCCACCTAGGGAAAGGGATCTTCGAGCGCGATCTTGAGAGTCGCTACCCGGACAAAGGAACCGAGATCATCATGTATTGTGGGGGAGGCTTCCGCTCGGCGCTTACTGCCGACGCCGCGCAGAAAATGGGCTATACAAACGTCTTCTCGTTGATCGGCGGCTACAAAGGCTTGGTTAGTGAAAACTGGCCAATGACCCGTGAGGGTTCTTGATTCGATGGGGAATCCTCGTGGGGTTCCCGTCGATGGGTCTTGACGTGTCGAGCGTGTCAATGGGACTTGCCAACGAGCCGCTTGACGATAGAATTCCGAGTGCATTTTATTGGTGAGGGGTCATAGCTCAGTTGGTAGAGCATCTCGTTCGCAATGAGAAGGTCAGGGGTTCAAATCCCCTTGGCTCCACCACTCTTTCCACCAACCATTTACGTCAAGTCTGCTGGTGCCTCAACGAAACCAGTGGAGTGAGATCCTTAAACCTTATCCTGGTTATCCTTTGTGGTAATTGATCAGCGGTTTGGTGATTGGTGCTTAAGAGTCAAAAATTTCTCAATGATAGGATCCATTAAAATCGATCTGTGTTCCTCATTTGGGCTAATCGTTCGACGCTGGTTTCCCGATGCAATGAACGTAGCGGACCGCTTTCAAGGGATCTGATTGGTTCACCGCGCTTTTCTTAGCTGTTACCGAGCCCTGGTGCCCGGATTGAAGAATCAACGTGGATCCCTAAGTGGATCTTTGATTTCACTGCGCCGCTGAATTGACGCTGTTCTCGTTGACCCATCCTCAGCCTTTCTATGAGGCGTCATCGGGTCAGCGCAATCTTCTTTCCGGCCTGTTCGTCTGAAGCCAAACAGGGGCCGGTCATTCCAGATTAATCCTATCCAAAGCTTGTCCTGTCAGTCGTCCATTCACCCCCTTGCTGACAATTCCAATCCTAGTCGGTAGCCCCTGAGAAAACGCTTCTAACTGAACTTTCGTTCAGGGTGCACGCTACCGGACAATTGCAGTTGAAGGAGGTCTCTGGATGAAGTGGGGTTTGATTCCCTCTAGACCGTCTGGCCCGGCAGTATTAACATTTGGATTCACACCCAATTAGGATCTTTGAACACTAAGTTTAGTGGCTTCTAGTGGAATTGGCCGTCACACTCTCTTTTCCCGCGTTCGATCATTGATAGTGAACGAGACGAACGAGACCATCATTCTGGATTTCGAAAAGGAGGGCTCCGTTGCTGTTGAATGCCCAGAGTTCTCTGAAGGGAAGGCCCGGGCAGGTTTCAAACGATGTCAGCTCATGATCGTCGCGAGATTGTGTTGTCATGCCCGTCAATGGGTTGGCAGTGTGCTAGATTCCCTGTTGAGGAACTTTGTTCATCGAATTTGAGGATTAATGCCGAAGGGGTGGGTGGGGCCAATCTTCGATCGCCTCCGTGAAGATGTTTCAGTGTCTTGTTTTCTTCGCCGAATTTGGAAAACCTTCAGAGTATTTAGTGATTTTCAGCCCCATTGTTGGCCAAAAAGCCCTTTAAGACGGAAATGGGGTTTTAGAGCTTGTTTCTTACATTACTCAGGTTCTAGCTGTTATGCGTCGGATGGGGAGGCGACAAAACGACTAAGAAATCCGACGTTTTGAGGATAGAAATGCAAACGAACAAGAAAACTCTATTGGCACTCTGTGTCGGAATTCTCTGTGTCGGCATCGTGCACGGTAACGAGAACGAGAAGCAGAGACGTTCCGCAAAGGGATCTGGAATCCAAAAGGTGTTTAAGGGAAAGCAGAGTCCGTTCCGACCGCAGGGGGATCCTACGGCGTATGGACCTCTTAACTTTAATCCAAAGGTGTTCAAGGGAAAGCGGAGTCCGTATCCGCCGATTGGGGATCCTTCGGCGTATGGGCCTCTCAACTTTGGCGAACTGCCTGAAGGACTTCCTCCTGCTAACGGCGGGGCCTTAGAAGGGGGCGCGACCGGGACGGTTGAGGATGCTGCCGAGAACAATTCGATCCCTGAAGAAGCACAGCAGGACCTGTCTCTTATACACATCTGACGCTTGCCGACGAGCGA
>CAJXVR010000449.1 GCA_913061285.1 uncultured Verrucomicrobiota bacterium | reverse complement strand
ATCTACACTAGATCGCTCGTCGGCAGCGTCAGATGTGTATAAGAGACAGTCTTTGGGTCGATCAGCATGTAGCCGGCTGATCGATAGGTGCGGATGAACCTCGGCTGTTTGGGGTGGTCGCCCAGTTTTCGGCGTAGGGCAGAAATATGCATGTCGATGGAGCGATCAAAGACCTCATAGTCTCGATCTCTGATATCTGAGAGCAGCGCATCGCGACTCTTGACCCGACCGCAAGCGAGCGCTAGGGCATGGAGGATATCAAATTCTACCGGTGTTAGCTCGATTGGAGAATCTGAGAGAAAGCATTGTCGTTTCGAAGGAGACAGACGAAGGGGGCCGATTTCTTGATCCGGTTCGAAGTCCGGAGTGCTATTTGGCGCCGAAACAAGAGGATGGGTGGATCTTCGACAGACGGCTCGGAGTCGGGCGAGAAGTTGGCGCATGGAGGAAGTCTTTAAAACGTAGTCATCGGCGCCCACTTCCAGTCCCACCACGACATCCATCTCATCGCCCCGTGCGGTGAGCATCAATACGGGGACAGTCGATGTTTTTCGGATCTCCTTGAGCACTTCAAATCCATCCATGCCTGGCATCATTACGTCCAAGATGACCGCCTGCCAGGTTTGGGTTTGAACCTTTGCGATACCCTCTGGGCCGCGATGAACAGCATCGGTGTCGTAGCCGACGGATTCGAGGTATTCTCCGAGGAGTTGGCAAAATTCAATGTCGTCATCGATAAGCAAGACGCGCTCTCGATGGCCTTCCGTGTCGGATAAGGGAGATGGTGACGAGGTCCGGGCCATGGCGAGATCATAGTAGAAAACGGGCGGCAGGGGCAGAAATTTACCGTTCCTTTACAAAACTACCGGGATGGCACATCAGGGCTTTACGTTGTGATGCTTGACTTTAAGGCAATGAAAGTCGTGGAGAGAATTAGAAGGGGCCGCTTGCATGGAACGTTGTGGCTTGGGTTAGTGCTCGGGCTTGTGGGTGAGGAGTTGTCGGCTCATGAATGGCATCGTCATCATGATGCGGCGGGGACCCCAGTCAGCAACCCAGTCTTTCACATTCCGGAAGACGAAGGGGGCGAGCCAGAAAATTCAGCGGTGATAGCGGAACGTGCGGAGGCGTTCTCGGCGTTTCATCCGCGTGTGCGGATTCGATGGGACGAGCAGTGGCTCTACGTCGAGAGTGATGGAATTGCCGATCACGAAATGATGACGGGCATCACGAACTGGCAACAACAGATTCCTGTCCCGCAGTACTATTACGGGAACAATGCGTGGCAGTTCCCGCTCAATCCACAGCCTGCGACCTCGGCGACACCGATCTCTTCGGAGAATCTTTTGCGAGGGGCTTACGCGATTGCCGTGAATGGAATCCCGATTTTTAACTTGTACAATAATCGCGGGGAAAACACGGCAGAGATTGGCGAGCTAGATCAGTGGGGCGGGCATTGCGGACGGGCTGATGACTATCACTATCACCTTGTTCCTCCTCAATTGGCGGCCACCGTGGGAGAAAGCGCGCCGTTGGCTTACGCCCTTGATGGCTATCCTATTTACGGTCGCTTAGAACCCGACGGAACTGAACAGACTGCCGCTTTAGACAGCAATATGGGCCATTCGCTTGGAAACCATGGGTACCATTATCATGCGTTGGAGTCGGCTGACTATTCGCTTGCTGGTTTGCACGGAGTCGTGAGGGTCTCGGGGAATGGTCCCGAGAATCAGATTGATCCTCAGCCACGGACCTCCGAGTTCCGTCCGGCGGAAACACCGTTGCGCGGTGCTTCGATTACAGCTTTCTCTCGTCCAGGTGACAATGCGTTTTCTTTGAACTATGAGTTGGGGGGGCAAAGCTACCAGGTTCATTGGTCGCTTGATCGCAGTCTTGGCTCCGTGACCTACGAATTTGTTTCCCCGGAAGGAAATACCTCTTCTGCTACCTACGCCAATTGGCTGGCCGGACCCAATGTTGATATGCCAGAGATTTCTGCCTCATACCGCGACGCCGGCCGGCTTCAGTTTGCGATCAAGGGAACGCCAGAAACTAGCTATCCCTTTTCTTGGTCCTCAGATTTGCTTAACTGGGCACGGTTTGGATTCCTACAGCTTGATGGTCAGGGGGAAGCATCGTTCTCACTGGATGCCATCGGGACACGAGGTTTTCTTGGTGTGGCCGGGACGGGAAGGCTAGACCATTCGAACAATGAAACCGATCCTCGTGAAGGAGAACCTGATCCTATTGAGGTCGGTCTCGACCCTGGAAAAACTCCCGTCATGTCGGTCACACAAGGGGAAGCAACGACCGTGATCGAGAATCTGTATCCCGAGGGACAGCGTATCGCCGGCGTTGGTATGATCGTGGCAAGCGATGGGAGTTCTTGGACGGTGCCTGCTGATACTCAATTTCAGGCGCAAGTATTCGCCCCGGATCTTTACAATCCTCAGAATCGAGTTGCGCCGAATAGTATTGCAGCGGTTGATATAGATGCTGTCCCGATTGTGGAGATCGATCCGGACGGGGAAATTATCACAGGCTACATCTTCGCAGATAACTACTTTGAACTCTATGTGAATGGTGTATTGGTGGGCGTGGATCCGATTCCCTTCACGCCATTCAACTCTAATGTTGTCCGCTTCCGTGCCAAGGCGCCGATTACCTACGCCTTCAAACTCGTTGATTGGGAAGAAAACTTGGGACTTGGGTCCGAGAACAACCGAGGCAATGCCTACCATCCAGGCGATGCGGGTCTGATTGCGAGCTTCAGCGACGGCACGGTGACGAACGGTGATTGGAAAGCGCAAACCTTCTACATTGCGCCAATCGACGATCCTGAGAATCTTGTTGTGCGAGAAGATGGAACCCGCGACTCGAGTGGCGCAAATCAGATCACAGGTTCGTCTCTTAGCTATGGCTTACATTGGTTGGTCCCGGACGATTGGTTTTCGCCTGACTATGACGACTCCCATTGGCCGGGAGCGACGACGTTTCGCAACGAAACGGTCGGGGTTGATAACAAGCCATCGTTCACAAATTTCGAAGAACAAATCTCTGGAAACGGGGCTCAGTTCATCTGGTCTTCGAATCTTGTCTTGGACAATGAAGTCATCGTGAGATTTACGACTGGTGCTCCTGAAGTTCAGGAATCTTCGGTAGCCACGTTCTCTGTAACGAGCGAAGCGATCAAGGATGGCGTGCTGCTTGATGCCTTTAAGTGTGAAATGAAATCGAGAGTGGACGGTTCGGAAGATTCGATTCCTCTTGCCTGGTCAGGGATTCCTGAAGGGACGAAATCGATTGCCGTCACGATGCATCACTATCCGAATCCGAATGAATCCGATCCCGCGAAGGCGAATCAGTATTTGCAGCTTTGGGGTATCGATCCGAGCGTGTCTGGAATTCCTCACGGAGCGGCCGATGATGGGCCATGGTTCATAGGCGCCAACAAGGACAACAATGTTGTTTCCTATACCTCGCCGTGTTCGCGGGGCGGTGGAGCGGGGGGGCACTCCTATACGATTACGGTCTATGCCTTGGCCGAGCGGCCGGCATCCCTACCGTCTTCAAGCTCACTCGATGTGACCTACAGTGTGTTGCTCGATGCGATGAAAACGGTTTCCGTCATCGAGACGGCGTCGATCACCTTTACAGACTAAGTGACAGTGAATGCGATCTGAGTCGACTGAACGGTGTTGATGGTAATCTGGTGTAACTCTGACATTGGGAAGGAATAGTGTATGAAACTGACGATAGGAAATCTCTGTTTGGCGATCTGTTTACTGGGGTTAGCGGTGTTTGAGCAACGAGGAAATGCCCATTCCCTGGAGGGTGATGAGGTGCATTCCCATCGAGATGTCGTGGACTGGCCCAAGAACCTTCTAAGTCTTGGAGAGGGGGAGATATCGGGTTTCATGGCGACGTCCTTACCGACGGCTGGGAAAACGAAGTCTGTGAAACGGTACGCAGATACTCCCGTTCAGGCCTTGCCTTTTCAGGTCTTTTCAAAGGCGGTGAATTTGAGATGGGATGAGAATCATCTCTTTGTGGAATCGAACGGGATGCCAGAGCACTCGATGATGGTTGGGATCAGGCGTTGGATCGGGCGCTTTCCGATGCCTCAGAGTTATCGGGGAAGAAATGCTTGGGCAATACCGCTGAACCCGAAACCTGCAGCCGTTCCGCGTTCGGCTCGGACGGGGTTCTATCGAGGCGCGATAGCCATGGCGGCCAACGGAGTGCCGATTTTTAACCCGTTAACCAATGGCGGGAGGGATACCTTTCTTTCGAAGGAGCTCGATCGATTTGGAGGACATGCGGGGAATGGTGAGGACTATCATTACCACATTGCGCCCTTACATCTTCAGGCACAGTTGGGTCCAGAGCACCCAATTGCCTATGCGTTGGATGGTTATCCCATCTATGGATTGACGGAACCGAACGGACAAGCAACCGGGCGACTGGATGCATTCAACGGCCATATTGGACCCAACGGAGATTACCATTACCATTCGTCGATGAGCTATCCCTATGTCAACGGAGGGTTTCACGGCGTCGTCCAAGAGAGAGGCGGTCAGGTGGATCCGCAGCCTCGATCTACCCTGTCACGACGGCAGCCTTTTCGTGCCGACAGGAACGCTGTTATTACGGGCTTTCAAGTCATTGAACCCAATCGGCATTACCGGCTCCAGTACGCGGCCCAAGGAGCGGTCTCAAGTGTTGAGTATTCCAAAGGTGAATCAGGGGAATGGCGGTTTTGTTTTCGATTGTCGAATGGTTTTGTAGGGGAAGAAACGATCGTCGAAGGTTCTTCAACTGGCGAAGGTCAGCCGCCTGGTGGCGCCCCGCGTGGTCGGGGGGATCGTCGTCGCCCAAGGCCGCATCGACGCTAGAAAACTTCTATCGGATCTCTTGGGGCTGATTGGGATCTCATCGGAACGGTCACGTTCCCAAGGATCGCATTGTGTGACGGTCCGTTGCTTTGCGATAGAGAGTGAATTTCTGTCTCTTATACACATCTGACGCTGCCGACGAGCGATCTAGTGTAGA
>CAJXVR010000448.1 GCA_913061285.1 uncultured Verrucomicrobiota bacterium | reverse complement strand
CTACACTAGATCGCTCGTCGGCAGCGTCAGATGTGTATAAGAGACAGCACTTGTTTTTAGGGCTCACACCGGTTCCGCTGTGAATCCCTGGATTGCTTCGTTGCCAACGCCAGTATTTGCGTCGAAAGGGAGTCTTCCGATCCCCGTTCGTTTTTTGAACTCAAGTGTCGATTCGGGGCGATTGCCCGCGATTCGGCTGCGTTATCGGCTCGATTCTTCTGAGTCTGGAATGATTCTTGTTGAGTTTGATAGTGAGAATGACATGACTTATGTTCTTGAGTATCGTGAATCGTTGACGAGAGGGGATTGGGTTCCGCTGACCTCAAAACCGGGGAACGGTGGGCTTATCCAATTTGGTGACATCGATTCCTCAGCCGCCCAGCGATTTTATCAGATACGGCAATTTGAGAATGTTCCGGTGGAAACGGAGGAAACCTGGTGAATCCTGATATTGGACCCTGTCGAAAAATGCGAAAACGAAGCCAGACCCGAATCTTATGCCTGCTTGCAGCGATTTTATCGATCGCGGAGGCTTGGGCGCTGCCCGCGCGGTTGGGTGACATGGACGAGGACGGAATTGCCTCTATCCACGATTTAGTCAGAATCTTGAATCACATTCACGGTCGGGTGCCTTTTCATGAGTCTCGGATTTCTTTTGCCGATCTCAATCGGGATGGCCTCGTGAATGCCGCTGACGTTGATCAAGTTGCTGATGCCATTGTTGCTGGCCTAGCGCTGGCTGAGATCGATTTCAGTCCACAATTGAGCCCTGTCGTTCCGTTCACTGACAGTGATCGATTTACCTTCACCGGTACGAATTTTCCAAGGACGAGGGTTCGATTGAGCTCATCGACAGGATCCTTTGAGGTGGAGTCGGATAATGCTGGTTCCTTCACCTTTGATCTGCCGCTTTCTGTGGGGAGGAGTCAAGAGTTCTACGTGGCAGGATTCGACGCTTCGGGTGCGGTGTTATCTAGAGCCCCAATCGTGGTCCTTCAAGACTCTCAGGGACCTGAACTTGCCGTGACCTTTCCGGACGGAACGTGGTCGACATCATCTGATTCAATCGTTGTCTGTGGTCAACTGAGTGATTCCCTGACAGGGTACTTAGGCATGGCTGTTACCGTCGCTGGCATTGCTGCAGAGGTTTACTCTGGGGATGGATTGAATGGGTCCTTCATGAGTTCTCCCGTGAGTCTGAATTTGGGTGCGAATGTGATTCCTGTGCGCGCGATCGATGCAGCTGGGAATGAGACGTCGCATGACCTTAGTGTGACCCGGGTTGCTTTGGAGGACTTTCGCTTGGAAAAGTCCTTGGGAGATGCCCAAACGGCTGTCATAGGAGAGTATTTGACAGATCCCGTCGTGGTGAGGTTGGTGGGACCAGGGGGGGCGCCGTTGGCGGGCAAGGCCCTTGTTTTCGAAATTGTTGGAGGAGTGGGTGGCATTTCGTCGCCCGGAGCGACAGAGGTCCAGGCCACGATTCAGGCAGTGACCAATGCTTCAGGGCACGCGACGGTACGATGGAAAATGGGGGCGGTGGCGGGAAAGGGAAACCATCTCTTGCGGGTTACGAGTCGTGATCTAGGGGACGGACTAGTATTTGTCGCCTCAGCCGATCCCAAGTCGAGTGTACGACTCTATGCGGCCTCGAGAAATGGACAGAAAGGCGTGGTGGGGTCACGCTTGGCGACGCCGCTACGCGTATGGGTGAACGATGGTGGTAACGCCCTGGCGGGACGATCGGTGAAATTCTCGGTGGTCGATGGGGCAGGTAAGGTGAATGGGCAAGATGAGTTCACGGTAAGTAGCGGTGCCGCAGGCTTTGCTGAAGTGCAGTTTACCTTTGGGCCGAATCCGGGGGGAAACACGATTGCTGCTTCTGTGTTGGGGGAGGCCAATACCACACTGCTTTTTGCCCTTGATGGAATGTTGGAGAATCAGTTGCCCACCACGTCCCTTCGAGGCGTGGTGATGACACCGTTTTTCGAAGCGATCTCGGGAGCTCAGTTAGAATTGTTGATTGAGGGAATGCGTTTCGGGCCAGTGACTTCGGACGACTCGGGAGCGTTTGCTTTCGAATCACTAAATAGTGGGGCGGCTGAATTACAGGCCTGGCTTCCCAATGGTTCTACGAGTCAGGTGGCCCCTTTTACTCCGATTGTGAGAAGGGATCTCCTGCTGACACGAGGGATTAACAATTCCCTCGACCAGGTACTCATTCTCCCAATGACATTCAATCGGGCGACGTTTGCCTATGATGGCACCTCAGATCTTCGGCTCGTTCTACCGGGGAATGAGGGATTCTCGATAGTTATCCCTGCGGGAGCAGTCCAGACGAGGGACGGAGGGATTCCTTCGCTTGCTTCGCCGGTCCCGTTTTCGCTCACGCAGGTTCCGACGAGTAGCCTTCCAGCGAGACCAGCCAATGGGGAAACCCCGCGAATTGCTTGGTTGTTGGAACCGTCTGATGTCGTTTTTACTTCTACCCCGACATTAACGGTACCTGATCTTGCTGGTCTTAAAGGGGCTTCGTCGATCGGTGTTTTTGGCATGGATCAACGCGGGAAACGCTTTGATCGGTTCACCTCACTGAGAGCCGTTGGTTCGCCGACTGATTTTCGAAACTCGATTCGCCTAGGAGGCATTCCCGCTGGTTTCGCCTTTGTCAGCGCCGGTTATCAAAGTGGGCGAGCAACCGTTGCCAGCACATCCCCTATTTCTCCATCAGCAGTCGAGTGATGGTGCGGGCCAAGCGCTCTTCCCGTGGGGCTGCCTATTGAAAGTTGTTTTCTAATTGAAACAATCGGTTGACCTTTCCAGTCTTTGGCTATGATGTTTACCAGAATTGTTCTTGGAAGGCTCAGTTCAGCTTTCATGCTCCTCGCGCTCTATGCCGCGCCACTAGCGCTAGCTAAAGACTTGACGCTAGCAGATCTCTTTCAATCCGACCGGGTTATTGAAGTGAACATCACGGTGGCTTCGGAAGATTGGGAGACACTTAGAGGTCAGGCTCGAGACTTTGCTGATGCGCTTGGCGAGGATCGCCGACTCGGCCCTCTGCCGAGTCCCTATTCCTATGTTAACGCCGATGTCACAATCGATGGGACGACTTTCTCAGGTGTCGGAATTCGTAAGAAAGGGTTTATTGGTTCTCAGAGTCGTTCGCGGCCTTCTCTGAAGCTCAAACTAGACTTTACTGACAAGAAACAGCAAATCGAAGGGCGCCGAGTTCTTACGCTTAATAACAACAAGCAGGATCAGAGCCTCCTAAGTCAGTACCTCGGGTATCACCTATTTCGAAAAGCCGGATTGCCTGCTTCTCGCTGTGGCTTTGCTCGCGTGACGGTCAACGGAAAGAATCTAGGAGTCTATTCCCACGTCGAGAGTGTTAGAAAAGCACTGATACAACGTGAATTTGGTGATGATTCTGGAGTCCTGTATGAAGGGACGATTGTCGATTTTTATACGGATTGGGAAAAGAGCTTTGAAACCAAGTTTGGAGATGACGCGGTCGGGCGAGCGAAGATCATCGAACTGACGTCGTTGTTGAATCGAAAAAGAGATTTGGAGTCGGTCGAGTATGAGAAGGAAATCGGGCGCTACGTGGACTTGCCTAGTTTCTATTCCTTTTGGGCGATGGAGGGCCTGCTCGGTTGTTGGGATGGTTACGCAGGCAATAGTAATAACTATTTTTTTTACCTGAATCCAGAGACCGATCGCTTTCATTTTCTACCCTGGGGAACCGATTCGTTGTTCACCGAAAAGGGAAAATTTGATCAGAACCCAAATCAACCACTGTCTGTCAGGACGGGGGGCTTGATTGCCAATCGGCTCTACCAGATCCCCGAAGCTCGCGCGCAATACACGGCTGCCTTGCAGCACTTGCTAGAGGTAGTCTGGGATGAACGGACCTTGCTCGCGGAATCGGAGCGGGTTTCAGCCATGGTTCGGCCCTTTGTCAATGAAGAGCAGTCGAAGACTGAACGTGCTCAGGGAACGATTCGAGAGTTCATAGAATCTCGTCGTGAGCGGATTCTCTCGGAGCTTGCTGATGGGGCACCCGATTGGAATCAGTCTCCCCGTGGCCCATTCGTGATGGATACAGGCGCGTTTGGTAAGAAACAGAGCTGGAAACCCGGAGAAAAGGAAATCTTCGAGGCTGCTCGAAAAGGAAGTGTCCCCTTGATTCGAAAACTTGTTGCCAATGGCGTGTCCGTAGACCGAACAGATCGTATGGGGTCGACTCCACTCGGACTGGCGGTGCTTTTTGATCGGGGTGAGGCAGTGACAACCTTGGTCGAGCTTGGAGCTGACCCGAATCGACGGGGACCTGATGGCTCAAGCTTAATTCATGGCGCGGTCTTCTTTGGGATGGATTCGGCGCTTCGCTCTCTCTTGGCGAGTGGGGCTGAAATCAATGCCAAGAATCCCCAGGGTCAAACCGCTCTTGATATTGCCAGCGGGCCATGGAGCGATGAACTCGAGGAGATGATGGGATTCATGTCCAATATGTTGAAATTCGACTTGGATGTAGAAAACGTAAAGAAGGGACGACCCGAGTTAGTGCGATATCTTAAATCCCAGGGAGCCAAGTTTGGTAGGGAACTCAAGAGCTCTGGATCGACGAGTATTTGGCAAGCGGCGAAGGAAGGGGATGTTTCATCGCTCAAGAGCCAGGTAACGGACAATACGGATCTGAATGCTAGGGATGAAAAAGGCATGACCGCCTTGTCTTGGGCTGCGATTTCTGGGCATCTAGAGGCTGTCTCATGGCTCTTGTTGAAGGGCGCGGACATTGATGCTGCGAACGTTGACGGTGGAACCGCACTTCATTCCGCCGCGTTTCTAGGGCACCTCGAGGTCGTTAGGGTATTGTTGGAGTCTGGCAGCAACATCGAAAGAAAGGATCTAAAGGGGCAGACCGCCTTTGATGTTTCCGCGATTCCTTGGAGTCCCGAAATGAAGGGGATTGCGGAGTTTATTGGGACGGTTCTTGAACTTGAGGTTGATACTGAATCCATGAAGACTGGCAGGCTACAGGTGGCTGAGTTGTTAGGAAATTGGAACAATGAGTAATGGGGG
>CAJXVR010000447.1 GCA_913061285.1 uncultured Verrucomicrobiota bacterium | reverse complement strand
TCGACTGGCTCGACTGGCTCGACTGGCTCGACTGGCTCGACTGGCTCGACTGGCTTGATCGGTCTGCTACCTACCGTTTCCTCGAATGTTGATGCGACAATCAGATTGTCGATCTGGATGTTCCCGATGCCATTGCCGCTGCTGAGGGACTGGCGTAGTGCGAAGCCAACGATATCTCGGGGAGGCGTTGAGTCGGTAGCTTCTACCGAGCTGGACTCTACTGATTGAGGATTGATCCACAATTGAGTCATCGCGGTTCCAGTGGCGTATTTAACGACGATTCGTTGGGTGCTGCCGATGGTAAAGAGGTCGGGGAATGCTTCGCCATCTTCGGCAGCCGTCGCTCCGTTCGATACGCCAATCCGGTATCTCTGCGAATTTCCTTCTGCATCTGGGAGTAGGAAGATGCGTCCTCGAAATGTTGCCGACGACGTGCCTCGAAAGTGCCCAAAGTAGTTTCCCTTTCCCGAGGGTGGCGAAATGACCGTTAGATCAAAGGCTGCAAAGAGGGGCTGATTTGAGTCCGCTGAAAAGGGATCGTTCATGAGCGAGATCATCGCGTCCTCACTGTCGGTTTCGTTCAGAATGATTGCCTCTGATTGCACGGTAATTTGATTCTCCGAACCACTCGTGTGCTCCCAAGAACCGCTCGATTGGGTGGATAGAGGGCCGTCAGGATAGTCGAAGGCATCAGATACAAGGACCTCTCCCTGAGATTGGAGGTGAAGACCGATTGCTAGGAGAAATCCGGTGAAAACTATTCTTTTGGGCCAGGTTTGGGCTAATGTGTTTGTCATACATATCAAAAGAAGTAGGAAGGCTGTGTTATGTGCAATAGAAAAAACTCATGTTTCGCAGAGTAAGGGTAAAATGTCGTGTCCATAGCGCTATCAGTGGTGGCCCGGGAATCTGTTTTAGAGCTTATTGGTCTGGGAATTGAGTGTGTGAACAACCGCGGTCGTTCGTTTGCTGTTTCTGTTGGGTTGAAATTTAGCTGCGATTTTGTGTAACTTTTTCCCCGAACTTCGTGTATTGGTTAGATGATTATGGCGGGACAAGGATCAGGCGGAAACGTATTGGCTGCTCTATGCAGTTTCTTTATTCCAGGCTTAGGACAGTTATTGCAGGGACGCCTCCTGGCGGCGGTGATTCACTTTGTCTTGGCAGCAGTGCTTTGGTTTATCCTACTAGGATGGATTGTCCATTTGTGGTCCATTCTTGATGCTGCTCGATTCAAGGGATAGTGAGCTTGGGAACCTAGGAGAATCGTTCTTTTCGACAATGCATCGAGATATCGAATTCTTAGCCGTTTTCACGGTAAGCTTCCCGCTTCTAAGATAAACCCGGATGCAATCGATTCGAGAGGGAATGACTCATTGAAGGCGACGCTATGATGATAAAATCGGAAGCGGAAGCGGCAGCGGCAGTCGGAGGTGAAGAAGCATTTGATCCGAGGACAATCACCCGACCGGATGAGTCCTTGTTGACGTATTATCTTCTGGTGTCCGCTTGTTCTTTGATCTTGTTTCCAATCGTGTTTGTGCCGCTGTTTATCCGGTACAAGACCTTGAAATACCGATTCGACTCCAAGGGGGTTTCGATGTCATGGGGGCTACTGTTTCACACCGAGGTTTATCTAACCTATCGACGGGTTCAGGACATTCACGTGACTCGAAATATAGTGGAACGTTGGCTAGGGCTAGCTAAAGTGCCGATTCAAACTGCCTCGGGCACAAGTGGGGCAACCATGGAAATCGTGGGCGTTCGAGAGGCGGAGGCCTTGCGTGATTTTCTTTACACCCGAATGCGGGGCGCCCGCTCCGATGAATCTGGCGAGAAGGCCACCCTAGGATCCAAACCCGAAGGAACCCTCTTGTTACAACAAATTCGGGATGCGCTACGAGAATCCCGCTCCAGGGAGGGCTCGCAGGCTTGAATGCTGAGCTTGAGAAGGCTGCGACGTGGATGTATCGCGGTGTCTGGGCCGCATTGACCCGGTGCTTTAAGGTGCCCCAGCAAGCTCCAAACTTGCCCACGGTCGAGGGAGGGATGCATCGGAGTTTTCATCCTTCACCGCGCTTTTTGTCTTACCTCAAACTCTACTTTTGGGTGGCGATCACGCTTATCAACCTGGCACTGATTGGCGCTTGGGTGATGCTGTATCTCGGAAATCCTTTTTGGGCCTGGGTACTATCCGTCCCCTTGATAGGCTTAATGGTTATTCCTGACCTCATCGTCTATCTGGCACTCCATCTGCGATACGACACGATGTGGTATGTGATGACTGACCAAAGTCTGCGATGTCGACGAGGCATTTGGACAATCGTCGAACACACCATTACCTTCGAGAATGTACAGAACGTCGATGTTCACCGCGGGCCGCTCCAATACTTTTTTGGGATATCAACGATCGTTGTTGAAACCGCCGGCGCGACGGTGGGTGAGGGACAGAATGAATTTGCGGTCGGAAACAAGGCCATTCTAGAAGGAATTGCCAATCCTAAAGAGATTCGTGGCTTGATCATGGAACGCGTGAGGCGTTCTCGTTCAGGCGGTCTTGGAGACGATGAGACAATTTGGGGAGGTGAGCAGGAACGCTGGTCCCGTGAAGATTTGAGACTCCTGGAGGAGATTCGGGACGAACTTTGTTCGGAGAAAAGCCTCTGAGACGAGAGGCGTATCACTGCGCCGGTGTGGTTTGGATGTTTGGTCTATGAAGAGAAAAACGAGGCAGAAGGTAGTGGTTCTGGGTGCGGGATTTGGTGGGCTTCGTGCGTGCCAGGCATTGGCTGATTCGAATGTCGAGATAACGGTCGTGGATCGCCAGAATCACCATCTGTTTCAACCGCTTCTCTATCAAGTAGCCACGGCGGGGCTCTCGGCGACTGAGGTTGCTCAGCCCGTTCGAGCGATCCTGGCGGGGCAGAGGAATGTCTCCGTTGTCCTCGACGAAGTCGTGGGATTGGATTTGGCCGCGAAAAAGGTTCAGCTCAAGGAACAGCTCGTGCCGTACGACTATCTGATCATTGCACTTGGCGGGGTGACGAGTTACTTCGGACATTCTGAGTGGGAGCAATATGCGCCTGGATTAAAGTCGCTTGACGACGCGATCAAGATACGCCAACGCGCCTTACTCGCCTTTGAAAAGGCTGAAGTTTCCACATCTCGTGAAGAACAGAAACGCTTGATGACGATGGTCATCGTAGGGGGCGGCCCCACGGGGGTGGAATTGGCCGGTGCCTTTGCCGAGCTCTCGCGTCACGTTTTGCGATCGGAGTTCCGGCACATCGATCCTGCCCAGGCGCATGTGATTCTCGTCGAGGCTGGTCCCCGACTTTTGTCTCATCTACCCAGCGAACTTTCTGAGAGTGCTACCCGTCAGCTTGAAGCCTTAGGGGTTGAGGTACTGACTTCGACACCGGTTGTGTCAATCAGCGAGGCCCGCGTTGAGGTAGAAGGCCGTTCGCTTAATGCCGAAACCATTGTGTGGGCTGCGGGTGTTGGTGCGAACTCACTGACTCGCAGCTTGGACGTGCCTCTTGATCGCGCTGGGCGACTCGTGGTGGAGCCCGGTCTGTTCCTCGCGGAACATCCGGAGGTCTTTGCGGTGGGAGATATCGCGTCGGTGAAAGATCAACACGGGAAACCGGTGCCGGGCGTGTCCCCGGCCGCGATGCAAATGGCTAATCATGTGGCAGCCATTATTCATCGCGAAACCGAAGAGGGTGTCGACGTCCCTGCGCGCCGTCGATTTGAATATTGGGACAAGGGAACCATGGCAACGATTGGGCGATCCGCGGCGGTGGCAAAAATGGGATCACTCGAGTTCTCCGGGCTTCCGGCTTGGATCGCATGGTTGGGGGTGCACTTGCTCTTCCTTGTCGGCTTTCGCAACAAGATCGCGGTTTTTCTACAATGGGTCTACTCCTATGTTACTTTCCGCCGAGGTGCCCGCGTTGTGATTCATTCAGGAACCGCAAGCGACAATAAAGGCAAGTCCTAAGGCCCGATGAGCGCTACTGAGTGTCAAGGACGGGACGGATTGTTACCGGTGCCTTTTCTATGAATGGGTGCTGTCGTGTAGGGGGGGCATCGCCACAGATATCGGGCTAGAAAGTTAGTCAGCATAGTCGTTGCAATTGAGGGCATCGGTTTCTTAAAGAAGCGAGTGGAGAGCAGCTGTGACTTGTAGTAGAGAGGGTATGTTGGGCGGTCCAGATACTCCTCTCGGATTTCTGCGAGCGATCGAGGGGCTGGCTACGATTGAGCCACAAGCCTAAGCTGCCCTGCCTGAATTAATTGCTGGGCTCAGTCAGGGGAATAGAAAAGATCCGCGAGTTACGATCGGATTGATTCGAGCCTTGGGAAAAATTCATGCTGAACCCGACGCAGTCATTCTGGTTCTGGTGGAGTTCGTGGCTGGGACGGGCTATTGGATGGCTGCCCTTGCAGCGATTGAACAGTTCGGAGACCAGGCCCATTTCGCTTTGCCACGTTTGAGGGCGATCGTTGAGACAAGCAGCGATGAGCACTTACAGGCCCGGCTAAGGAGGTTGGTGAAGACGATCTCGGCCGGACAGGCTGACCTCTTAGCCATTCCAAGGGCCGACGCTGAGCATGAAGCTAATCTCGAGCGCTGAAGGAAGGTGCCGTAACGGATTTAGTGGATGCCTAAAAAGATTCGTAGCCCTCGACCGCTGAAAGCAGAGCTAGATATCACTCAACAGTGGCTGAGTCGTCTCGTCTCTGTTCCCCAATGAAGAAAATGCCGTAGCCTCTATGAGAAGGCTTGTCGGTAAACCTTAACCATTCCGCCGTTCTTGTGGGAGACGGTGAAGCAAACAATCACAGAGCCAAAACCTCAAGGGCTCCACAGAAAAGCGAGCAACGTTAGGCCTGTTCATTAGGGAAATACGATTAACGACCGGAATACTATCCCTCTCAAGACATATAAATACCCTCTAAAACGGGCTGATTCCGTGCAGCTCGAAAAAACCTCTAAAAAAACTAAAAGAAACGTTTGACGAGAAGCAGGCTTAGAGATAGATTTTGCCACGTAACGAACGGCGGTGATTCGAGTTTAGCGACGAGAAAAGCCAATG
>CAJXVR010000446.1 GCA_913061285.1 uncultured Verrucomicrobiota bacterium | reverse complement strand
GACCGAAAACTGGAAACCAACAAAAACTCAAATCCCCATTCTTTGGTGTAGACCCTTGTTTGGCAGCCCAACTGCTAATGGCTGGCTTGTAGGTTCATATCTCTGCTATTGTCGCCCACCAGGGCACAGATTTGCTGACAATTCTGCTGACAGTTGAAGTGGGGGTGCCGGAAATCAGAGCGATTTCCCAAGAAAAAAACCAAAAAGAAAATGGCTCCAGAGGTAGGACTTGAACCTACAACCCGCTGGTTAACAGCCAGCTGCTCTACCATTGAGCTACTCTGGATCCCAAAGAGGGCGAGACTTTACTTAGGGAGCTTCCGTCCGTCAACCCCCTGAATTCAATTATTCTTCGTTAGCGCGTTTTTTGACATCGGACACAGAAAAAGGTGCTCCGCGCAGCTTGAACAACCCGCTGAATTTGGGCCCCACAGCGGTGGCAGGGCTCTCCCTTACGTCCGTAGACTAAGAGGCGTTCTTCATTGGATTTAGCGCCTGATTCACGCCCAAAGTAGAAGAGTTGGTCCCTCCCTTCTTTCCCCGACCAATCTAATGGTAGGGTGCTCCCCAGTGCAATGGCCTCTTGTAGCGTTGCCTGAATCGCGGCGTGGAGGCGCTTGGCTTGGGCTCTCGTGAGTTTGTTCGAAGGGATTCGGGGGTCAATCGTGGCCCTAAACAATGCCTCGCTCGCATAGATATTCCCTACTCCGACTACCAGATCACTCGCTAGCAGCCTCACTTTAATGGCTTGCCGGGACCGCTGTAGCCCGCGAAAAAAGTCGGAACTGTTGAACGCCTCAGAAAGCGGTTCAGGACCGAGCTTGGCGAGGAGCTCAAGGCACAAGGACAGACGCCCAAAATAACGCGTGTCCTCGAAAACAAATCGTCCTTTGTCTAGCTCGAAGGAGGCCGCGGTATGTTTGGGAAGCGAATCAGCTTTCGGCTGCACATACATGCGTCCGGTCATTCCTAGATGCCCCAGCATCTGTGTCTTTCGGGATCGCTGCTCGAGTTCAAAAATGAGGTATTTAGCGCGCCGCGTCACCGATACAACGCTCTGCCCTTTCAGCGATTGCTCAAAGACGGCGACCGAATCCGGTCGAACGGACTTAGGACGCTTCACAGTGACAGCCCTGATCCGGCGCCCAGGCAGCACTTGCTGGAGATAGCGGACGAGCACTTCGACTTCTGGCAACTCTGGCATCAGGTTATCGACGGAACATTCTCACGCAACTTCTTAACCAACCACTATTCAGCGGTAACGAAAGGGCGTTTCCATTTCAAAGCTGTTCGGAAGGTGGCGAATTTCACGGACTTCGTCTTGGTTCAAGAGGACCTCCACGATGTCAAAGCGAACCTTGACCTCTGGGTTTCGGATCGACTTTAGGTAGTCAAGGGCCGCCATGCTTAAGTGCCGACGTTTCTTCTGGTTTACCGCTGCTGCGGGCCTGTTCCATTTCTCACTCGAACGGGCCTTCACTTCCGCGAAGATGAGACACTCGTGATCCTTCAGCACCAGATCAATCTCTCCCCGCTTCGAAACAAAGTTCCGAACCAGCACTTTCATCCCTTGAGATTGCAAGTATTCTGCTGCGGCCCGTTCTCCAATGCGGCCTCGCTCAAGGTGTTGGGGAAGATTCTCCGATGAGGCTCTTAAGGAGTGAATCCATGCACGTAGCCATTTCACAACAAATCAAGCTGCTGTTGTCTCACGGGAGCAAAGCTCTGGCGGTGAATGGGACATGGCCCCAGTCGGCGCAGGGCTTCTAAATGGGCCTTCGTGGGATACCCCTTGTGCTGGGCAAATCCGTAGCCGGGGTATTGCTTATCGTAGGCCACCATCACCCGATCGCGCGTCACTTTCGCGAGGATACTCGCAGCAGCAATGGAATAGCTCTTAGAATCCCCTTTAACGAGGGCTGTCTGGGCAGTCTTTATCGCGGCCACCGGAAGCCCGTCAACCAAGACGTGATCGATTTCAGCTCCTTGTTTGCCTAGGCCCTCAATCGATTGCTGCATCCCCTGGTGGGTGGCTTGCAAGATATTCACCCGATCAATTTCCTTGGGCTCGACGGAAACGACCATACTCAATAGTTCAGGATCTACCGTCAGGCATTCAAAGAAGGATTCCCTTCGTTTGGCTGATAGCGCTTTGGAATCGTTCAAGGCCACCAAGGCCTCTCCAATCCCCTGATTGATCCAAGCCAAGGGAAACATGACCGCTGCGACAACGACTGGCCCCGCCAAGGGCCCCCGCCCCGCTTCATCGACACCGGCGATCCGCTGATCCCCCTTGGCGATCCGTTCCCGCTCATATTGAAATCGATCTGGAAGAGCCATGCGCAGTCTTGAGCCAATGGAATGCTAGGACGAATGCCTCTATTGCTGCCCGGCTAGGAACTCGATCAGATCTCGAAGGTCTTGCTTGGAAAGCATGGACATTATCTGCTCGGGCATCGCCGACATCCCAGCGGAACGAGAAGCAATATCCGTTTTGGCCAGTTTGATCTCTCCATCCTCAAGCGAATTGAGGATCAATTGAGTGTCATCCTCACCGGTCACTACCCCCGCATAGAAGCCCCCTTCCCTGAGCTCGACAGAGATGGACTCGTAGCCAGGCGCGATATCGTCATTGGGGTAAAGGATCGACTGGAGTAGCTTTTCGCGGGAGAGACGCAATCCGATCCCCGCCAGGTTCGGCCCCACATCACCACCGATGTCGCCGAGTTTGTGGCATCGAGCACAGGCCAAGTCTTGGCGTTCCTCAAAAATCCTTTGGCCATTTTCCCGATCCCCGCCATAGAGCGTCTCACGGTAGAAAGCGAATCGGTCATCGCGAGGACGCTCTGATTCGTAGCGCTGAATTTTGGCACGAAGCGCTTCAGAACCTGAGGCCGCTGCCGCGTCCAAAACATCGAGGGTCAACTCATTAGCGAGATTCCCCGCCAACAGTTTGTCCATCCAAGATTCGAGCCTTCTTCCTGCTCGAAGATCTTCAAGCTCGGCGAGCCCACGCAAGGCAGCACGCTGAAGCGCAACCGGGCCTTGCTCCAGGTCCAAACGATACAACTGAAGGGCTTCATCCGGCGGCAACTTCGATTGCCATTGACTCGCGAGGCGCTGCACCTCTTCGAACCCGCTTTCGCGGGCCATCCGCACGACCTTCAATAACTCATCGCCCCCCATCTGGGCGAGCGCGCTGAAGGCCGCCGACTGTACAGCGGCACCCGATTGGGCATTCACCAGCAATTCGAACAATCGCTCCTTTTCTGTGGCCATTCCCAACTGAGTCATCGCCTTGATCGTTGCCGCCTGGACAGCTTCGGACGGATCTGCGAATAGTGAGGCTAGGGCAAGCCGGAGAGGCACAATGGCCGAACGGCTATCACGATCCTCCAAGGGCCGCCAGAGTCCAATGACCCGATCACGCTTTGGCGGATCTCCCCAGACACTGAGGGCCTCGAGGGCTTCGATTCGCAAGGCTTCGGGCACTGATGCGTTCTGAGCAAAGGCAACGAGAAAGGCGGCGTTTTCCGTCTTGCCCAGTCGGAGCAGGGCATTGAGTGCCCGTCGGAGAATGGGCTGTGCGAGCTCTGGCTGCTGAATCAGCTCAGCGAGCTGAGGCAGCGCCTCCTCAATATTCTCGTCATAAATGGCTCTCACCGTCTCCAACAAGATTTGAGGGTCTTGATCCTTGAGAAACGCGGTGATCTCGGGCCTTTTCAAGCGTCTGAGTGCCAGAACGGCCCCAAGCCGAACGGACGGCGAGGCATCAGAAACCACCCCTAGCAAGCCGGACAAATCATTCATCCAGGTCAAGGCCATCACCCCAGCATGCCTCAGGTAAAGATCTGAGCTGATGTTGGCTCGGAGCAGATCGAAGATCGGAGCGGAATCACGCAAATTGACCAACTGCCCCGAACTCGAAGAGGCCTGCACCTCGTGGTAGCCCCGCTTGACCGTCTTGCCCAACCAGAGAGCCCCGTAGAATTGAACACGCGGATTAGGATCCTTGAGCAGGGCGGCGTAATCGGAGTAGTAACCAACGACACCGCGGTCCGCGAGGGTTTTGGCGACCTGCGCTCGGATCTCAGGATCTTTATCGCCAAGAAAGGGAACAAGCAAACTACTGGAATCTCGATGTCTCGCGAGAATCTGCCCCATTCCCCAGACGGCATGAACCCGCGCCAAGGGGGCCTCGCTCTCTTCCAGCACCCGCTTCAGCATCGAGAGCGGATTAAGTCCTAACGCGCCGCTAATGACCTCCCCAACGGCCGTTCGTGAAGGCTCGTAGCGCGACGCCAATTCAAACTGAGCCCTCAAACGTACTCGCTGATCCGCATGCGAGAGCAAGTCGGCGACCTCTTTCACCGACAATTCGGATAAGCCATTCGCAAGGATCGTCTTGACTTCAGCGACCTCTTCCGAGGCCAGAACGGACTCGTCAAACAAGCGTATCATTCGCCCCTTCCCGGTCTTCTCCCAGCCCTGAATCCAATCCGCTACGTAAAGCCCACCACTCGGACTAAAACCTACATCCACCGGGGACAGCCCCCAGATTAACTTCCCCTCCATTTCCTCAGCCGAATTGTTTTGTAGATAGTCACGATCCTGAACGACGGTAAAGCTTGCCCCCTTGGGCTCCACCGAGAACGATCGGACGCCGCCCGGGAAATCTGCGAGGAAGAAGTGATTCTTGAACTTCGAAGGAAGCCCGGTCCCCGGATAATAGGCCAGTCCCGCAGGGCCATGCCCAACATAGGCCAGTGGTGGCAACAAATACGCGGCCGTGTTTTCACTGGCCACCTGCCAAAGTTTTTCCCCTTTCCAAGCGCCCATGTCCGGCAGCCACTGCCAACCAATTCGCCAGCCGCTATCGCCTCCTTCGACCACATGGACGAGTCGGGCCTGATCACCGCCGTCTCCGTTGTTATCGACAGTCCAGAGATTGCCAAAATCATCAAAGGCGAGTTCCTGAGGGTTTCTTAAGCCCGTCGCCACAACCTCAAATTCACTGCCATCAGGTTGGCATCGAAACACGGCCCCCGTGTCGGGAAGCGCCGCCAGCACCTTACCCTCTGTCTCTTATACACATCTGACGCTGCCGACGAGCGATCTAGTGGAGATCTCGG
>CAJXVR010000445.1 GCA_913061285.1 uncultured Verrucomicrobiota bacterium | reverse complement strand
CCCCCCTGGTGCCCAAGGACAAATAAGAGTCAGAGTCCTTGTCGGAAAGGCAGCACTATCGCCACCACCCCCGCCTTGACCAGCAGGACCACATCCGGCTAGCAGAACGATCACGCCAGCTAGTGCCACAACGATTGGATTCAATGTCTTCATTCAATTACTCAAGAAATCAATCTTCTCATTTCGGTTCAGCCTCATAGAACTTACCAGTAGGTCCAATCCAAACTAGGGTCTTACCGCCGTGCCGTCACGGCGGCGTACAGGGGACCAATACCCAGGATGTTCAGGAAACGGATATTTCTTCGCCTTTTCCTCATCGATATCCACACCAAAGCCTGGCGCTTCGTTCACGTACATAAAGCCCTTCTTGATTGTCGGTGCTCCCGGGAACACTTCGAGCATGGCTTCGTTGAAATTGACACTCTCCTGGATTCCGAAATTGCGGATTGCTAAGTCCAAATGAGCATTCGCCGCATGTCCAACGGGAGACACATCACCAGGCCCATGCCAGGCCGAGCGAACATCAAAAAACTCCGCCAAGGTAGCGATCTTCCGCGCCACGCTAAACCCACCGGTCTGGCTAATGTGAACCCGAATAAAATCAATCAATCGTTGAGTGATCAAACCGACCCACTCGTGAGGACTATTGAACAGCTCCCCCATGGCAATGGGCACCGAGGTCTGCCGGCGCAAGATCGGGAAAAAATCATTCGACTCAGGGGCTAGGGGGTCCTCAATAAAAAAGGGTCGGTATTGCTCCAACTCCTTCAGCAATCCCACGGCCTCAATCGGTTCGATCCGCTCATGAACGTCGTGAAGTAACTCAACCTCATCGCCACAGGTCGCACGAATGTGCTCAAACATCTTGGGCGTCGCCTTCAAGTACGGTCGAGAGTCCATTCGCGAATCACCCGCTAATCCGAACCCCGCCTCTTTAAAGCTTTCCCCCTTCGAGAGGTGCCCAGAACCGTAACCACCCAGCTGTATTCGCACATGGCGAAAGCCCTGCTCAATCTTCGATTTCACGCTATCCTCCAGTTGCTGAAAATCGCGCCCGCTACTGTGTGCGTAACAGTCCGCTGCGAAACGACACTTCCCCCCGAGCAGTTGATAGACCGGCATATTGGCACGCTTGCCCTTGATATCCCAAAGGGCCATATCCAGCCCACACAAGGCGTTGTTCAGTACTGGTCCATTGCGCCAATAGGAACTCGTGTAGGCGTTCTGCCAAAGATCTTCGATGTTGTCGACATCACGTCCCCGAGCAAAGGGGTCTAAATACTCCTCGATTGCCGTGACGACACTGAGCGGCCGCTGGTTATATGTGGCGCAACCGAGTCCATAGAGACCTGGCTCACTCGTTTCTACTTTAACCACCACCAGGCGCGGGCTCTGAGGACTCGTCGTGATCGCTCGAACTTTGGTAATCTTCAATGGAGCCAGCCCACGAGTGGCATCTGCGTAGCTCTGAGACATTGCCTCATTCGGCTTCATCATTGCTGCCATCATCCCAGCACTGCCAAGCCCCAATCCTTTGATCGCATCTCGTCTATTCATAGATACCTCTCTTCTGTTGAGCGTTGATCCCAAGCAATCTATGGGGCCGCTCGAAGGGATGATGGCATGCCGGGAACTTCGATACGAAGTCCCGAATCCTTTAACCGCTTGCGCTTCACTTCGAACACCCAAATAGCACGAGCAGGGTGACTTTGGACCAAGAGGTATTCACCATCCGAGGTAAACGCAACCCCTTCAGGAATCGGTCCAACGGGAAGGGTTTGCTCGACTTCAACCTGCGTTCCTTTCCGGGACAACAAGACCACCTCCCCAGAATCCGTTTTGTGAGGGTCATTCGCCGGCAGATTTGATCCTGCCATGAGGACAGCAGCAATGAGTTTACCGTTCGGGCTGACCTCGATCGATTCCGGCACGGCCCCGAGGGCGACATAATCCACACTGCGGATCGGTTTTGCTTTCAGGTCAATCACCGTCAGCGCATCACTGTCAATCGCGCTTCCATACCCTTGACCAGCCGTAAGCCCCACCTCGCCATCTGGAGTAATCACGACACGATACGGTTTGCCATAAACCGATATCTTCCGGTCCGTCACCTGAATCTGCCCATCAGAAATCGAAAGCACCGCCAAATACCCGCTCTGTTGAATACTGGCCAAGGCGAGACTCCCATCCGGGTGGATGGCAATATCTGAAATATTCTCCTCCGGCAAACACACGCTCACAGTCTGCGCATGGGACACACTGCTCCCATCAATGTAGAGCATCGAAACCGTCCCAGAAGCACGGTTGGCAACGAGCGCGAACTTGCCATCCGCCGAGATACTAATCCCAGAGGGCTGAAGATCTGTTCGAACGTGCTTCGTTCGCGGGGGATCGGATTCCAGGTCAAGGACATGAATATAGCTCTCAGGCACATACTTGCTCGCATCAAGCGGATCAATCTTCAGCGAATTGGCAATCAGAGCGAGTTTCCCATTCGGAGCAATGGCAATGTTTGAAGGAGGACCAATCACAGAATTGGGTATCCCGTAGAGATGTCGTACTTTCGGCGGAAAATCGGAAAAATCGATCAAGGATAGCGAATCCTCCTCTGCACCCAAAACGACGGTCGGAGTGCCTGAAGCCAGATCGATCTTATTCTCGTTGCCAGAGATCACTAGCTGACCATAAGCATTCAACGACAACAAAAGGGCTGCACCTAAAAACGTACTTAACTTCATAATTGCGCTCCTCTCGAACCACAAATTCCGAGAATGTTTATCAACTTAGGAGTGTTCCAAACACTTAGCTCTTTCAGTTCGAGAAAAGCAACTTGAAATTCCCTGGACGGGTGGAGTTTCCTCAAATCCGAGCGTGGGGTCGCAATGCTCTTCCGTAGATTGCACTGGTCATGAGAAGCAGAATCAACCCATGCTCTTGAAAAGCATAACTAAGTCTATGGATGCGTCGTTTATCAGTTGTGACTGGGGCACGTCCTCGTTTCGCCTCAGGCATGTCAACGGACAGGACCTGAGTACGCAGCAAGAGCTCTGCACGAATCGAGGCATTAAGGATATCTTCGCCTCGCTTCCGACCCATTCACAATCGGACCGAGAGCGCGCCTACACCTCCTATCTCGGTACGGCTGCGGACCAGTTGCTCGAACAATCGCCCGGAGCCAAGGGACTCCCAATCCTTCTCTCCGGCATGGCATCCTCGACCATCGGATGGCGAGAACTCCCTTACGCTGGGCTTCCCTTCAAGCTTTCCGGCGAAAACATCGGCCATGAGATCATTCCGCTCCGCACGCCCAAAGACCGGCACCTTCAAACGATCTTATTTAGCGGCGTCGCATCGGAAACGGAAATCATGCGCGGCGAAGAATGTGAATTGATCGGCATCGCTTCAATGCCTGACTATGCTGCCCATCTCAACAACTGTGTCATCATCTTACCAGGCACTCACTCCAAACACGTCAGGGTGAAGAACAATCAAATCAACGAATTCCACACCTCTATGACAGGTGAGTTATTTGAAACCATCGCCCACCACACGATCCTCTCAAGTTCGATCGCGAAGGAATCAGACGACGAGATTCCGCTCGAATCACAGGCAAAGACGGCGGCATTGACCGAAGGCGTCGCCACGGCACGAAAGCTCGGGTTCATGAGAAGCCTCTTTCAAGTTCGTACCCGATCCGTCCTCCACAGCAAGAGTCCGCTCGAGAATCGCGAATTCCTCAGCGGGCTCCTCATCGCGGCCGAACTGCTCGCACTCGATGAGGCACATTCTACTGAACCCATTCTACTCGCGGCCGGTCATCAGTTTGGCCAGAGCTACAAAACGGCCAGCTCGATCCTCAATCTCGACGATCGAGTCATTTGCCTTCCACCGGAGGAAGTAAATCGAGCAGCCATAAGAGGTCACGCAGCCCTTCGCAAACTGGAGCCATTCAGCAATTAGATCGTATGTTTAACGAGCAACGCCTTCGCTCCCTTCCCTTCGTCCTCATTCTCCGAGGATTCGAGAGGAACCAAGTCGGCCCCATCGTCACGGCCTGCCGCCGTGGCGGGCTTAGAAATCTTGAGATCACCATGAACTCGAAGCAGCCGGAAGATCAAATCAAAGAGGCGATACAGCATGCCGGTGCAGAGATGAACATCGGAGCGGGAACCGTGACGGGAAGAAAAACCCTCGAAGCAGCCAGGACCGCAGGGGCCAGCTTCATCGTCACTCCAAATCTGAAACTTGAAATCGTCCACGCATGTCGCGTGGAACACCTCCCAATCTTCCCTGGCGCGATGACACCCACCGAGATTCATACCGCTTGGAAGGCTGGGGCTCGCATGGTGAAAATCTTTCCAAGCAATCTCCTGGGACCTCAATTCATCAAAGCCCTTCGAGGGCCTTTCCCCGATATTCCCCTCATGCCGACGGGAGGCATCAATCAAGATACAATTAGCGACTACCTAAAGGCTGGCGCTTCTGGATTCGGTATTGGTAGTCCGCTACTCAATCCGGAACGGATTCGGAATAAAGACTGGAATTGGATCACGGATCAAGTCGCAGCCTTCCGCGAGATCTACGAGGCCCACCAAAAAAGCCGAGACTGATCCATCGCAAGGGTGCCAATCGAATCAACCGCCCCCTATTCGTCTCTAGACCGAGCTCACCTGCTTGATTCGACCAAAACTCTGAGCAAAACCAAGAGTTTCACGGGCCTTGGAACCACGCCCCCCTCGGAGCGAATGATGCACGAGCCAAAACAAGGTTTCTGGATTCAATCGTCGCTTCGAGAAGGTGTCTATTTGTTGTTGGGGATCGCTACCAAGAAAGTTGCTCCAGGGTCCGGCATTCGTGACCACCACGACCGGCACATCCCACGGCCCACGACTGAGCACATCGTACACCCGTCTCCCCTGCGCGTCCGGCAAGGAAAGATCCGCCAAGACAAGATCAAATCTCGACTCGTCCAGGCGACGCACCGCCCCAGCGAGCGTTCCTTCGATCTCAACAATGAGCCTCCAAGAATCCAGCGATTTATTGAGGGACTCGAGCGTCTTCAAAGTTCGCCGCACGAACCAAGGATCGTCTTCGACCAGGAGTAATCGAAGGGTCCGAGCAGGGTGGGCCCCTGTCTCT
>CAJXVR010000444.1 GCA_913061285.1 uncultured Verrucomicrobiota bacterium | reverse complement strand
CTTCTCGATGTCCCAATCTTTAAATATCTCGTTGCAGATGCCGAATTTCATTGAGGCGATTCAGCCACAAAATGACCTGGGCGCCAAAAGAAAAGTTCGAGGCAACGATTCGACGGTTGGTGTGATTGTGTGACAAACGAGTGATAACCGCTCTAGTCAAGCCTCTGAAAGTGGTCTCAGTCCCCTTTTAGAGACAGTTGTTCTCTTCAAAGGGAAACGGGGACGCCTGACGATTTGTCGTTATCGTCTGTGGAGAAGCGTCACCGAGCGAGCATCCAAGACTGTGCCCATTCCGCCTACAGATGATTGATAATCAGGTAGGAAAGAGGTCCAAATCAGTAGACCGGTTCATGATGCTCGAGTAACTTCAACGCAGAAAGAGGCAACGATGAATCAAATAACCAATTGCGATAGACCGATCATCGGATGGCGGGAATGGATTTCACTTCCTCAGCTAGGAGTTCCTGGGGTCAAGGCAAAGATCGATACCGGAGCGCGATCGTCATGTCTTCATACTCACGAGTATGAAACCTTTGAACATGATGGAGAACGATGGGTGAGGTTCCATTTCCATCCGCTTGCGGGCACCACTCGAGTTGAACTGCCTTGTGAGGCGCGAGTGGTTAGATTTCAAGAGGTGAAGGATTCTGGAGGGCATACCGAAAACCGTCCGTTTATTCGTACGATGGCAAGAGTAGGTTCGATTGAGTGGGAAATTGACCTTAATCTTAGCAATCGAGAACTGATGAAATTTCGGATGTTGCTAGGTCGCGAAGCCTTGAAACCATTCTTAGTTCAGCCAACGGAAAGCTATCTTCTTGGTAAAAACCTTAGAGAAGAATACGGCCGCATCTCCGAGGCCTGATTTCGTGGGAGCAGCGAAAGATACTTTGTGATTTTCACCGCATCAGAAATTTTACCCGGAAGCCATCCGTCAGTTTGACGAGTAGGAGTAATCTTCCATTGAAACGTCTTTTGAGTCGTCGAAGACTTGATGGTTGAGACTATGGTCAAGTTCAGCCTCCGCGGCATCGATGTTGTTTTGCATTGAGCTTGATTCATTGATATCGCCAATATGGAAAATTCCATCCCCTTCATCGATCACGGCATTTCGAGTTCTACCGATGATAACGCCTTCTCTCGTTGCTCGGATAGGGGTTCTTTTTTTGCTAAAGGGGTCTCCGACTTCCCCTAAGAGCATGCCACGTTTTACTATTTCTCCGAGTTGCATCACAGGAAGCAAAAGGCCCCCTCGAGGAGCTCTTTCCCATGACGTCTTGCGGCAGAGTACGGGCTTGGACCTTGGTGTTGTCGAATTTGAAGGGGGCAGCATTTGAAGGTGTTCCATGACTGAGATGATCCCTTGAAGTGCGAGACTGACAGAGGCTGGTTCCATGATCTCTGCTTCACCACCCTCGAACATGAGTTGTGGTTTTCCGAGGGCCGAGAAAATCTCTCGGAAAGATCCAGGAGGTGACTCCGAGTGAATCATTACTGGAACGCCGAAGGCAATCGCCATTTCCTCTATTCCTGGAACGCCGGGACAGAAACGAATCTGAGGGAGGTTAGGGCGATTGACGGCGCCCGTATGAAGATCGATTCCGTGGGTGCAAGACTGAGCTATGTCCTTCGTTATTAATTTGGCCAAGCGGGCTCCGAAGGATCCTGTTGCGGAACCAGGAAATAGGCGGTTTAGATCGCGTCTGTCCGGTAGATAGCGACTACGGGCGAGAAATGCTGGGAGATTAACGATAGGTATTAGAATGAGATCTCCGGCGAGCTCGGGCATCTTGTTCATCAAGAGTCTTCGAATGACTTCAACCCCATTGATTTCGTCACCATGGATTGCTGCTGTGACCAAGAGGCGCGGACCTGGCTTGTTGCCGCGCCGAACATGAACAGTGAGTTCAACCATCTTATGGGTGATGAGATGGCCAACAGGTAGATGGACGGTTCGCTGCTTGTCGACCGGAAATGACTTCCCGCAAATGAGCAACGGTCGAGCAAATTCTTCGGCGGTCATCCTTTTCCTCTAGTCTTCATGCTTTGCTTAACGTTCTTTTCAATGAAAGCAATAATAGAACCAGCGACATCTCGGCCTGTAGCCTTTTCAATCCCCTCCAGTCCGGGAGACGAGTTTACTTCCATAATTACGGGGCCATGGTTGGAGCGAAGCAAATCAACGCCGGCGACATTCAAGCCCATAGTTTTTGCCGCTCGAACTGCTGTCGTTCGTTCTTCTGGCGTGATCTTGATTATTCTTGCCTTACCCCCTCGATGGAGATTGCTCCGAAACTCCCCTTCTTGTCCCTGCCGAATCATAGCGGCAACCACCTTATCTCCAACGACGAGGCAGCGAATGTCAGCTCCCCCAGCTTCCTTAATAAATTCTTGAACCAGGATATTGGCGTTTAGCCCTCGAAATGCCTCGACGACGCTTTCGCCTGCTTTTTTCGTTTCAGCGAGAACGACTCCCACTCCCTGTGTGCCTTCTAGAAGTTTGATAACCACCGGTGCGCCTCCGCATATTTTTAAAATGTGCCCCGTTGCTTTGGTGTCATGAGCAAACGCTGTAACGGGGAGCCCTAGGCCCTTTCTAGAGAGGAGTTGGAGACTCCTCAGCTTATCGCGGCTTCTGCTAATCGCAACCGACTCATTCACGCTGTAGGTTCCCATCATCTCAAATTGTCGAACCACCGCCGTTCCGAAGAACGTCTTTGATGCACCAATCCTGGGAATGATCGCGTCAAATTCGAGGCTTTCATCGCCAAAGAAAATCTTTGGCCGATGTGTCGTGATATCCATGTGGCACTTGAGGTAGTCAATGACTCTTACATCGTGGGAACGGCGCTCGCAGGCCTCAGCTAGGCTGTTTGTTGAGTAGAGTTTCTTGTTACGCGAAAGGATGCCGATTCTTAGCTTTCTTGGTGGCGGGCTAGAAGTGGTATCGACAGCGTCAGCGGGCCTAGGGCTTTCTTCAGAGTTCATGTGATGTCCAAATTGATTCCATAAATTGATGAAGCAGGGAATGTCTATTTCCCCGTTGCGACCCGCCAGTGATGTCTGAGTTAATTCGTGCGTCCGCGAGGAATTCTGAAGGCCGTGTCGTTGAAGCGCAACTGATTACTGGATACGTAGTTTCAAGACGGTGATGGATGCAACTCAGGCTATTCTATTCGATCTTAGCACGGTCTCTTTGAACATTGCTCCAAGGGCCAAACCGTATCGTTGTTGTCATTTCTGTGAAGAAATGAGATCGATATATCGCTCTCTCTGAATGGGGAGAGGTCTCTTGGTGGCGGTCGTGAATGAGTCTGGCCCGTACTGTATTGGTGGATTCACAAACAAGAACGTGGGATGGATATCTGGAGGTCAGCGATGAAATCGACAGAAATATATGGTTGATACCGATTTCTCGTGGACCAGTGGGAGATCTCCGGGATCTGCTGAATTGTATTCTAAATGGGGATAGGGCCAGATCACTAGAAAATACCTACGATGAATTCGAGTCCAGGAACTGGCTCGACTAGGTCTCAAATGGCGGATTTTCCTGTGATGAAAATCTTGTTCAGTCCGAATAGTTCTTCGCGGTCTTAGTCTCTGATCAACGTTCTTTGTCCGCGGATTATGGAGGCATTGCTACTGAATTTTTCGACTGTGACGGCGTGTTTCTTTGGGAGTCTCCATTGGAGCCAAAACAGTTCTCTATTAATGTATCTATTGGGCTTTGAAACCTCCAGAATGACGAGCTGAGAGCTAAGATGCTACTCTTCCTCGCAATGCAAATCATTAAACAAATCGTCATTTCTATCTTCCAATTCCTTTCACGATTTGTGGGGGGGCAGAAGAAGGGCGAAAGACCGTCTGATCGACCGGAACCGAAGAACGAAGATGCTGCGAAAGAGGCAGAACGGCTTGATCGAATTCGCAACCCTTCAGACTATGTGAAGCGTTAATCCTCGGTTTCTTCGAATCAAGAGCGCGTTACCAGTGATCACACCAATCGCTGAAATTCAAAAATGTCCATCTTTTCGACGATTTGAGCAACATTATCGGGTCGTTGGGGGGCTGGGGATCTTTCGCTCGCACTCGTTTTCGAGCCTAGTCGTCGGCGTCGTAATTCTAGATCGATTGGATTGGCGATTTGGTTAAGGACCTCCTAAGATCTGAGTGCTCTGTGGCCAGAAGACAGATAAGTGGGTAAGCCTCTATGACAACGGAACAATTGACGGTATTCGGACTCCTAGGTTTCGTGTTTGCTCTCTTGATCTGGGGGCGTTGGCGCTATGATCTTGTTGCCTTTGCTGCCTTGACGGCCGCCGTTGTCATCGGAGTCGTTCCTGCGAAGGACGCGTTTTCCGGATTCGGGCACCCAGCCACGGTAGTCATTGCCCTGGTCCTTATTGTCAGCAAAGCGCTGGCGAATTCCGGTGTCATCGAATTTTTAGGGCGCCTTCTCATGAGTAGCGCTCGCTCTCTTGGGGCTCATATAGCGATCATGTCCACGCTGGCGGCGGCACTCTCAGCGCTGATGAATAATGTTGCGGCGCTCGCCATGTTGATGCCGATCGATCTTCAAGCAGCCGCTAAGAGCAAACGAAGCCCTGCATTGACGCTGATGCCACTCTCCTTCGCTTCTATTCTCGGAGGGATGATCACGCTGATTGGGACGCCTCCCAACATCGTGATTGCGGAGTTCCGGGCTAGTGTGTTGGGAGAACCTTACCGAATGCTCGATTTTGCCCCGGTAGGTTTGGTCTGTGCTGTTATTGGGGTCGCATTTGTCGCGACGGTGGGCTGGCGACTCATCCCTGCCGCCAATACTGCCCATGACATTCCTCGAGAGATGCGCGAAACAGAAAGTTACATCGCGGAGGTGAAGGTTTCTGAAGAAAGTATTGCTGAGGGAAAGACGATCTCTGAGCTCGATGATATAACCCAGGCGAACGATGTAGAGATTGTCGGTTTGGTCCGTCGAGGGGATCGCCTGCCTGGCTCTGCGAGGAGTGTTGTGATTCGTAAGAGTGATATTCTTACCATCAAAGCCTCGCCGGAGAGTTTGGAAAAATTCGTCGGCCTCGCCGGTTTGGAATCTGTCTCTTATACACATCTCCGAGCCCACGAGACCTCTCTACATCTCG
>CAJXVR010000443.1 GCA_913061285.1 uncultured Verrucomicrobiota bacterium | reverse complement strand
TCGTGGGCTCGGAGATGTGTATAAGAGACAGGCACTTCTATGTTCCGATCGGAGTCGTACGCCGCGGATTCTTTCCCGGCGAATCCAATCACATAATTCCCAAAGGAAATCTCGGGAATGTGATGGCATCCCTCGGTGAGCAAGACCCCCATTTCAAGGTCAAACCGCTTGAGCAATTGACCCCGACGATGGAACCACTTGCCCCCTACAAGGAGAAGGTCAACCTAATCACAGGCATGGATCGCACCTTCCAAAACGGCACCGACGTCCACGCCCAGTGCGCCTGTTGCTACCTGAGTAGCGCCGAACCCTATGCGATCGCAAACTCCGCTTGGCCTCTCGATCGCACCCTTGATCATATCGTCGCAGATCACATCGGCACTAGCACCCCATTTCAAACCCTTGAGTTCAGCTGCAATACGCACAAAGACAACAAGGAATCGATCTACTTCGACAATGTGTCCTGGTACGGCACAGGCCATTTGGCTCCATCCATCCGCGATCCACGGAAGATGTATCAACGCCTTTTCTCGACTCAAGAGAACAAACGCTACCGAGATGTTACCGACCTTGTGCTTGAAGATGCCCGCTCAATGCAACGTTCCTTGGGCTACCACGACGCTCAGAAATTCAATGAATACTTCGACTCGATCCGCACGATCGAAACCCAGATGGAGCGACTCGAAACCATGCGCGTCGAGCTCTCCAAAGTCGACTTTGACGAACCTTCAGATGCCTACCTTCCTCGAGGAGAATTCATTCGCTTGATGGGGGACCTCATGGTCGTAGCCCTCCAGACGGGACTCACCAATGTGGCCACCTTTATGGTTGGTCCGGAGCGCTGGGATACCCCTTATCAATTTGAAGGGCTTTTCGACAAACCGAGGAGTCACCACGGCATGTCCCACAATCAAACAAAGATGATCGACGACCTCCTCAAGGTCGATCGTTTCCACATGGAGCAATACGTCTATCTTATCAAGCGGATGGAATCGATCAAAGAAGCCGACGGCAGCTCCCTGCTCGACAACACCCTTTTCACCTATGGTTCGGGCTTGGGAGATGGATCGACCCACCAATACAACGACCTCCCCATTATCGTTGCAGGCTCCGGCGGCGGCAAATTCAAGACCGGCCAACACATCAACATGCCAGAAGGCACACCACTCGCAAACCTCTGGCTCACCCAGGCCCGAGCCTTCGGATTGAATATCAACCGCTTCGCCGATAGTGCAGGAGAAATCAGTGCGGTGCTGACCGGGTAAATCTCAGCAGGCGGATTCGAAATAGCGAGCGCAGAAGGACTCGACAGAGAATGGCGTTTGATCGATTGCCTGTGATTCACCTGGCACGAAAACTGAGCTAGACGGAACGAGTCATCACATCTTTCAAAGCTTCATGAATCGCTATCTCTGGATCCTAACATTGCTTGTGGCACTCCAATATGAAGCCGAAGCATCCAAGCAACCGAATATCCTCTACATCCTCGCTGACGATTTAGGCTTCAGCGATCTCGGCTGTTTCGGAGGTGAGATCAGCACTCCCCAGCTGGACTCCTTAGCCTCAAACGGCCTTAGACTGACCCAATTCTACAACACAGGCCGCTGCTGCCCGTCTCGCGCCGCCCTACTCACCGGGCAATACCCTCATCGAGTTGGCCTTGGACACATGACCACGAACGATCTCCGACAGCCGGGATACAGAGGCGTTGTCGCAGCTGAGGCCAGAACGATCGCTCAAGCACTCAAGCCAGCTGGCTATCGTTGTTTCATGTCAGGAAAGTGGCACTTGGGAACACCAGATCCAACTCAACATGGCTTTGAAGAATTCTACGGCACACTTGTTAGCGCGAAGCGCTTCTTTGATTCTTCACATCTAATTCGCCTCCCGGAAAGACGCAAAGCCCGTCAGTATCCTAAGGGCACCTTTTATGCAACGGACGCGGTGACGGATCATGCCCTAGATTTTTTACAACTGGCTCGTGAAACACCGCGCCGTCCATGGTTTTTATACCTCGCCTACAATGCGCCTCACTTTCCCCTGCACGCTCCTAGGTCTGACATCGCGAAATATACCGAGCGCTATCACGTCGGGTGGGATCAACTTCGCAGCGAACGGCTCGAACGAATGAAAAAACTAGGGATCGTTCCCGCTCACACGAAACTGAGCCCTCGATCGCATTGGCGGAACTACGGGGAAACCAAAACGGGCGTCAATCCCGCCTGGAACTCGCTTCCAAAGGATCGGCGCCTCGATCTCGCTCGCCGCATGGCGATCTACGCGGCGATGGTTGATCGACTCGATCAACAAATCGGGCGCGTCATTGCCGACCTCAAACAAGCCAATGAACTGGAGAACACACTCATTATCGTTACCTCAGACAATGGGGCCTGCTTCGAATGGGATCCGTTCGGATTCGATATCGTCTCAAGCAATCAGAACATTCTCCATTCAGCAGACAAACTTGACGAAATGGGCGCCCCCGGAACCTTCCATAGCGTCGGATCCGCATGGGCTAACGCTTCCAATACTCCGTGGCGTCTTTACAAGCACTTTAATCATGAGGGCGGCATAGCCTCGCCTGGGATTATTCACTGGCCCGCAGGCCTGAAGCTTCGTCCCGGAACCATTTCTCATCAGGCGGCCCATCTTATCGATCTACTACCAACCGCACTTGCCGCTGCGGGGACAACCTATCCCGGAACGCTTACACTACCAGGGAAGGACCTCATAAGACTCCTTCACGAAGCACCACAGGACCGAAGACTGTACTTCGAGCATCAAGGGAATCGTGCAGTTCGGCAAGGAAAGTGGAAACTCGTGGCTCTGGATGATGAAGCCTGGGAACTCTATGATTTCACCAGCGACCGCTCAGAAATGAACAATCTCGCAGCGCAATTCCCACACATCGTCGCCCGACTCTCCCAAGCATGGGACGAGTGGGGCGACGAGAATCACGTCACGCCCCTTCCGCGCGACCTGAAGGTGAAATACCTCAAGCCAGATTGATTGACCTAGGCGCCTGTCTTCAGCTCGACAATATCGTGAGTCGCCGACTCGCGTTGACCGGCGGGACTTACGCGGACGTAGCGGGCGCGATCGCGTAGTTCGGATAGATTCCGAGCGCCAAGATAGCCCATTCCCGCTTGAATACCACCAATCAGCTGACCGAGCACCTTATCGATCGGCCCGGCCACTTCCTTCAGCGCTTCAACGCCCTCAGCCGAAACCTTACGAGTCGCATCCTTCGCACTGTGGCCATACCGCGCCGCCGAACCCGCTTTCATTGCTGTCAGGCTGCCCATGCCACGGTATTGCTTATAGAGTTTGCCGCTGATCTCAAGAATCTCACCGGGAGCTTCAGTGCACCCCGCCAGCAAACCTCCGCAAATCACCCCATCAGCCAAGGTGAGTGCTTTAACAATGTCCCCCGACTTGGTGATACCCCCATCCGCGAGAATCGAAACGCCCTTCTTGGCCGCAGCACGGCTTGCCACGTAAAGCGCGGTCATCTGTGGAATGCCAACGCCTGCAACGACGCGCGTGGTGCAAATACTCCCTGGGCCTTGCCCAATCTTGATACAATTGGCTCCGCACTCGACCAAATAATCCACACCGGCACCACTGGTCACGTTCCCTGCGATAATCGGCAGATTCGGAAACACCTCTCGAATGAGTTTCACCGTATCGCCAACACCTTTGGTATGACCGTGAGCCGTCGATACGGCGACGGCATCAATACCACGCTCAACGAGTTCACCGATATGAGCAGAGATCCGATCTTTATCCAACTCACCAAAAGCATCGCGAGTCGCGGAAACCGCCGCCCCACAAATAAGGCGAAACTTTGAATCCCGAGCTGTTTTGAACTGAGCACGACGCTCCTGAGTGATTCGATCGACGTCCGATAGTGTAAACAAGCCGGCCAGACAATCGTGAGCATCCACAACCATCAACTTGTCAATGCGAGGGTGCTCAGCAAAAAACTCGTCGGCCCGCGCAATCGGATCGTTTCCAAGTTCGTCCTCTGAAATCGAGATAATCTCACTTCGAGGCGTCAACGCCTCCCTCACGGCGCGCCCTGAATAACGAGGACGAACAACACTCCCTGGCAAGAGCCCGATAAGCTTCCCTTGCTCATCAACCACCGGGAACGTGCTAAAAGGAAATCCTTTTCGCTCGATCAATTCAATCACATCCCCAATGACCTGTCCCGGAAGCACTGTGATGGGATCTTTGATGAGGCCGTGGACGTGGTTTTTCACTCGAGAAACCTCTCTGAGCTGCTCCTTTTCGCTCATGTTATAGTGAATCAACCCCATCCCACCGTTGTGGGCCATCGCGATGGCCATTCGAGACTCAGTCACCGTGTCCATATCTGCCGAGACAATGGGCAAATGCAGCTCAAGCCCCTCAGCAAGCTTGGTCTCTAGTTGAGTATCGCGAGGAAGAATCTCAGAATAGAGCGTTGCGAGGCTTAAATCATCGAAGGTTAAAGCACAGTCCTTGTTGGACGAGAAGAAGTCGTTGGCCCGCAAATAGAATTCGTGATCGAGGGAATTCGGTTCGTTATTGACTGCCATGGGGAAGCTTGCCAAAGCCTCTGCGACGCTGACAAGCAGGAAGTTAAAATTGTCTTTAGAAAAATCAACCCAAGCCCCTTCGGCACCGAAACGTTTCCGAGCCTGAAAACAAAACCGGGAATGCCCCTCGTCCCTGCCGCCTGAGAGGCATCGTATTCGTGACTCAAATTTGAGTTTGAAATCCGCTTGAATTCGGCCACCCTTCGTGATGCACCTGAATCGACGCGCCTTCTTGAAGGGCATTGGCGGCGCCTTGGCGCTCCCCCTGCTCGAGGCCAATGCTGCGAGTGAGGACAAAGCAGCCGTCCCAATGAGATTTCTCGTTGTCGGCAACCCCCTGGGAATGCATCCCGCACACTTCTTTCCAGAACAGTTCGGAACACAGGTGGAACTCCCAGACACACTGCGGTCTCTGAACTGGATGAAAGATCGGGTGTCAATCCTTTCTCATACCGACCACGGCATGAACAATGGCCATGGTCGGGAAATCTCATTTCTAAACGGAATCCTTCCCGAGAATGCGCTGGCGTATCCCGAGAAAAACCTTTCGATCGACCAATTGCTGTCTCTTATACACATCTCCGAGCCCACGAGACCTCT
>CAJXVR010000442.1 GCA_913061285.1 uncultured Verrucomicrobiota bacterium | reverse complement strand
GACAGGGACGATGGAGTGCGCAAAGTCGAGGAGTGTTTTATCCTGGGGCCCTCACTTCAGCCGTGAAATTTTCCGAGATCATGTATCATCCTCCAGGGGGTGATGAATTTGAATTCTTGGAGTTGACCAATTTTGGACCCGTGACGATTGACCTTTCTGAACACTCGCTCCGCGGGGTCTCCTATTCATTTCCCTTCGGGAGCTTTCTCGATCCTGGAGCGTCCTTAGTTCTGGCTTCAGGTCAGAAGCCTTCCTTGTTTCAGCAACGTTATCCCGAACTTTTGATTTGGGGGTATTTCGGAGGGAGCCTTTCCAACCGGGGCGAGTCGTTGGTCTTGGAGGATTCTAAGGGAGGCTATGTTACTGGGGTGCGTTTTGGTGATGACGGAGCGTGGCCAGAAGATGCCGATGGGGCGGGGTATAGCTTGGCGTTAGTCTCTGGCGATAAGGATCCAGCGCTGCCATCGAGCTGGTGGCGAAGTGTGTCCCCGGGCGGAAGTCCAGGGTCGATCCGATCGGGTGTTCTCCGGGATGACCTGATTATTAGTGAAGTCGTGGCGGACAACCGGACGGATGCAGTCGAGGGTGGGGAGTTTCCTGATTGGGTGGAGGTGATGAATCAGGGCACGACTCAAGCGATGCTTTCTGGACTTCGGTTGCGGGACGAATCGGGTGGTCCTGATTTTGTCTTTCCCTCTGGGCAGGTCTTGCAAGCGGGAGAACGGATCGTGGTATGGCAATCAATCGGAGAGACCGATGTCGCCGGCCTTCCTTTTGGATTGGATCGTGATGGTGATACGGTGGTCTTGCTTGATGAACAGGGTAATCGCTTGGATTCGGTGAGTTTTGGCAGGCAATTGGCTCAGTACTCGTTGAGTCGAGCCGAAACGGGATCTTGGCATCTGGGACTGCCCAGTCCGGGTGAGCCGAATCGGATGGCGGTCACTGACACGCTGCAGGCTTTGAGGATCAATGAACTGATGGCAAATCCTCTGGCTGGGGACGATGATTGGGTGGAAATTTACAATTCGAGTCAGGCAGCTCCTGTCGCGCTGGACGGACTTCACTTTCAAAAGGACGGTCACGTCGTCGCCTTCGTGCCCCATTCGTTTATTGAGAGGAATGGTTACGCGGTCTTTTACTCGGACCTTGCAAACCAACATGAGTCTCTCCGTTTCCGGCTGCCTGCAACGGGAGGAGAACTCGTTCTCTTAGATGCAGCGGGCGGAGCCATCGATCAAGTCGAGTTTAGTGGTCAGGACGAGGGGGCCTCGCTCGGAAGGTTGCCGAACGGAACGGGAGACTTTCAAAGCTTTTCGGTCAATGCCAGTCCCGGGGTAGCAAATTACCTCCATAGCGTGCCTCCCATTCGAATCAATGAAGTGTTGGCCAGAAACCAGTCACTGCGCTTTGGTGAGGTGGAAGGGACTCCAGATTGGGTGGAGATCGCGAATCTGGCTTCTGAGAGCGTGGATATCGGCGGGTTTCAAATCCGTTTGTCTGGAACGGAATCCTGGCGGCTGCCTGCGGATCTGACTGTTCACGGGGGCGGTCTATTGACGATCTGGTTTGATGGCGATGGGCTGGTAGAACGTGGGGTGTTTCCCGGTGTGAGTATTCCTGTGGCTTTGGATGGGGGAGGGGAAGCAATTGAGTTGATTGACCCTGAGGGGCATTTGATTGAGCGTGTGGTGTTTGGGCCTCAAGTCGCCAACCGATCTATCGGTCGTGTGGGGGAGGCGTGGGAGCTGCTTTCTCGTCCAACCCCAGGCCTTGGGAATGCTGAAGCGGTGGTTCTCGGGGCTTCAAACGGTCTGGTGATTAACGAATGGCGAGGTGGTGGTGGCGATGATTGGATCGAACTTTTTAATACCGGTGTCGATCCGGTCCTTTTGAGTGGACTCTATCTAAGTGACGATCCTTCCTTTGCTGGAAAGACGAAACATCAAATAGCACCGCTGAGCTTTATTGATGGGAAGTCATGGGTTGCCTTTAAGGCTGACGGAGAGCCGGAGCGAGGCGGGGATCATTTGAACTTTCGGCTCAATGCTGAGGGCGAGACGCTTCGTCTGTATAACGCCAGTCTGGGATTAATTGATGAGATCTCGCTTGCGAGAACTGAAGTTTCAGGCGCTTCATCCGGCCGTCTTCCAGATGGAAGTCCGACTCTGGTGAGCTTCGCTCCCGAGGAATCTTCACCTGGTGCTCCGAATACTCGATGGATTGATGGCTTGCGCGTGAATGAAGTGTTGGTGAGTGCAGAACCTCCGCTCGAACCCGCGATTGAGCTCTTCAACGGAACGGGAAGTTCGGTGGATATTTCGGGCTGGTGGTTGGGCTGGTCAGAGACCTTCCTGGATGCGTTCCGCGTGCCTGCCAATACGACGATTGAGGCTGGAGGCTATACGGTGCTCTTTGAACATTCATGGGGAGGGGGAAATGCCAATCGATTTTCGAAGCCAAAGGCCGTTTATCTTTCAGAGATAGATTCTGGAGGCTCGCAGACTGGGCGACGGATCGTAGTTTCTCTTGAGCCTGCGGCGTTTGGTGAGTCTGTGGGGATGAATGATTCCGTTTCAGGCTTGGAATTTGGTCGCTTGCAACAGCCGAGCTTTGGCGAGTTCCCGCCCTCGAGCCTCGAGGAGTTCCGTGAAGGCGCTGGGCAAGTGAATTCGGCTCCTTGGATCTCTCCTCTGGTTGTCAGTGAAATCATGCGGGATGACAGCGGGTTTCAGTGGGGGCCTGATTCGAGCTTGGCAGGACTTGAGTATATTGAAATCTCGAACTGGTCCGCTGATTTGATCGAGCTCTCGTCTGAGACGGATCGCTCAACGGGTTGGCGACTGAGTGGTGGCGTCGACTATACATTTCTCGGCGATCTGGCCCTGCCTCCAGGGGGCGTCGCTGTCCTCGTGAACTTCGACCCGGTAAGCGAGCCAGAGACACTCGCTGCGTTTCGGGCTGCCTTTGCTTTGCCGGTGGATGCGTTTGTAGTGGGACCGTTCGAGGGCCGGTTGGAAAACCGCCGAGACCGACTGCGCCTACAGCGACTGGATCGCTTGCCGGGGCTATCTGATGCCGAGAAGGGTGAGCTGGTTTGGCTAAGTGAAGACCTCGTCGAATACGAAAGTGAGTCTCCGTGGCCTGTTCGCTTGAGCGAATCAGGGGTGAGTCTCGCCCGGATTGATCTCGGGGTGTTTGGGAACAACGCCTTGAATTGGGCCTATCGTCTGCCGAGTCCAGGACGAATTCAAGTAGGTGAGAGTCCCAATCCTGTTAGTGATCCCGCTCCGAGAATCCGCTTAACGAATGAAGGGTTTGAGTTGCGCGTCATGTCATCGCCGAATCGTATCTATCGGGTTCAATATGCCGCCTCGATTGCGTCGCCTGATTGGACCGATCTTCAGGTGCTCTCCGGTCGGGACGGGGATGTCGTTGTTATTGATCCGGTTTTCACGAGAAGCGCACGATTCTATCGTGTGCTCGTCGAATGATCTGCTTTTTTCGGATGTGCTTGAGGTTGAACGGCGGATTACTGCCGCTCGTATTCGCCTTTGCTGGTCTTCTTGAGCACGGTGAATCCAGCGTTCTTCGCATCAGAAATTGAAAGCGGTTTCAATTTGATAGGAGAACTGAAGTTGGAAATGAGCTTCTTCACTTCCTTCTTGCACAAGGGGCAATTGGTCAAAGCCGGGGCGGAGAGTGGGCGTCGGAGCGTGAATTGTCCGCCGCAGACTTTGCAGTCGCCTTCTTTGAGTGCGTATTCGTAGAGGGGCATAGTAATTGATCGTTAGTGATCTCTGTCAGGAACGATAGCCCTATCTTGGCTTCGATTCAACTGATGAAAACGTCGCGATTGAATGAAAACAGCCCCGTGGCTAATGATCACCAGCACGGCTGCGGCGTCCTCGAGTCGTGGCGATTCGAGAAAACCACTCAGGGTACCTTCGATGGTGCTCATGATCAGAATGGCTATGGCGCCCAATGACGGAAATATGAGGAGCCAGCTCAGGGTCTGATAGAGCTGAGCCTTGTAGATGAGGGGATCAATGGAGGGATGGCTTCGGGAGTCCATCTTGTCACCCTGGTTTTGTTCCATCGCTCCTGCTGATTATTGGCGTCGGTTGCCGCATACAACTTGAATCGGCTACGGCCAGAGGCGAGCGCGACGGTGTTTAGGCGTAGAGAACACTGGTGAACTTACGGTAGAAGTTGTCAGCAATGGGATGCCGGATTCCGAGCCAGCGGAAGATGCCTTTGCCGAGCTCAATGGCGGCTTCATCGGAGAATTGTCGATCGGATTCGATGCTCAAGATTAGCTGATCCAAGGCCTCTTCGTAGTTCAAACTGGCCAAAGCGTCGATCGCTTGTAGATAGGCTTCTTTGCCTTGGCTCTCGGGTAGCTCAACACGCGTGTTGGCGCGTAATCGGTGCTCAGACAACACTTTAAGGGCCTGTGCGCGTTCATGGTTATCGGAGCCAACTTTAATTGATTCGATGATATCCAAACTTTTCTTGGGATCGTTTGGAAAGGCTAATTCTGCCTGTAACAGTAATGCATCCTCGTTGTGCGGATTGTCATTGAGCACCGCTTCGACGATTTTTTTGGCTTCGGGCTCTCTTTGTTGGGACATCAGTTCTCTAGCCTCCGCGACGGACTTTGCTGCAGCCGACGGGAGAGCATTCTCTAGCCAGGTCTCGATTTGTGATTCTGAAAGCGCACCGTTGAATTCATCAACGACCTTGCCATCGACGAATAATTTAACGGCTGGGATGCTGGCGATCTGATATTCTTGAGCGACAGCGGGATGTGCCTCCGTATTCACCTTGATCAGCCGCCATCGTTCGCCCGCTGTGCCGGCCATTTTTTCCAAGACCGGACCGAGGGCTTGGCAAGGACCACACCATGGCGCCCAGAAGTCAACGAGCACCGGGATGGTGGCACTCGCTTGGATCACCTCAGCTTCAAAGCTTGATTCAAGTTCGTAGGACATTCTGGCATTTTGGGGGCTAGGGGAAACACGCATCAACCTAATTCTCGAATGGATTCGGATTCTGGGTTGGGACGTCGCTCTGGCTGTTCTTCCCATTGCTTGCCAAAGGTGCTGAGAAGTTCCTTGTTCGGTTCTTTGATCCGGCGGATTCTATTTTGAGAAACTATGGTATCCGGTGGGCAGGTAATCAGTCGATGGCGAGATCCAGGCAGGGATCTGTCTCTTATACACATCTGACGCTGCCGACGAGCGATCTAGTGTAGA
>CAJXVR010000441.1 GCA_913061285.1 uncultured Verrucomicrobiota bacterium | reverse complement strand
CGATTTGGCTCCGCAAAGAATCGCAGAAATTCTCAAGCTTTATCCGTCAACAAAACTATCTAGCCGCGCCGCTCAGTTTGGTTGATTCCATATATGGTTTGTTTTTGTGGGGTCGAGGAGTGGCGCGGTGGTGTGTAGGACAAGCCGTAGCGGATTCCGACCCTTTCGGTTGCCGGTGCCTGAAGATCCTGCCATGCACTCTGTTTCCACTCCCCGCCCTTCAAACCGGACGTGCGGTTTTCCCGCATCCGGCTTCCGTTCAAGAGGATTCATGTCGACGCCCACGGGCGATTGCTCGTTGTGTTCTCCAACCGTAGCAGGCCCATCTCGCGATGAAGCTGTGCAGCCGCATGCCTCACCTCGGACACGCCACGGCTTCTGTGTTTCCCGTTCAACCACTGACGCAGCCGATGCCGAGTGTGATTGTCCACCACTCGATAGGCACGGCTGACCGGGCCAAGGCTGAAGTAATTGCCCCAGCCACGCAGGGTTCGATTGAGCTCACCAACCATCATCTCCACAGGCTTCCAATAAGTCTGCCGCCGGGTCATCTGGCTGATTTGCTCGCAGATTGCGCGGATTCGCTTTTTGGATGGGCGCGTGCCTATGTAGGCCCGGCCTGTCCTCGGCGAATAACACCGGCCTAGGGTGTACCCCAGGAAGTCGAAACTTTCCTCGGGCACCCGGCAAGTGCGCGTCTTCTGTTCGTTGACCGTCAACCGTAGGGTTTGCATGATCGACTCCATGGACCTGCGCGCCTCTACCGCGCTTCCGCGGCAAAGGATTACAAAGTCGTCGGCGTAAACCACCAATCGAGCCTGCAGTCGTCTTTCCCAACCCAACTTCTTCCAGCCCATCACAAACCGCCGCATATAGAGGTTGCTGAGTAACGGCGAGATCGGCGCGCCTTGCGGCGTTCCTTTCCCACTGTCCTTGGCCACGGTGGTTCGTTTCCTACCTCCGCGGCCATCCGCTTCCTCCACCGGCATCTGCAGTGACATCTTAATCAGTGCCAGCATCGTCCCGTCACTAACGCGCCGGGCAACGCTTCTCATCAATTGTGAATGGGGAATGGTGTCGAAGTATCCGCTTAGATCGCAGTCCACGACCTCGCGGTATCCTTGGGTAAGCCATCCGTGGATCGCTCGAATCGCGTCGTGGGCGCTTCGCCCTCGTCGGTATCCAAACTGTTCCTCGGGTAGATCGGCCTCAAAGATCGGCTCCAATATGATGACACAGGCCATCTGAATGACTCGATCCCTGATGCTGGGTATCCCCAAGGGCCTTTGCTTGCCTCCGGGCTTGGGGATCCAAACCCGACGCACCGCCTGAGGCCTATAGGTTTTCTCCCGCAGTTCCCTGGCCAGTTCTTCCAACCACTGGCCCACATCTCCTCGTTCAATCTGTTCGAACGTGATGCCGTCCACTCCCGCGGAACCGCCGTTGGCACGGCAACACCGCCAGGCGTGTAGCAGGACGTCTTCCCGATACAGCTTGTCGTAGAGGCTGTAGAACCGGCAGTCCGGATCTCCCTTCGCTTTGACATGCTATGCCTCCTGAAGCTTCCCGACACTCTTTGGAGTTACTAGGCTCATACCAATCTCCTGGTCTTTGCTTCTTCTTGCATTGCCCTTGAACCAAGGCCCCTTCCCTCCACCGGCATTACCCAGCTTCTACGGTAATACGGGCCTCTCCGCCATCCCATGCGGCCCCGCCTGGCCCTCGCGGACCTCGAGTTGCCTTGCTTTTCAGCCTGGCGCCACATGGGACTTCCCGTGTTGCCACAGGTCTCCTTTCGCAAACATGCCGTCACCAATACCCCGGCGGACTCGAACAGCGCATGCTTCGCTCGCTTCCTGTCCGATGCCAGCCTTCCCCATGTTTGAACTGGGTCGGCGTCCGCATTAGATGGTTTCGGGACTTGCTCAGTGTTCATTCGCATTACGGCCTGCTCGCTCGCTGACCCGCTTCCGGGCCTTTGGCACCGAGGGCTTCGAACAGTTCATTGCTTCCATGTCCGCCTCGGCTGCTACCGGCTGGAGCGAAAGTTGCCGGGTGGGTTTAGCTTTTGACTCTCCCACTGGAGTCCTGCACCTTTCCACGGCGCACTCAAACAGTCTCTAAGGCAGAAACCTTACTCTAAAGACCCAAAAAAGCTAAAGGTACGGAGAATACTCTGGCACTATTTCCTGTATTCTCTGCTTGAGTTGCGATGGCTCCAACTCATCACAGATTTTCGCTATTGCCAGCACCCTAGCCTCGGTATCGTTGTTAGAAATGTCCTCCCGAACCATTCGAAAAATCTTGGGATGGTCCGTCTCAAGTAAGTTTTCGCCTGTGTGCTGTAGTTCCTCAAACAACTTCTCTCCTGGACGTAGTCCGACAAATTCGATCTCTATATCGCTTTGAGGCCTGAACCCACTTAGCTCTATCATCTGATTAGCAAGATCGACGATCTTAATAGGTTCACCCATGTCGAGCACAAAGATCTCGCCACCCTCCGCTCGAGTACCGCATTGGAGTACTAGGCCAACAGCTTCTGGAATCGTCATAAAATATCGTGTCACATCAGGATGTGTCACTTTCACCGGTCCACCAGCAGCAATTTGTTTCCGAAAGGTCGGGATCACTGAACCCGACGAGCCAAGTACGTTCCCAAACCTTACCGCCATAAACCGCGTTGAGACACCGCAATCACTATCAATTGCCTGAAGACTCATCTCCGCCAATCGCTTGGTCGCCCCCATCGCACTCGTTGGGTTGATTGCTTTGTCTGTGGAGATTAGAACAAAACGATCGACACGGTATTTTGCCGCCAGTTTTGCGAGTTTCATGGTGCCCAAAGAATTCACCTTAAACGCTTCACGTGGTTGGTTCTCCATCATTGGAACATGTTTTAGCGCGGCAGCGTGGAATACGATCTCGGGTTGGTACCGCTCAAAAGTCCAAACTGTTCGATTCTCGTCAAGCAGCTCACCCATTATTACCTGGACGATACTTCCGTAGCCTTTCTCGAGTAGCTCCTGTTCGATCTGGAAAAGTAGAAACTCACAATGCTCGAATAGGAGAATTCGCTTTGGATTAAAAGTAACAATCTGACGACAGAGCTCACTCCCAATACTCCCTCCGGCCCCGGTTACAAGGACCACTTTGCCTGTCAATACTTTTCCTATCGTTTCACGCTCGATAACAACCGGGTCTCTACCGAGCAAGTCTTGGATTTCAACGGATCTAAGCTGAGAAACTTTTACCTGGCCAGTTGCCATTTGATCGAGGGAAGGCACGGTCACGAAATTGAGGTGGAGACGCCTGAGTTCATTAACAATCTCAGCAATCCTTTTCACGGGCGCTGAGGGCATCGCAATGACGACCTCATCTACTTTAAATCGATCTTTAATTGCGGGTAAATCTGCCGGGAAACCAACCACTGGAATATCGTGGATACGAGTACCGTGCTTAGCAGGATTGTCGTCGAGGAAGGCCACTGGTGTTCGGCCCAAACCCCGCTTGTTCAACAAGTCCTTTGTCAAATCCGCTCCTACATCGCCAGCTCCAAGAATGACAATCCTCGACCGCTCATCAAATCTACGCGAGTCACTCGAAATGGTTAGAGCCTCACGTATAGACCTGCACGCTACCCTGAACCCTACGAGCAAGCTAAAAGACAGAATCGTATCCATCAGTATTATCCCTCGAGATGGCACTAGAGTTCCTGGTATTTGAAGGCGAATGAGCCCTAGAATTGCTGCCCAACAGCAGACGGCACGACCGAGTCGCATCACATCAGGAGTGCCAAAGTAGCCCAACAAGCCTGAATACTGCCTGAAAATTACCAGCACTATCAGCTTTAAGGGTAAGATCCAAGCGAGAACACCCGGTAACCTATCCAAGTAGGCCATCTCCAATGGATCTTTCTTTACAAAGAAATCAAACCTCAGCTGGTATGCCAACCACATTGAGACGGCTGAAAGGATAGTATAAGCTACCGCCATGATTAGCCAGCGGAACTTTCGACTGTGTACTAGAGATTCTTGCTTCAAAGTGTTTTCCGATATCAAAAGCGGATTAATCTCATCGACTCTAGAGCTACTGACGTCGAGGTTCAATGCGAACCACGGAACTCGGCCATCCCCTTGCCATCCGACGCGTTCACTCCTTTCTGTTTAAGAACGACCCAAACCGACCTAACCAATATTCTGATGTAGAGAGGCAAGCTCCTGTTCTCAACATACAAAACATCCAGCTCTAACCGCTGCTCCCACGATAGTAAGTTCCTTCCATTTATCTGCGCCCATCCAGTCAATCCCGGTCTAACCTCATGCCTTCTTAATTGCCGAGGCGTGTACCTTGGCAGATATTCTGGAAGCAAAGGACGAGGCCCCACCAAACTCATCTGACCCTTTAGAACATGAAAAAGCTCGGGTATCTCATCTAGCGAAGACGAACGCAAGAACCTCCCAAATGGAACCAACCGTTCTTCGTCTGTCTGGCCCAAATCCACTATTCTAGTCTCCATGCTACGAAACTTGACCAATTCAAATATCTCGCCGTTCCTTCCCACTCTTTTCTGCCGAAAGAATATAGGCCTACCTACTAGGAAACACATGCATGGGACAAGCAAGACCAGGATACATGAGACTAGTGGTAAGGATAAGATCACAATGAAGATATCCAATATTCGTTGGGTTCGGTCAACGGAAGACCGTCCAAGTCTAGATTTCACAAACAAAACGCAGGCAACAGCTTTAAGCCTAACTATGTTTTACCTTGAAGTTTACGAGCAGCCTATTTGAGCGGAATTCACCATTCTAGAAACGGACAAGAAGCTATTCTCAGAAGCCCCGGCGTTTCAATATCGATTTTGTTCTTTTTCGCCATAGCTTGCTCCCACTGCCTTGTCAAAGCATCCAGGTGAAGTATCGTTCTGAACCTCTACTTCCCAACAAATCTCTTGACACTCTCGACCACCTTATCTTGATCCCTCTCCGAAAGACTCGTGGAACTCGGCAATAGAAACGCAGTTCTATTCAGAATACTCGCCATTTCGCCGCCATACGTACGACAGCCTCGAAATACCGGCTGTTGCTGTAGAGGAGTCCACACCGGCCGTGAAGAAATCCCATCAAGGTTCAAGACCTCTAAGAGCCTTGAGACGGTCTCACCATCCTTTGAAGCCCCCTTCAATTTGAAAGCGGTCAACCACCGCGTATGCAAGCCATCTGGACGGCTCTTCATCGCTTCCAGCTGTGGTAGTGAAGCAAATAAAGCCTTATAC
>CAJXVR010000440.1 GCA_913061285.1 uncultured Verrucomicrobiota bacterium | reverse complement strand
GCGTCAGATGTGTATAAGAGACAGATCCTGTTGATCCTGTTGATCCTGTTGATCCCGTCGATCCCGTCGATCCCGTCGATCCCGTCGATCCCGTCGATCCCGTCGATCCTGTTGATCCCGTCGATCCCGTTGATCCGGGACTCCCAGTTGATGATGGCGACACCCCTTCACTTCCCGTCGCCCTTCTCCCTGACTTTGGGATTCCGGCTGACTGCCCATGTCTCCACGAAGGAAACGGCACTTTATACCACGTTGGGCCAGGTCAAGACTACGAAACTTTGGGAGAGGTTCCCTGGCTCAATCTGACTGCTGGAGATACCGTCATGATTGAATGGCGCGACTCGCCTTACCGGGAAAAAATAGGCATTCAGGCTCAAGGCACGGCCAGTCAACCAGTACGCATTTGCGGTGTGCGTGGGCCAAATGGCGAGCTCCCGATCATTGATGGTGAGAACGCGGTGACAAGCCCCCAATTTCAAAACTTCTTCTCCTATTGGCAATCGGGGGGCCAGTCCTTCAACGATGAATACTTGGCCATGATCTACATAAAACGGGGATCCGGACAGGCTTGGGGAAACAAGCCCCGTTTTATCGAAATTTTTAATCTCAAGGTAACCGGTGCGCACCCAAACCACACCTTCACAGATGCCCAAGGGAACACGCAATCCTATGTCAACGGCAGTGCGGGAATACGAGGAAACCTGGTAGAAAATCTCACAGTGAAGGCGACTGAGATCAGCGGTAACGGAAACGGATTCTTTATTCTATCAAAGGACAGTGAAGAAGAAGTCTCGAGAGACATTCTGTTTGAGCGAAATTTCGTTCATAGTAACGGAATCATCGGTGACTACCTGGAACACAACATCTACACACAGGCCGACGGCATCACGTTTCAATACAATGTGATCGAAAACCCGACCCCTGGCATGCTGGGAAGTTCGCTCAAAGATCGCAGCGTCGGGACAGTCATTCGATACAATTGGATTCAGAGTGGGGCTCGCTTGCTTGACTTGGTCGACCCTGAAGACAGCTTCGCCGTGATCGGGCGTGAAAGTGATACCTACGTCTATGGAAATATCCTTATCAACGACTTCGACCAAACACCACATTCGATCAATATGATCCACTTCGGTGGTGACACCGGAAATACCGCAATGTATCGGCAGAACCTGCATTTCTACCACAACACACTCGTAACGATCAATGGGATGAGAGACCGGGGATGGCGCACTACCTACTTCGATTTACCGACAGGAGACCAAACCGTCTACCTGACGAACAATATCTTCGACCGGCATGGGGACGCCTATCTCTACCTCATGCGCGGAGGTGCCGGCCATGCGGTGCTAAACGGAGTCAACTGGTTTAACGCCGATTGGGCCCCTGCTGAGAATTCCCAGTATCACCCATTCAACGGAACAGTCACCTTTAACGGAATCATTCTCTCGGGAACCGGCAGTCCCCTCCAAGATGTCTACCACTACGACTTCCGGTTAAAACCAGATAGTAGCGCAATTGACATGGCTGCCCCCGTTGCTGTTCCCATCGAGCATCAAGCCGTCCAGGAATATGCACCATTCTTCGGGAACCAATTACGCACTGCCGTGGGTGTGGGACTCGATATTGGCGCGTGGGAGTATCGGGAATAAGAAAGATCAGTTCGGGATCCTGGTCAATCACGGCCAGGATCCTTTATCCTGATCCCGGAATTCCTTCGTTTATGACCGATGCCTCCCCCCCTCTCGAAGTGGAACTAATGAGCGCGCATTAACGAACGGCCCTACTGAATTAGCGAACCCAAATACCGAATCTCAGCATCGAGCTCACCCGCCTCACTCAAGGTCTCGCCGACTTCATCCCGAAGAATGGAGCGGAAATTCTGGCGCATGCGGCGCACCTCAGTTTTTATGACATCCTCTGAAACACCTATAGACCGGCCGAGATCCGCATAAGTACGCTCAGAATCACCGAGCAAACAGGGACGTAACAAATTGAAACGCTGCGACTTTCCGCGCGATTCAAACAGCTGTTGAAGCTTTAGGAACGTCCGCTCAAGAATGGTTGCAGCCCAGGCACGGTCAAACGCAGACTCTGGATCAAGCTTCGAAGCAAGTTCACTCGACACCACCTCCTCCACCTCAGCAACATCGATCGATATCCTTGCAGCCCTCCCGCCACGTTTCCAAGAACGCTGTCGATCCCATTGATCAGAGACATAGTGTTTGGTTGCGGCCATCAGGAACGACCTAAATTTGCCCCGCTTTTGATCCACCGACTTGAGATATTTTTTCTCTATCAGCGCCTCAAAAAAGCCCTGAGTCAGGTCCTCCGCGTCGTGCTGCGAATGCCCTTGAAGCCTAATGAAATGATAGACAGGTTTCCAATAGATCCGGCAGAGACGACTCAAAGCACGCCCCGCCATGGGACTGTCACCTGCCTGCGCATCAACCACCACGGTCCAGTGTGTTGTGTGGAACGCTTCAACGCTCTGTTGTTTGTCTATCACCATTCGGCCGATCCTATAATTCACACGAGAATTGCAGGCAAATTCCTACCAGCTGAACCCGACATCGTCACGAACCAAACTCGGCCACTTGATTCCGTAAATCGACAAGAGCTATTCAAAGGACCGACCCTAAGGAACATCGCTCTTGAGATTCAGATCTCGCGTTTTCCCGTCAGTTCTATTACGTTACGCTTCATTCGCGATGCTGCCAGCTGGTGATAAAACATGCCCTCAGTGTTCTCGACCGATCAAATCGGAGAGTCACTCAGGCATTTGTGCATCCTGTCATTCCGGACTCTTTGCTTTGGGAACCGAAGGGTTCGAACCAGATCCAGCCGATCCCGACAATCACCCTCTAGAATCGGCCCAGGAAACTTGGGCCCGACTCGACACGATCCTTCCCGATCACGATCTCATTCGAACCATTGGCCGTGGGGGCATGGGCTCGGTTCTTCAACTTTACAACCGAAGACTCGAACGTCACGAAGCCTTAAAAGTGTTACTGCCTGAGTTGGCCCGACGTCCTCGTTTTGTCGAACGCTTCCTTCGAGAATCAAAAGTCCTCGCCCAACTAAGTCATCCAAATATCGTCAAGCTCTACGATTGTGCAGACTCGGACGAAACTCTCTACATTCTGATGGACTACGTGGACGGCGATACACTGCGGACAGCAATTGCTGAGAACAGGCTAGATCTCGACCAGCGAGTGCAGATCGTCTCACAACTCGCCGCTGGACTGGCTTACGCTCATCAGAACGGAGTGATCCACCGGGATATCAAGCCGGCAAACATTCTCCTGACACAATCGAATGAAGTACGAATTGCTGATTTTGGACTCTGCAAACAAGACGAGCGACAGCCGTCACCACTCACAGCAACCCGCCCTCAAGACGTGATCGGAACCTACGGCTACATGGCCCCAGAGCTGCAAACAGGCACCAGCCCTGTCGACTCGAGGAGTGACGTCTATTCCCTCGGCGTGCTTTGCTACGAACTGTTTACCCAACGGCTTCCTCAAGGCGTCTTCCAACCTCCTTCAGCTCATGTGAGCGTCGCAACCGAGGTAGACGATGTAATCATGCGCGCTCTCGAACAGGATCCTCAACGACGCTTTTCCGACGCGAACGAGTTTTACGATGCCTGGCAAAAAACAGCACCGATCGCGATCAGGGAAAAGGCAGCGGCAGCCCGACAGATTCCAAGACATCGAGCTCGACCAACGAAGCGAGGTCTCGATCTTCGCTACGCAATGCTTGGAGTGTTGAGTCTTGTTGCCTTGCTCTCTGTCGCATTACTCACCGATAGACTCTTCTCGAACAGCAAGACGACGAGCGATACCACCCCCAAGCCGAATCCAATCCAGGGAACTAACCTTCCTGAGAAATTTGCAATACCTGACTTCCAGATCGCGCTCAAATATGTAGCGCCAACCAACGCCATCATTGGCGCAACCAATGCTGAAGCTGCGGATGCCTCCCCCCCACTAGAGGTCAGCCTCTCGTATGGATTTTGGATGGGTCTGCATGAGGTTACTCAGCAGCAGTATGTCAATCTCATTGGCAGCAATCCCAGTCACTTCAATTCTCACAGGACGGCGATTGATGAATCTCCGGACAACCCAGGTAATTGGCGCCAGCGTCCCGTCGAATCAGTGACCTGGAGGGAAGCCGTTGAATATTGCAGTAAACTAACCGACGAATGTCGCAGGACCGGCATCATCCCCCCCAATTTTCGTTTTCGACTTCCAACCGAAATCGAGTGGGAAATCGTATGTCGAGCCGGAAACCTTTCCGAATCGCCCAACACCCCCAGCAGAGAAGAGAAACGAGCACAGGCATGGACCTTGGAGGATTTTCAGGATGAAGAACAGACTCAAGAAGTTGGGAAGAAGAAACCCAACAGCTGGGGATTCTATGACATGTACGGCAACGTATCAGAGTATTGTCTGAATGGGTGGTGGTACTACCCTAAGCATAAAGGTCGAAGAATCCAAAATTGGATCAACGGCAGCGAAGCTGGAGACCGCATCTATCGCGGCGGCTGCTTCGCTCAGTCTCTCGACCGGGCGAATCCCTACAAACGCAGCTCAAACGCAGTCGACGAACGGGATTCAGCCCAGGGATTCCGTCTCGTCCTCTCAGAAGAGCTTCCGTTTCTAACTGAATTGCTCGATTCACAATTGCCTCACCGATTTGAGATTCCTTCTTTGGGGCTCAGAATGAGTTGGATTCCGAAAGGAGAGTTTCTAAAGGGAGAAGAATCCCCATCGACACCCCGAGGTCCCGCCGTCTTTCCAGCAAGCCCAACGACTATCAGCCACGGCTTTTGGATGAGCGTCACTGAAGTCACCGAATTTCAGTGGGATCGAACGATTGCTGGAGACTTAGCTTGGCTACTTCAGCAAGAATCCACAGCTCGAAATGAAGAACAGGACCTTCCCATCACAAACATATCATGGATGCAAGCCACCAACTTTTGTCATCAGCTCACCCTCGCTCTCAAATCAACGGGCCGTCTTGAAGAAGGTTTCGTTATTCGTCTACCAAGTGAAGCAGAATGGGAATGGGCCTGCCGGCGCGGGCATCACACCTTGTATAGCTTCGGGGACTCCGCGATCGATATTGGCATCCGCTTCACTGATCGTGCTCGTTTCCGAGTGAACAGCAATCGTTCTGCCGGTCCCGTTGCCGAGAAGGTCGCGGGCCAGTCAGGGCTGCGTGGAATGTATGGCAATGTCCGTGAATGGTGCCTCGATTGGCAACACGACTAC
>CAJXVR010000439.1 GCA_913061285.1 uncultured Verrucomicrobiota bacterium | reverse complement strand
GAGATGTAGAGAGGTCTCGTGGGCTCGGAGATGTGTATAAGAGACAGATCCACCACCACGCCAACCACGATAATGAATCCAAAAATACTCATCACGTTCCCTGAGAGCCCAAACCAGGGCATGAGCAAAACACCGCCGGCGAAACACACCGGAATGCCAACAACCACCCAGAAGGCGAGCGACGGACGCAGGAAAAGCCCCAACACGAGTAGAACAAGCAAGCTTCCCTGAATCAACGATGAGGTCAGGGCATTCAAGCGCCCCCGAATCGAAAGGGAGGTATCATCGAACGGGTATAACTGAATGCCTTCAGGAAAGCGCCCTGAGGATTCCCGGATGTATTCACGTACTTTGTCGGAGATCTCAATCGCACTCTCTTTTCCTGTGCGCATGATGTCGATAAAAAGCGCGGGGCTCCCATTGAATTCAACCTTGCGATCCCCCTCTTCAAATCCATCTTTGATCAGAGCAACCTCGCCTAAAAGCACCTCGGCGCCATTAGCCGCTCTGATGGGTATCTTAGAAAACTGTTCCTTGTTGTAAGCTTGTCCCCGCGTGCGTACAACGAGACTACCGCTCTCACTTTGAATGGATCCCGCTGGCAAGTCCACTGAGGAGCGCCTTACGGCGTTGGCGAGCTCCGCAAACCCAAGATTAAAGGACTGAAGCCGAGTGAGATCCGCTTCGATGGCAATCTCATAGTTCCGTTCCCCAATGAGGTCCGTGATGCTAATCCCATCGATCTCCAACAAATCTTCCTGCACACGTTGCGCCACCTTGCGCAAGTCCATGGCATCGAGACGCCCAGTAACAACGACTGTCATGACCTCCTGATACTGCGAAGCATCAGGGATATAGATCCGCGGCTTTTCTGTCTCTCGAGGGAAAGTGGTGATCCCATCCACACGTGTCTGAACGTCCTCCAACAGAACTCGCATGTCATACCCATCTTCAGCCTGAACGTAAATCCGAGCCATGCCCCGATGCCCATCGGTGTGCACCATTTCGATGCCATTCACCCCCTCGAGCGCCTCCTCGACTGGAATGAGAATCGCCTTCTCCACGTCCTTTGCCGTCCCACCTCGGTATGGCATGGACATGTACACCATGGTATGCTTTCGGGCCGGGCGAACCTCTAGCGGAATCTGCGTGAAGGCCGTATAAATCCCAGCGAGAAGGAGGCCAACCATGAGAAAGTTGGCGGCAATATCGTTGTTAGCAAACCAACGAATCATCGGACTAGAAAGATTTAAGTATTCTTCTTACCCTTCGTCGTCATCGGAGGAACGACCGTCTCCGAAGCCTGCACAGTAGGCTCCGCTCCTACCTCGGGCAGAATCTCAGCCTTAGCCCCTTCTGGAGCAAAGATCAGATAGGTCATCGCGAGATACTTATCGCTGGTGATGGCAGGATCGCGAACGATCAAGAAATCTTCATCAGAAAAAATCGGCGTGATGGTATGCTGACTGAGGGTCAGATCATTTTTGTCCACAAGAAAGATATTTTCTAATTTCCGCACCGCCACACGAGGGATTGCGTGAACATTCTCAAGCACCCGTCCAGGCACCAGCCCAATCACGGGTTGCCCAATCCGCAAGGGGGCACGATCCGTGAGCCGACCAAAGGGATCTTCAATCCGCGCAATTGCAAAGAGTTCGAGAGAACGTTCGTCAAGCGCCCCTTCCGTCCGAATAATCTTAGCTGTCCAAACTGTCTCATTCTGAGGGTTTAGAGCATCTCGCAAATTGACCTCGACCGGAGGGTCGTCAGGCCCTTCAGGCAGCGACAGAAACGCCATATCATTGCCAGCAATCGGCAGCCGCACTTCGGCAATTTCGATCCCAAATATCGTGCCTAAGGGTGTCGAGCCTCCAATCGTTTGACCAAGCCCGACAACACGCTGTCGCACACGCCCATCATAGGGGGCTTTTACTTCAGATCGCTCAAGGTCCGTCTCTGCCCGCTCTAGTTGAGCTTCCGCCGACTTCACATTCGCTTCCGCCTCACGGAGTTGCGGAAGCCGCAATACCAGTTCGTTTGGCTCTTCACTGTAACCCAGATCCTCCCAATTGAGCCGAGCCTGTTTAGCCCGGGTCTGTTCTTGAGCGAATACCGTTTGTGCCCGAGCTAAACTGGCTCGCGCGGCAATCAGCGCCGATTGAAAGTCCGCTTTATCAAGCTCCAAGAGAACCTCTCCTTTTTTGAAGAAACCACCATCTTCGAAATTGGGCATGATCCGCACAATCCGACCCGATACTTGCGCCGTGAGGGACACCTCGTTGTGCGCCCGCACATGCCCCTGGGTCTTGATCACCGTCGGATAGTCACGAAGCTCAATTTCAGCGACTCGAGTCTTGATCGCTCGAGGTGGCGCTTTAGGACGTTTCTTCTCTTCCGGTTCCCGTGCCAAAAAGCCGTAAACGAGCGAAGCGATCGCTATGATCCCCACCGGGAGCGCGAGACGGACCAGTTTTGGCCCCACGGATCCCTCACCGGCCGGCTGCCCCGCGTTCTTGTTCTCTGTATCTTCCATTGTTGTTTCGTCGAATGCTTTCTCTGCCAGGTCTCTAAGATTGGCAAACAGCCTCATTTATCCGTTGCCTTCAGAAGGGCGAAGCGCGGACTCGTCTCCGGCCGTTCCGTCAGACTCCTCCGGAAGGGTCGAAAAATCCCCACCCAAAGCCAAGTGCAAATCGATCCGGTTTTGAAGTCGTTGATTCCGCAACGAAATCCGCGAGTTTCGGGCGCTAAAGGCACGTCGCTGGGCTTCCAAGACTTGGATAATATTTACGATTCCTTCGGAATAGTCACGGTTCGCTTGGGTCTCCGCGAGATTCGCCTGCGAGAACTCAATCTCCAAGAACGTTTCCTGCTCTGCGAGCGAACGATCTCGAGCAATCGCCGACTCGACCTCGCGGAACGCACGGAGTGAAATCGCCACAAAGGATTCAAGCGCGATCTCATTGCGAATGGCCGCTTGCTTCACCTGAGCTTTCAAACGCCCCCCCTGAAACAAGGGCTGAGAGAGCGAAGCCCCCACACTGCGGGCGATCGAGGCAGGATCACCAATCACATCCACTATCTTTCCAGCCCCCACCGAAGTACGCCCACTAAGGTTAATCGCTGGCAAGAGATTCTTCCGAGCGGCGACCGAACGCTCCGACGAAGCCAGTAAGTCGTTGGCAGCAGCGACGAGGTCAGGACGGCGCATCAACAGCTCGGAAGGCAGTCCGGTTGGTATCGCCTCAGGCATCTCTGGTAGGTCATCACGGGAATCAATCTCGGTGGCCGGATATCGCCCCAATAAGATCTCCAGCGTTCGCTTGGCCTCATCCAACGACAATTGCCTTGAAATCACAGAGCGCTGTGCCGAAGCCACGTTGTTACCGGCAAATTGCACACTCAAGGGACTTGCGGTCGAATCTCCCGCCTTGTAATTCCGTTCGGTGATTCGGAAGTTCCGCTCGAAACTTTCTTTCGTTTGAATTGCCAGATCGAGTTGCTGTTTCGCCGCAATGAGATTGCACCAGGCTTTTGCCGTCGTCGCAACCAGCGACAGGCGTGCCCCTCTAAAATCAGCCTTATTTGCCTCAAAATCATATTTCGCAGCTTGATGCAAATCACGCAATCGGCCCCAGAGATCCAATTCCCACGAGGCACTCGCGGTGAGACCATAGCTTTCAGAATTCCGCCATGGAGAAAGATCCCCTGCTTCTCGGGATCGATTCCCTGAACCAGAGCCTGATCCCGAGAATGAGAAGCTCGGGAGACGGGGAGATCGACCAATCACAAGGGATTCCTGGGCGATTCTCAGACTGGCTTCGCTGATCCGAATCCCCTGGTTTCGCTCGAGTGCTTCACTCACCAACGCCGTCATAGCCGGATCGCGGAAGGTCTCCAACCATCCCGATGAAATCACCCCCTCGTTTCCCGCACCACTATTCCGCCACTGAGAAGGTATATCGATATGCGTTTCCCCTTCTCGCATGGGACGCTTGGCTGGAAAGAGAGTACATCCCTGTAACAGCAAGAAAAGGCATACTAAAACGCTTCGCATAAGATTCACTAGACCGACACTCTCGATGACCAAGGTTCCAGGATCCGTGTTACAGAGAACTTTCAAGGAAATAGATCGATTCGGGGGATCTATCCAATAAACCGAAACGCCAGCCCAACCAACAACGTGTGAAGAACCCGCCAGAGGGCCGTGAACTCACTCACAAGAGCGATTGCGTGTCAAGACATATAAGCAAAACCCGCCCCAAAAGACTACACCACAACAAGAGACACGCGAAATAGCGCCGATAGGCGCTTCGAGCCCCGGCTAGCAAGCTCGGAAACTGAGGCCTATTTCATCATGGCTGGCAGCCAGCGAGGGCGTCAGCGGCAACGTTCCCTCAGCCTTAGCAACTGAAGATCGCCGTTAGAAAACGAGAAAGGCAATCATGATCTGACGTAACCTATTCGCTATCAACAAACTAATCGAATGGAGCAATCCATCGAATAGGACAAAAACTGGATTCTAAGACTCGAAACCATACAATCACCTCATCGAAAAGGCACATTTTGGTCATCGAATGTCACAATAATGTTGCTGACAGGACATTTTTTGGGTATCAAAAACCCGATCCCTAAAACATCGCCATCGATCCAGAGGCTTTAGTCGCCTTTACTGGTAGTCTTGTAGCGGAAACGGATTCTCAAAGGCTTTTAGAGCCTCTGGATCGGTGGCGATTAACTGGAAATCACAAACGAAATAAGAGACAAAATATGCGTATCAACCGACTGAAAGCGGCGTTATTGACGGCAATGGGCGTCAGTTTGGCCGTTAATTCACTGCAGGCTCAAGTGCCTGATTCGGCTCAAGGCCGAATCACCGCTAGAGAGTATGACGTATCCGGTGCTAACAACATCGATCGCCTAACCAACTACGCTGGGTATCCAGATTCCCCAGATCGAACGTCCTATCCCAACATTTTCGAGTGGCCAACCGGTCCAGACGGAAATAACGAGGATAACGACGACGCAACCCCTCCTCCGGGGAACGTCCGAGACAACTACGCAACTGAGATTCGTGGTTATATTCATCCGACCTCAACGGATACCTATTACTTCGCGCTCGCTTCTGATGATCCAGGAGAGCTTTGGCTAAGTACCGATAGCGACTTCGGCAACATGGAGCTCATCGCTACTGAGCCAACATGGAATGGCGTTCGCGCCTTCGCATCAGAAGCTCGACGAACCTTTGACTGTCTCTTATACACATCTGACGCTGCCGACGAGCGAGCTAGTG
>CAJXVR010000438.1 GCA_913061285.1 uncultured Verrucomicrobiota bacterium | reverse complement strand
TCGGCAGCGTCAGATGTGTATAAGAGACAGGAAACGAATGGGGGATGGGGGGGAGCCTGTTTCTTTAGGTCTGTTCGCTTGCTCTGCTGAAGTGTTAGAGATGACCGGATTCTCTCCGCTATTGGGCCGATTCATTTCCGAGTCTGACGAACGGCTCCAGGAGGGGCGGGTTGTCCTGCTGTCAGAGGAGATTTGGCGAGAGCGCTTTGATGCCTCGGAGGGTGTTATCGGGCGCGTAATCAAGCTGGATGACGAACCGTATACGGTGGTAGGGGTCGTCCCTCGCGCCCTGACGCAAACGCGCTTGGCAATGGGGGCTGACGCTTGGACCGCCCTTGATTTTGACCCAGGCGAAGAGCGCCAGGGATTTGTTGAGATGCTCGGACGGCTTAAGGACGGCGTGACCCGTGGTCAGGCACAAGGGGAGGTGTCGACGCTGCTGTTTCGGATCGAAAAGTCCCGCCTGGGTGATGGCACTGAGTCACAGGTCGAAGGGGCTTTTGTCGCGGGCTTGGACGAGAGGGTTCGACAGAATGAGACGAATTGGCAGGAGCTCGCCGGCATCGCCGCTGTGGGCTCCCTCCTGGTCTGCGTGGCGCTGATTGCTTGCTTTAATATGGCCACCCTGCTGTTCGTACGAACCGCATCCCGCATCGGGGAGATCAACGTGCGAATTTCCCAGGGTGCCGGTCGGATGCGAATCATTGTTCAACTTCTTGGCGAGAGCCTTGTGTTGTCGCTGGCGGGTGGTTCTCTAGGTTTGTTGTTGTCTCTGGCGCTGATGCGATTGACGTTGATCGATTCTGTCGAATTCAGATTTGATCCGATCATATACTTGCTCGCCTTCGGGCTGGCAATCTTGCTGGGAGCGCTGGTTTCGATCTGGCCAGCATTGCGGGCCAGCAAGACAGATCTCATGGCGGGTATGAAAGATCTTGGTGGCTTGTCTGCGGGACGTCGGCGTCATCGGGCACGAAACATCCTGGTCGGAGCTCAGATCTGCATGGCAGCGATTTTAGTCTCAACGGCGACTTTGACCGTTCGCGGATTTGTTGGGATTTGGGCGGGAGAGCTACCTGTCGCTGCGGACCAGCTCCTTGCGATCGAAGTGCGCCCGGATGAAGAGCGATACCCCAACGGCGCTATGCGTTCGGCATACGCTGTTCGCGCCTTGGAGGCGGTTCGCGGAGTGTCTGGAGTCGAATCCGCTGCGGTAACTTCTACCGATCTGAGGGCCAATTATGCCGTCTTGGAAAGCGTTGCACTGCCGGACTCGAAGGGGGCAGTTCAGGAAGGCTGGTCGGCTACGGTTCATCAGATCAGCGCTGAGTTTCCCGCTTTGATGGGACGGAGGCTGCTCGTCGGAACGGATCTAAGGACTGACGGCGCTCCATCGTTCGAGGCCTTGGTTAACCAGGCGTTTGTGAATCGGTATCTGGGCGGTGTGGAACCTTTGGGGCAGCGTATCCGCTGTTCGATGGTGATCGAAGATGATTTGACGATCGTTGGGGTAGTCTCGGACAGCCATGTCCGGATGTCACCGTCCCGAATCAGACCGGAGGTCTTTATTAACTATCGGCACCCCGTGCCAGCGCGGTCCTCCATTAATGTGCTGGTCAAGGCGAGGGGAAGTGCGGGTTTACTTGGTCCGCTCGTCCGACAAGCGCTTCTAGATCTTGATGGCCAACAACCTCTTGGGCGCGCGATCACGTTCGATTCCATTATCGAAGCTTGGATGGAGCCGATGCGAGAGTTGACGGTAGCCACGATGTGCCTGTCTGCCTTTGGTCTCTTTATGGCGCTTCTGGGTGTCTACGGTGTAGTCGCCTATGCCGCTGTCGAGCGGACGCAAGAAATGGGCATTCGCATGGCGTTAGGCGCGGGGCGGGATGCGGTCGGTGGATTGATCGTTGGCGAAGGAGCACGATTGCTTTTTGTTGGTGCTGTGCCAGGAGTGTTGCTGGCCGCGTTCATATCTCAAGGACTACCAAAAGGTATGTTTCGAACTGTGAATGCTTTGGATCCTTCGAACTATCTTGCCGGACTCATGGTAATCGGGGTCGCGGGGCTCATCGCCTCAATACTGCCTGCTCGGCGAGTGCTGAAGCTAAATCCAATGGACGCACTAAGGCTGGATTGATCTTGTCTGGCCCCTCGTTGGGTGGTTTTGTAATTGCAGTTCCTCGACGGGGCGCGCGTTTTTAGTGGGCCTGGCTGTGCAATCTGTTATTTTCCGGAGAGCGTGGCCGTTTCTTCCTCGCGCTATAGCCTTGTCTCTTCGCCTGGTTTGCGAGGCCGCGTTAGAATTTGAATTGTCGGACACAGTGACGGGCGCTTGACTCGAGATCTCTGTTGAGCCAGCATCTGGATCCGTATTGATCAACTTCCTTTTTGCGGCTTTCGATATTGGGTTACGCGGTAGGAGCGCTCTCCTAGTAACTCCAGGGATGCTTCGCTGGTGGGCACGGCAATGACTAACGATCAGCAGTATGGGGCACACTTCAGGTGTTTCTGGTTTCTGGGAACTTTCGGTGTAACCCTTTTGTTTTTCGTGCTTCACTTGGCGGTCGGAAAGCAACACGCGTTCGGGCCGTCGTGGTTGGTTGCGGATCTAGGGTGGTATTTGAATCAGCTCTCAAAGCTGATGGACGGAGGCTTGCTTTATCGTGATGTTGCTACTCCCTATGGCCCGCTTCCCTACTATTGGCAGGTACTTTGGGCTTCCCTGTTCGGAGTTTCGCCGGTCGTCTTTTTTGCAGCCTCTGCAACGGTCATCGCTGCTGCCAATGGAGTTATCGCCCTCTTGTTTCGGAAGCATCTGAAGAAGGTTTCCGCGTCGGCGATCATTCTCCTCTCTGCGGTCTGCCTGCAGCAGTATAGCACCGGGCTGATGTTGATCACGGTTCCTTGGGCCATGCTCGAGACCGCAATCGTTATGGGGCTTTGGCAAAGGGGGCCTGAGTCCACGCTTCGGAGAAATCTGCTCATTGGAATTGTTCTTGGTTTGGGACAGCTTAATAAGTTTGGGTATTTTGCAATCCTTGCGGGAAGCATTGCGTGTGCTGATCTGATCGTGTCCCACTGGCATCAGCCAAAGCAGACGGCTCTGCGGCTATTCCAACGCTGGCTGACGATCGGAGCCGGATTCTTCATTGTTGAGGGGGGATGGATTGTTGTCCTGTTTGGTGTGCTTGATTATTCGATTGCTTTGGATTGCGCTTGGCCGGCTTATCAGGTTGAGACCTATCGCCATGCCTTCGGAGAGGAAGAGGCGTTATGGGGGGCATTCAAACATGTCAGTTTGCCGTATCTTGTAGGACGAATTGTTCCCATTGTGATATTGCTGCTGCTAGGGGGCTCAGCTTATATTTTCGCCCGAAAGCGAACCACGGATCCTGGTGCGTTCCGCTTTGCGTTGGGAGGGCTTTCCTATCTTGTTGCGCTCGCTTTGTTCTTTCATGATATCCACGCCCTTGTGCTTCATTTGTGGATGCTCTTTGGTTTCTTGATATACGCATTCCTCGTCGGTACGGATCGGCAGCGATTCGTCTCCGTAGTCATCGCGGCGACTATGTCAGCGGCGCTCCCGGTAAGGTGGTATCGAGCGTCCGTGGATCGGACGGAATCTCTCAGAGTCACTGAGAACAGCACCCTTTGGGTGCCCAAGGAATTGGCTCAGAAATACCAGGAACTTGTGCAACTCTTGGAGGAGCACGTGCCTGAGGGCAATCGGGTGCTAGTATACGATTGGGAGGGTATCGCGGTTTTTTCGGGGCGAGAATCTGTCGGGCGCCATGCATGGCCCTTGGAGGGCTGGGTGCGTGAACATGAGAAGACAAGACTCCATGAGGATCTCAATACCTTGGACTTTCTCGTGCTTGAAAAGAGAGCTGGCTACTCTGAGGGTTTATTGGATCAGAGTCTGGGGAGTCCCAAAGAACGCGTTGAGACACAAATACCACTTCCTGATATGTACGCGGAATTCTTAGCCACGAAGGCGGCTGAACCCAGTCAAGTAAGCGAACACTGGATCATTGTTCCGCTTTCAGGCGTTGACGAGTACCAAGGGACTAGTATTGACGAAAATGGTCTTTAGTGGATGCTCGTCACGCACGCACGAAATTGGGTGAAATAGGCAACGAGAGATATTATCCAGATGTATTCTTTAGTTATTCCGCTGTATAATGAAGAGCTCATGGTTCCAGTGCTGCGGACGCGGTTGACGGCCGTTCTGGATTCCATGGGGATGCCTTGGGAAATCGTTTTTGTCGATGATGGGAGTAAGGACAAGACACGGGATCTCCTACATGAATGGCAACTGGGGGAATCGCGAGTTGTTGTCGTTCACTTGAGCCGAAATTTCGGACATCAAGCCGCTGTGATTGCGGGCCTCGAGCACAGTCGGGGCGAGGTGGTTGCGATCATTGATGGAGACTTACAAGACCCACCTGAGATACTTTCGGCAATGCATGACAAATTGCAGGAAGGGTACGATGTGGTATATGGCGTTCGAAAGAACCGAAAAGAGGGCCGCCTGTTGAAATTCTGTTACTGGCTTGCTTACCGAATCATCAATTCTCTGGCGGAGTGTATGCTTCCGGAAGACAGTGGTGACTTTTGTACTATGCGTCGATGTGTGGTGGATAAGATGCTGGAGCTCAAAGAGCACTTTCCGTATTTGCGCGGACTACGGGCATGGCTTGGCTACCGTCAGATCTCATTCGAGTACGACAGAGGCGCTCGGGCCAAGGGAGGGTCCAAATACTCGCTTCGCGATCTGGTGAAGCTGACGCGTGATGGTATCTTCGGGTTTACTCGGCTTCCGATGAAGTTGGTCCGACTCGCAGGCACGGGAGCGATCGCCTTCAGTTGTCTCTATTTTCTGTTTCTGCTGATCAGTTACTGCTTAGGGCATCGCCCTCCAGCCGGATTCTCGACACTCATTGTGGTTGCGTGTTTGTTTGCCGGGGCTCAGTTGTTTTCGATTGGTCTTTTGGGGGAGTATGTCTGTCGAATTTATGAAGATGTCAGAGGGCGGCCTCGCTATGTGGTGAGTTCGGTTGCCGGCCGGAACGAAAAATCGAACCCTACTGCTTAGCGTGGATCGCAATTATTATAGCCAATACCGGCGTCTCGAACTAAGCCACTGGTGGTTTCGTGGGCGGGAGTTGATCCTTCAGCGACTGCTCCGTCGGCACCTAGCCAAGGCTGCTCTGGGAAGCGCGTTGAAGGTGCTCAACGTTGGGGCTGCAACCTGTCTCTTATACACATCTCCGAGCCCACGAGACCTCTCTACATCTCG
>CAJXVR010000437.1 GCA_913061285.1 uncultured Verrucomicrobiota bacterium | reverse complement strand
GAGATGTAGAGAGGTCTCGTGGGCTCGGAGATGTGTATAAGAGACAGGTCTGTAAAGGCATAGATAGGGCTTCGTAGCGGACGTAGTAACGACAGAGTTCGAGCCAAGTAGCCATTTCTTGTGAAGACAACGATACCCGCTCCACCGAGATCCTCAGCAAGAACCACCGCTGAGCGCAGGATCTTTGCCTTCGAAGTTTTCAGCTCCAGGCAATCGTTGTGCTCGCCGCTCAGACTCTCCTCAATACTCCGAATCGTTCGATCGAGAATGTTGACACAACGGACCGGATGTTTTCCGACCGTGGTTTCCCCTGATAGCATGAGGCAATCTGCCTGTTCAATCACACTATTCGCGACATCCGTGATTTCCGCTCGTGTGGGCACTGGAGACTTGATCATGGACTCAAGCAAATGGGTTGCAATGATAACAGACCGGCCCATCTTGAGGCATAGGTTTACGGCGCGACGCTGAATAATCGGCAATTTTTCGAAGGGAACCTCGATTCCTAGATCGCCTCGAGCCACCATCAAACAATCGGCCGCCTGAATAATCTCCTCGAGATTCTCAATCGCACTCTGATCTTCGATCTTGGCTATGATTCGCGCATCGCAATTATTCTCACTCAGATAACGCCGCAACAAATCGACATCGTCGGCCTGGCGAACAAACGACATTGCGAAGTAATCCACATCAAGGGCCATTCCAACCGCCACATCCTCCCTATCTTTTTGCGTGATTGCGGGTAAGCGAGTGGTGACGCCGGGCAAATTAATATGCCGGCGACTCCCAAGTACGCCTCGATTGTTGACTCGGCAATGAACACAATCACGCTCTATCTCCAGGATCTCCATCTGAATCATCCCATTATCGACTAAAAGAGTCCCACCGGTCACCACATCCTTGGCGAGTCCTGGATAATTGGTCGTCATCACGTGCTCTCCGTCTTGCCGCACCTCTTCCGCCAGCGCTTGTGAGGGCCCAATCACTACCAAATCTCCCACATCCAGTGAGATCGGTTCCTCGAGAGCGCCCGTCCGGACCTCAGGCCCCTTGATATCCATCATCAAGGCAACGGGGAGTCGCAGCTCCTCGCTTAATCCTCGGACCCGCGCGGCTATCGTCCGGCACCACTCATGGCTGGCGTGCGCCATATTAAGGCGACAGACGTTCCCACCCGCCTGGATGAGCTGTCGGAGCATTTCTTCTGACTCCGTAGCGGGACCGACGGTAAAAATGATCTTTGTATGTCGATACTTCATTTCTCAATTCGTGTCATCGAAACGCCAAGAGGCTGGCATTGGAACTGCTTAATCGCATGGGCTTTCCAACCCTTGATCGGAAGCCAAAACAAGCTAGCGAATTTAAAGAAACCCGGCAAATAACAATAAATTTCGCAACAAATTCAGCGTTCTTCGGGTATATCCCTCCGACGCTGTATGCTTGACACACAAGTCTTAACTAATCGACACTGAAAGTTTGCTAAGATTCTGATTGCAGATTGAAAAGCAACGGCCCGCCAATGTGGCGAAGACGTAATGGGGACCGACAATTTACAGAGCCAAAGGTTTGAATTTAAGTACATTATCAGCGAAGAGGTTGCACTCGCCATTCGTGATTTCGTACGAAGCTATCTGGTCGTTGATGAGTATGGAGCGACGCTCCCTGACCTTTCGTATCCGGTCCACAGCCTCTATCTCGACTCTCCCGATCTAAAGCTCTACCACTCCACCATTAATGGAGATAAGAATCGCTTTAAACTTCGCCTTCGCTTCTACGAGGACCGCCCTAAAGCGCCGGTCTACTTTGAGATCAAACGAAGAGTAAACAACACCATTGCTAAACAGCGGGGCGGAGTTGTTCGCGAGGCGGTTGACGCCCTCTTGGCGGGCCAGTTACCAGCGGCGAACCAAGTTGTCTCCCGTGATCCAGGCCAACACCAAGCGCTCAGAGAATTCTGCCGACTGGTATCAGAACTCAATGCCGTACCAATCGCGCACATCGCCTACCTTCGGGAAGCTTGGATGAGCCCCCACGACAACTCGGTTCGCGTCACAATCGACCGCAAAGTTCGATGCGAACCAGAACCAACCGCCCGGCTTACAACTCAGATGACGAATCCGGTCTACGTGTTTGGTGAGTATCTTGTTTTGGAACTAAAGTTCACCAACCGATTTCCCGACTGGTTCAAAGAACTCGTCCGCGTCTACAACCTCATGCAATGTGGCGCAGCCAAGTACGTCGACGGAGCCACGCTTGTCGGTTCCGATCAATTCAAGAATTTCGGCTCATCAACGAACTCGCATCGTTTATCCCAAGGGGCTCCGATCAAAAAGCAATCTCATCTTACTCGCCGGGAAAAAATCCTTCAGGCTGTCTCGTAAATTACTGTGAACTGGTTACTACAAGGAGACTTTGGCACCATGCCTACGAACGTGCCGATGATGTCGCTCGGCCTTCTCTTGGCATTCCTCACCGGACACGCGATTGCCTGGGTTTATATTTTGACTCATAGCGGATTGTCCTATTCACGTTCGTTCGTCAACTCCCTGATCGTCATGCCGGTGATCGTGGCAATGGTAATGATGGTCCTTTCGAATAATTTGGTGACTGCCTTCGGTCTCATGGCCGTTTTCGCTATCGTCCGCTTTCGCAATATCCTTCGCGACACCTTAGACACCACTTACGTCCTCTCGGTGATCGTTATAGGAATGGCATGCGGCACCATGAAGTATGCCACTGCCGTCATGGGAACCGGCTTAACAGCGTTCATCATGCTTTACCTCTACTACACTTCGTTCGGTTCACGACACCGATACGATGTGATCTTAAACTTGCACTGGGAACGTCCCCTAGGACAACTCAGTGAGTTAGATGATCTTCTACATCTCTATACACTCAGCCAAGATCGAGCCAGCCAACGCTCACTTGACGGGCATGAGGGCACTGATCTCTCATACCGACTCTTAATGCGAGATCCTGAAACCCTTGATTCGCTGATCACAGAAATCCGCGAACTCAGTGGCGTCTCCCGCGTCACGGGTATCACTGCCGAAGCTGAATCCGAAATCTAAGATGCCAGCACGCACCCCCATTCCAGTTCCTGCAAAGCTCAAATGGCGAGAGTTTCGCTATCGGGCACTTCCCTTGATCACCGTTGTGGCAACGATCATTGCGGTTATTGTCCTTTGGATCAATTGTGTTCAGGCGCCAACTATGGTGGGGAAAGCGATCGCCACCAAGGCAGACCTGATTTCCCCAGTGTCGGGAAGAATCATCTTGCTTGAAACCTCACGCTTTCAGTCCGTGACCGAAGGTGACGTCCTCGCTGTCATCGAACCTATTGGAGTAAAAACTCAACTCGATTCACTCAAGTTGGAGATCGACATCATCCGAAGCCGAATCGATCCCATCGCTGAAAAAAAACGCAATGCTGTTAGTTACTTCCGGCTCAGACTAGAGTGGCTTCAACAGCGTGTTTCCCTGGCCTCCTCGAAGGTCAATCTACAACGGGCAGAAAACGAGCTCACAAGAGATAAGAAACTTTTCGATCAGGAACTCATTTCAGCGGATCGCTACGATCAATCACTGAAAAACGTGGACGCTCTCAAAGCGGCCGTGGCCGAGGCCACCAACATGGTGAACGAACTTGGAACGGCGCTCGACGGACTCCAGACACTCGACGCCCTCAATCAAACAGACCAACTCGATGAGCAGCTTAAGATGGCCATCCAAGCTCAGGAAGAGCACTTCAGGCGCATCGAACAAATTTCAAAACCCTATACCCTCGTCGCTCCAATCTCAGGAAAAGTCAGTTCCATTGACCGCGTCCGGGGTGAGACGGTGATGAACGGGGACCGCGTTCTCGCGATCACCTCGGAAGAGCCCACACAATTGATCGCCTATCTGAAAGCCCCGGTGGCGATTCCGCTTGAATCAGGCACGCCCGTGCGGCTCCAAACGCGAGGGAAGAACAAGCGTACGGCTACCAGCCAGATCGAGGGCATCAGCCCAGCCTGGGAACCTCTTTCGCAATCGGCAGACACCCCAAATGCCGGTGAGTTTTCACTAAACCTTGGCCTTCCCATTCTGCTAACCATACCATCTGATCTGAAGATTCGCCCTGGAGAGTTGGTTGATATCTTCCTGCCATCACCCTAAGGACCAGTCAAAACCTCCCAGCCCGACCGGCAAGGACAGCGTCACAACCCACCAATCTCGAGCGTTTCCTTGCTTAAGCCCCTACGTCTATAGATCTACATGCCCCAACCAGATACCATCGCAGATTCCTATCTCGACCCATTTGAAATCACGGCGATCAGGGAATGGTTGTGGAGCCTTAGAACGCGATTCGAACACCCTTCGCTGGAACTCGCCCTAGTCTTCATCTCTCCAAGATTCGCCGAACATTCCGGGCTGTTACTCTCGCTTATCAAAGATGAGATCAACCCTGACCTGTTGGCCGGATGTACCAGCACCTCTCTCATTAGCAACGGCTCCGAACACGAGAATGTCACCGGATTCTCGATCGGCCTCTTTCACCTTCCCGGTGCCGAAATCAAGACGACATGCTTCAGCCAAAAGGAAGTCGCATCAGCAAAGTCTCCTGACTTCTGGCAAATTCACACCGACGTTGAAAAGACAAACGGCTGGATCGTTTTCGCGGATCCGTTCCATCTAGACTTAGACTCATGGCTGGGTCAATGGAACCAAGCGTATCCAAACACGCCGATTTTGGGTGGCCTAGCGACCGGAAGCCCTGAAAGCCATCAAACTGAAATCTATCTGAACGATCAGGTTTACTCACAAGGAGGCATCGGACTCGCGATAGGTGGGGCGACTCATGTTCGCAATGTGATTTCACAAGGCTGCACTCCCATCGGTGATCCATGGATCGTCACCAAGGCCTCCAAGAACGTCCTTCAGGAAATAGGGAACCGACCGGCCTATCAAGTACTCGTGGACACAGTGAACGCCCTTCCCAAGAACCTTTCCCAGCAGGTCCAAGGAAACTTGTTTGTTGGATTAGTCACCAACGAATACAGCGAAGAGTTTCAGCGAGGTGATTTTCTCATTCGAAATCTTCTCGGTGCGGACCCTGATGAGGGAGTGCTCGCTATTGGGGCAGTTCCTCGATTGGGACAAACCGTTCAATTTCAACTGCGAAGTCCCGAAGCGGCTCACAATGATCTCATCGAACTGCTGCAGAGCAAGAAAACCACCCTCGACGACGAGGTCTTGCACGGCGGCCTTCTCTGCACCTGCAATGGACGCGGAAAGCGGCTCTTCGGAAACGCTAATAACGACGCCGGAAGCGTGAGGCAGACCTTCGACAATCTTGGGCTCGTAGGATTCTTTTGTAACGGTGAACCTGTCTCTTATACACATCTCCGAGCCCAC
>CAJXVR010000436.1 GCA_913061285.1 uncultured Verrucomicrobiota bacterium | reverse complement strand
CTTTCACAATTGAAAGGGTGGTTGGCGCCTGTGTGTCAGGCACTTGACAAGGCACATGTCGAAAAACGAGTTCACGGTTCGTTCTCACCTGAATCTCTCGTCTTGAACAAAGAAGGCGAGATTCGGGTGCGATACCATGGTTGGTTGGCTCTTTTTCGCGAACTGGAGCAGCGGGCTGAACAGGGTGTCTCATCAGCTATGCCGGTTGCCTATCAAAGTCCGCAGCAACTCGATGGACGCCTAGCTCGATCTAGCGACGATATTTATTCTTTCGCAGCGACTCTTTTTGAGCTTGTTTCCACCCAGCCTCCGTTTGTCTCTGGTGATATTCTCCACCAGATTCGTCAGGTGGATGCCGATTCGCTTCAAGAGAGACTGGAAGCGCTCGGTGAAGATCCGGCTCGGGTGCCAGATTCACTGGCTGCGGCGATATGCCGGTGCCTATCAAAGAAGCCAGCAAAGCGATTTCAGACGCTCACAGCGTTCTGGAAGGCCGCCTGGAGCCAGAAGGCAGTCAAATCTGAACTCAGTGAACCGCTCGCTGACATGACGAAAGAAAGTGAGGCCATTGCCCCGCCGAAACCAGTCCCTGTTACCAGATCTCAGCCCAAGCTACCGATGGCTAAGATTCCCAATATCGTTCCTGATGCAGGGGCCGAAGAGGGAGAAATCCCTGCGGACGAGGCGAGTCCCTACTTACCCGTTCCGAAGAGCATGAATGAGAAACGCTTTGGTGTCGTTTTCTTGCTCACAGTATTAGTGGTGATGGTAGCTGTTGGGTTTCTGGTGGATCGATACCGGGATATCAATGCGGTTGGAGATTCGAGCGAGGTCGAGGCGCAACTTTTGAATCAATCGATCCCTTCGATTTCGACAAATCTGACGAAATATGATGAGTTTGCGGCGCTCGTGCCGGTGCCGGAAGAGAACGTTGGATGGTTGGCGGTACGGACGGAACCGGTCCCTGCCATTGCAGAGCTTTGGCTAAACTCTCAAGAGATTCCCGTGGAGCAGGTCACTCCCACAGTATTTTCAAACCTCCCACCTGGAGAGGTTGAGCTTCGTCTGATAGCGACAGGATTCGCGGAAACCAATCTCACGAGTTCCATTATCGTTGGTAAAACGAATCGCATCGCAATCAGTCTTCAGATCGAGGCGCAGCTCGTTTCATTGAGCTCGGAGCCCCATGGAGTCAGATATGTTCTCAAACGAGGTGAGCAGGAGATCCGTACTGGTTTCTGTCCTGATGAGTTTCGTTTGCGTACCGGGCTTTATCAGCTCGATTACATCCTTGGAGAACGCCGGCGGACAACCTATTTGCGGGTGGGTAAAGATCAGAAGAATGAATCGACGGTCTTGTTTGAGTCAGGAAAACTCGCCGTAGAGACGGAGCCCGAAGAGGCAGAGGTGTATGTTGGGGCGACGTTGAGAGGGAAAACGCCAGTGACCGTTACCAATCTTCCTCCTGGAGATCATCGAGTCATTCTGAAAGCACTCAGGCACCGAAGTATTATTCTAACGGCTTCGATCAAGAAAGGTGTCGAAACGTTCGTTTCGAAGTCGCTCGAACCGCTATCATTTCCTGAGTTCAACGAAGACTGGGAAAACTCTCTCGGAATGACCTTTGTTCCTGTTGGAAGCCGTCGCGTTCTGGTGGGGATGCATGAGGTGACCCGCGGGCAGTATCGGCGTTTTGTTGAGAAGCGTTCACCAACAACAGTGGTTTCGAATGCTTGGGAGGCCCTGGAACCAGGGACGGAGACTGCCAGTCAGGATCGTTTGCCGGTGGTGAACGTTAGCTTTGAAGAGGCAGATGCGTTTTGCCGATGGTTGACCGATCACGAGTTTTCTCAGGGGCTTCTAAGTCGTGAACAACAATACCGCATTCCGAATAATGAGGAATGGGACCTTGCTGTTGCACACTCTGGCATTTCAGGCGGCAATGGAGAATCATTTCCCTGGGGACCATGGCCACCAACAAAGGGCGTCGGAAACTATGGCATCATCCGGTACGGCGAAGAGGACGAGCAGGTCATTGTTCAAGATGCGATTCCCGGCTTAGCTCCGGTAGGCAGTTTTGCAGAAAATCGATTTGGGCTTTTTGACTTGGGTGGCAACGTCTGGGAATGGACGCTCCGTGGGAACAATGCAGGATCGGATCAAAGAATCGTTCGCGGTGGATCGTTCTTAACTGCTGAGCGTTCTGAATTAGCAAGCGGCTACCGGAGCTCACTACCGATGGATGCAAGGCAGAAGGATCTCGGTTTTCGCGTGGTACTAAGTCTGGGAGAGGATTCCGAGTAGCAAGTCGGCAGTGGCAAGGGCGTTCTAGTCCTCGCAGTAAGCCGAGAGGGGCAACAATGGAGAAAATGAAAGATCGAATCGACGCTCTGAAAAAACTTTTGCATGAGCTGAGAATCGCTGCCGAAACCGCACTTAAGGCGACGCGAACGCACAGTTATTTCTATTTCTTCTTGTTGACCTGGCAAAGTTTCGTGCGAAATCGTTGTCTGGTCCGCGCATCGTCCCTTGCCTACACCACACTCTTGGCGATGATACCTGTGCTTGCTGTGGCCTTGAGTGTCGCGACGAATCTCATCGCGAAAGACGGCGAGCAGGGACAGGAACAGGTCGAGCAATTGATCGAGTATTTTGTTGCAACAGTTGCTCCGATGCTTGACTTACAGGTGATCGAGGAATCTGGTGACGGCGCTGAAACGCTCGAGGATACAGACGCGGTTGCGTCGATCCCAAAGACCGAGGGCGGTGGTGTTAGCCGTAGAACCGAGGTTGCCCGAACCATCCACGAGTATATCAACAACATTCACGCCAAGACGATTGGGGTCACCAGCGTAATCGCTTTTATTCTGGTTGCCGTCCTTCTTTTCCGCTCTATTGAGGCCACTTTCAACGACATCTGGGGGGTGAAAAAGGGGCGAGGTTGGTTCGCAAGTATTGTGCACTATTGGACCAGTCTCACGCTAGGTCCAATCTTGTTAATCTTGGCTATTGGCGTCAGCTCAGGCTCGCATTTCAGTCGGTCGTATGAATGGGTTAGAGAGCTTGAAGGCATCGGTACGGTGATACTTTTTTCAGTTTCCTGGTTTCTCTATGCCATCGCGTGCTCGGTGCTTTATAAGGTGATGCCGAAGACCGATGTGCAATTGCGTTCTGCCTTGATGGGAGGGCTGGTTGCAGGCTTCCTGTTGCAATTGAACAATAAACTGAGCTTCCTGTATATTTCGAACGTGGCCAATGCGGATCGTATCTATGGAAGTTTAGGCGCTGCTCCCATGTTGCTCTTGGGACTTTATGTGAGTTGGATCATCCTGTTATTTGGCGCTCAGGTGGCCTATGCGTTTCAGAACTATCAGTCTTACATGCAAGAACAACAGAATGAACGGATTCATCATGCCGGTCGAGAGTTCCTCGCATTGCGATTAATGGCGTTGGTAGCTGATCGCTTTGTTGCCGGAACCCCTCCTCCGAAGATTCAAGATTTGGCAAATCATCTTGGTATTGCATCAGGGTTGACGATGGAAGTCATGGAGCAGCTTGAGGAGAACCAGTTGGTAAGTGAAATTCAAAGCGAGAAGGGTGGGTTCCTGCCTGCGAGGCCGCCAGCCACGATTAGTGTCAACGATGTCCTCATGGCGATTCGGCGCGGACAGGGAATCGGCGTTGTGAGCGCGGATGATTTCTTGCGGGACGAAATTCGAGAGGCCTACGATCGTGTGGAAGATGCTGCGTCAACGGTGTCTAAAGAATTGACCATGGCAGAGTTTGCCAAAAGGGCTGCTCGTGCCCGCTCCGAGGAACGGGCTGCGTCGCTGTCAAGCTAGAGGCTGATTTCTTGGGGAGCCAGGTTGAGGAGCCGAATCGTTTCGAAGTGGTCCTCAGCCACCATATAGCCTACGCAGTCTGATGAGCCGCATTGGCATGGGTTTTCCGTGTGATCTTCAAGTCCAAAGCCGTAGTTAATCGTGATTTCTTCTCCCTTTTGAATGTCACGAAGGGTTTGAATCCAAATAGTCTCTTCGTCCTGTTGTGACTCACTGTTCGGTTGACAGCTATGATTAACGAATCGCGCCAGATTCTCTGGGACGTCTCCGTCAAGATCGAAGTCATCGTTCAAGATAAAGAGGTAAGCGTTTCCTGCTTCAAGTCGACGGGTGGATTCGGTCTTTGAGATCTTTTCCCCGCAGTATGGGAAGATCACAGTTCCCGCTGGGATGTCAATGCTCGCGAATATTCCCTGTCGATCGATCGCTGACCGATCAACAAAAACCCATTGATTTCTGATTGCCGTTTCCACCTTCGCTCTAACCGTTCCAGGGACCTACGCCGGAAGGTCTTGGCCTTTCGTTTCCGGCGCAAAGATCAGGATCACGACCGCGAGGAGGTAAAGCAGGCTGAGATATGAAGCGGCTTGAGTGAGTGAAAGCCCGAAGTTGCTTTGCATCCATCCCATGGAGAAGAGAATCGGGGCAGCAATGATACGTCCCGCATTGAAGCAGAACCCCGTGCCCGTTCCGCGAAGTCGTGTGGGGTATAGCTCAGGGAAGTAGATTGCGTATCCAGCGTGCATGCCTAGGGTTAGAAAACCAAAAACTGGAAGAATCAGCATCAGCGGGCCAGAACTCTTGATCACTTGAAAGACAAGGAGGGCACTGAGGACACCTCCGATATGGTAGAAGAGAAACGCTTTTCGACGCCCGATGCGTGTGCAGATGGGGCCAAAGCAAAGCAAGCCAATGCCGCCCCCAGTCGTGACGATGAACATTCCAAGCATCTCAGATCGTTTGAGCGACGGAGCGTTGGTTGCGAGCAATGTGCTTCGAGCCTCGGCGCTTAGCGTTTGCCCTCCCTGACTGGCCTCAGCTTCGGAGACGATGTTCCGTTCAGCGGCGGCGAGAAGCGTATTCTTCCCGTAGATATGGGCGCCCCAGAAGGTGGCCAATCCAACAGCAGCCAGGCAAACCCCAACGAGCGTGTGGCGTAGGAGCTCACCCTTGAATAGATCGCTGATCTTCCCCATTTGTTCGCCTGCATCGTCTTGAGATTTGAGTCGAGCGGCGACCCAGCTATCAGGTTCCTTAAGACTGCTGCGGATCCAAAGAATGAGGATGGCGGGAAGAACGCCTAAGGCGAAACCAAGACGCCAGGGCAGGGAAGTGGGGTCGACAATATTAGCAATCCAGGTTCCCTCTTGATTTGCAGCCCAGGAATGCACGGCAGCGTTGCCGATGAAGAATGTTCCTGCTGCGACCGCAAGGTAGGTTCCCAGCACGCTTGAGGCGTGGAAGATTCCTCCCACATGGGCACGGGCTTTCTTAGGAAACACCTCCGCTACGAGAGCGCTCGCCACTGCCTGTCTCTTATACACATCTCCGAGCCCACGAGACCTCTCTACATCTCGT
>CAJXVR010000435.1 GCA_913061285.1 uncultured Verrucomicrobiota bacterium | reverse complement strand
AGATGTGTATAAGAGACAGGCCAACGCCTGATCGTCACGGCTCACGGGGAAGGGATTGATTCTCGAATCGAAGCGGTTCTGGAACTATACGATGGAAATGGCCGGTTCCTCCAGAAAGATCGCTCGGGGAGACTTCTCGATTACACAGCGGGGGGCACGGGACCGGTTTTTGTTTCGATTTGCGATTTAACCTATCGCGGTGGGGATCAGTTTTTCTACCGACTAACGGCGCATGACGGGCCTCAGACCGATCATGTTCTTCCCTTAAGTCGGTCGGTGGATCAAACCCAGGCAACCCATGTTTTCGGGCGAAACCTTCTCCCTCCCGGTGAAGGAAAGGGAGCACGGGCTCTGGGGAATATTCTGGATCATGTCGTTTCACCGCCCGAAGAATGGGAAGGGGCGGAGGACTCAGTCTCCCTTACCGGAGTGACGCATTCCGTCCCGGGGCTCGTCAGCGAACTGAGCCATCCTTCGCCGACAATCGGCTTGTCTGATGGGGTCGCCGGACAACGGATTGCGGTCGCGAACATGCGGGCCATTGTTGAAGAAGAAGTGGTTGTCGGCGGTTCGTTGCCGCAGCTGCTAATTCCCTCCGTTGCCGTCTCCGGAATGTTCTTTCCCAGACATGATGTGGACGTCTTTGATTTCGAAGCAAAGAAGGGAGAAGAGTTTTGGGTCGAAGTCCGATCGTCTCAATTGGGTTTCAAGACGAGTCCGTTGATTCTTGTGGAGCGAGTGGCTACGGATGGCGACGAATTTCGCGTGATTGACAAAATTGCTGAGTTTTCACGTCCCCCTAAAGACATGGGAAACCGGGCGTTCCCGTTGCGCTCGAGAGATCCGAAGGGCCTGGTGACGATCAAGCAGGACGGACGCTATCGTGTGTCCATTTCTGATTTGTTTAATCTCAATCACGATCAAACAGGGCGTCTTTATGAACTGAGAATTCGACGACCGAATCCTAGGTTTCGAGCTTATTCATTGACTCGTTCGACCCTCCATCGAAATATCAATCGACGGGCGGCGGTCGAATCGCTCGCTTTGCTGCCGGGCCAGGTGCTGCCTATATCGGTGAAGGTTGAACGACTTGATGGGTATGCCGGGGCAATTGAGATTAGTGCGACGGAATCGCCTGCCGGAATCGAGGTGCCTTCAATTTCCATTCCCAAGAATCAGAGCGAAGGCGTGATCATGATTCAGGCGGGACTGAAAGCGACGCCAGCCTTTGGACGTCTTGACCTCGTCGCTGGTGCGATGATCGACGGTGAAAAGGTTTCTATCCCGATTGAACATGGACAAGTTGTCTGGGAGGTTGGGGATTACAACAATGATCCTGTTCTAACCCGTCTCTCGCCGGAACGACGAGTCTCCATTGGTGGTGCCAGCGCATTTCCGTTGAGAGTCTTTAACGAGAAAGGCGTCGATTACGTTTGGCAGGTCTCGCGTGCTGGCCGGGTCAAGATTCCCTTTTTCGTGGATCGCCTTGGGGATTTTACTGAGGCCCACACTTTCAAAATTGGAGGGCTCGAGAAACTCTCCAAACATCCCGGTTTAACTGTTCCGAAGGGGGGGGATAAAGCAGTCCTTGAAATCGATCTCGCTAAGTATTCCTTAGAACCTGGGAGCTACCAGTTCTATCTTTATGGTGAAGCCAAAGGGAAATATCGACGTGATGAGACAGGTGAAGCGAAGGATTTGACGGTCTCAACCTACTCTCCACCGGTTCGTTTGGAGGTTTTTGCTGCGCCGTTTGCATTAGAATGCCGCGTTCCCTCCTTCGAGATTCGTGGGGGGCAGCAGCTTACGATTCCCATTCAATTGATCCGACGGTTTGGTTTTGAGGGACAAGTCGAAGTAACAACCAGCTTCAAGGAGACCGGGGCGAGTCTCAAAGTCACGAGCACGATGTTAAAAAACGATGCCTTTGATCTGATGGTCGAAGCCCCTCTGTCTGAGGAGGTGCGCCTTGTGGGGCTAGAGCTTAAGGCAAGCGGTAAACTCAATGGCGAGACGGTTGTTACCACGTTGCCCCTTGGAATCAACATCCTAGCGGCGGAATAGCTTGGTCGATTAATTCTATTGTGAAGAGTCAACTTACGAGTGTTAGCCAAAGAGTGCGATGGCGGCTAAGAATCAGCTGGTGGAGTCTGCTGGCACTGCTTTGCTCAAGTGGGCTGAGTTCTACGTGGGGTGCGGCTTTGGAGATTGCGGCTATTGAACGATCAAGCATGGTCGATTTTGAGCGAGAAATCCTTCCGCTGTTCAATGCAAACTGTCTTGCCTGTCACAATGAAACGAAAGCAAAGGCGGGATTGGTATTAGAAACGCCGCAATCCATTCTCGCGGGAGGCGATTCCGGGCCGTCAGTGGTTCCGGGCAAGCCTAGCGAAAGCTTGTTGCTGATTGCTGCGGCTCATCTGGATGAAGATGTGATTATGCCTCCGCAAGGGAATAAATCAAAGGCGGAGAACCTGAAGCCTGAGGAGTTGGGATTGTTGAGGCTCTGGATTTCCCAGGGCGCCGAAGGCGAGGTCCGTGGAGTGACAAATTTGGATTGGCAGCCGATTTCTAAGCGGGTGCAGCCGATCTATTCGGTAGCAATGAGTGAGTCGGGAAGGTATGTGGCTTATGGCAAGGGGAGTAAGGCCTCCGTGTATGAGCTGCCGACGCGCGAACATGTTGGGCGTTTGATCGATCCAGCATTGGGGGATGGCCGCGCTCATCTTGATATGGTCAATTCGATTGCCTTTCACCCGAATAACAAGCTTGTAGCGACTGGTGGCTTTCGGGAAATCAAGTTGTGGGAACGAACTCCTGAGATCGAGATGTTTTCAGTTTTTAAGGCCGCACATTCGGGGCTGCGTGATGCTGCGGTGAGTGGTGACGGCTTGGTGATTGGGCTTGCGTTCGAGAGTGGGCTTGTTCAGTGCTTGGAGTTTTCCACCGGACGGGTCTTGTGGCGGAGTGGTCGAACGGTGCCATCAATCAGGTCCCTCTCCCTTTCCCACGATGGCCATCAAGCGTTGGCGATCACTGACGATCAGTCATTGTTCCTTCTTGGGGGCGGAAGCCTTGCCGATGGAATGACGCTCTCTGAGGCCGTCGAGTCGGTTGAATGGGATCATTCTGGTCGCCGTTTCGCGACGATTGATAACGAAGGGACCCCTTCCTTCTGGAAGCGTGGTGAAAGCGGTGATTTTGAGTCGACGAAACTCAGCTTAGCGGAACCAGCGAGCGCTCAGTATTTCATGCCCGATGGGAGTGACAGGCTCCTCATCGGAACGGTCCCTGGAAGACTTTATTTTATAGACCTCCAGAGTGGAGAAAACTCACGTTCGATCGAGATTGGGAAATCAGTAGAACAACTGGCAACGGATGCTCGGGGAGATCGTCTTGTTATTGCTTCTGGCGATGGCCATGCTTCGTTATGGGACTTGGCGCGGGGTAAGCGCCTTTTTTCCTTTTCGGGTGCTCGACCTCAGCAAAGGCGTTTCCAGGAAGCACAACGACACGTGGGACTTCTGAAAGGTGGGGCGGAGTTGGCGAGCGCTGCCTTGGAGAAAGCCAAGGAGCAACTCGAGAAGGCGATAGAACGGGTTGCTACAGCGGAGAAAGAATGGGAAGGAAAAACCGCGGCTCACTCAGAGGCGGTGAAGAAACTAACCAAGAGTGAATCTACGCTGGTCGATGCCAAGGAGCTTGATGTCAAACTTGATGAGGAATTGGATGCTGCCGAAGCAAGTCTAGATCAGGCTAGACTAGATTACCGTGAAGGGACTGCGGACTTGCGGGCCTTGGTAGCGAGCGTTCGCAAGTTGGAGACTGATCAGGAAGCGAGTGACGTTATTGAGGGAGGGCAACTGGATGCTCAACTAGGAAAGGTTGCTGATTTGGCCATCGTCGTAAGAGACTTTGAATCTGCCTTGGAGAGCTTTCAGAGTGGTCTTCAAGAGAAGAAGAAAGAGGCCAAGGATGCGGTTGAAGTAGCTGAGAAGGCGATAGCAGCCGATCGGAAGAATTTTGATGCTGCGAGTCAGGCTGTAAAGATTGCGAGCGATGAGCTGACCTTGGCGAAGGAGTCCGTCGAGCGCGAGCGTGATGTGAAACGACAGGCAGAAGCGTCTCTTGGGGCGGCCAACGTTGCCGTGGAGAAGGGGGGGGAGACACTTTCACAAATGAAAGCGGCAGTGGATGTGGCCTTGCTTCCCTTCCAGAGCATTCAATTCACATCGGCGGGGGATCGTGTCGTGGCCGTTGGAGAGGATGCTTCCGCCAGTTTTTGGTGGGCGGATACTGGTGAGGAACTTGACTATGTCCCGAGCGAGTCAGACGTAATCGTGTCTCATCTCGTGACTGATCGAGCTCTGCTGAGGGTAAGGATGGATGGTAAGGCATCCCTAAACCCACTCGATCAATCGTGGCACTTAAGTCGGACGATTCAAGTGCCCGGTTTTGCCGACCGAATCAATGCGCTGAATTTTAGCGAGGATGGGAAACTGCTTGCTGCTGGCGGTGGGGATCCTAGTCGGAGCGGGAGTATTAAGGTTTGGGATATGGAAACGGAGGAACTCGTTCATGACTTCATCGACGTTCACAGTGACGTTGTATTCGCCGTTCAATTCTCTCCAGACGGAAACTTACTTGCCTCTGCAAGTGCTGACCGCTTTGCCCGGGTTTTTGATCTGAGGAATGATAAGCCGGTGTATGCCTTTGAGGGGCATACTCACTATGTGATGGACGTCTCATGGCAGGCGGATGGGCGCGTGCTCGTCAGTGCGGGCGCCGACGGAATGGCCAAGGTTTGGGATGTGACCACAGGGAAGCGGAAGAAGAACATCGAGGGGTTCAAAAAAGAAGTCACGGGAGTTAGTTTTATTGGGGCAACAGCGGAAGTGGTCGCAAGTTCAGGGGACTCAACAATCGCTGTCTATGGACTGGATGGAAAACGGCGGAGATCAATGTCGGAATCAAGCGACTTTGTCCTAACGGAGTCCGTGACCAGTGACGGACGGCTTGTCGCTGCCGGGGGGCAGAAGGGCCTACTCCGAATCTGGGACGTGGCTACTGGGAAAGTCCTGATGACTGTTGACTAGGCCCTGGCATGTTTCCAATCCTTAGGCTTGCTTACTGGCCAGTTGGTTGGAGTCCGTAGCGTTTCATCATCTCTGGGTCCATTTGGAGGGAGTTGCTTGGTGTGCCTTGAGCGCTAAACTCAGGAATGGCCGGAACATTTGGATCCACAAACCAGGCGCGGTCGTCTTGGCCGGGGGTATTTGAATTGCTGCTTGGACGATAATTGCCTCCCTCGTCGATCCCATTCTTGCCAACCGAATAGAGCAAAAAACCATTGGCCGCAAGACGTTCATACTCTGTCTCTTATACACATCTCCGAGCCCACGAGACCTCTCTACATCTCGT
>CAJXVR010000434.1 GCA_913061285.1 uncultured Verrucomicrobiota bacterium | reverse complement strand
AGATCGCTCGTCGGCAGCGTCAGATGTGTATAAGAGACAGTCCCAACAAAGTGCAGCGATGCGTGCGGTGGTGCGCCAGGATGAAATGGAGGACTACATTAGCACGGTAGGGCAGGCCTTTTTGGGGCTGACTGTCCATTGTGCCCGTTGCCATGATCACAAGTTTGATCCGATTCTACAGCGTGAGTACTATCAGCTCTCGGCGGCACTGGCGGGCGTTCGTCCCGGGGACCGCAGAGTCGCTCTAGATCCTGCCCCGTTGGCAACAAAGAACAATCCTTACAATGCTCGAATCAATCGAATAGACGAGCAACTGAGTCTGCAAGCGAAGGCGGTGACTGCTCAAATTGTTGCGGCGAGAAAAGTCGATCCCTTTGTTGCGAGTCTCGTTGATCCGGTGATTGAGCTCACAAAGGGGACGTCGATGTTTCTTGGCGACAAGACGCTTGCCGAAAAGTCCCTTCATCTAGAATTGCGAGCTGCTTCCAGTGTGCCAGATCGGTCCATTATGATCCAACTCGAGACCTTGGATGGATCACCCAAGGAGACGCTGACTCTGGATCAGTCGGGGCAGCTGTGGCTTCGTTATGAAAGGGAGGAGGTCCGTTCCATGTCCTCGCTCCTCGTCGGCGAAGAGGGGCTGGGCGACCTTCAATTGACGATCGTCTTTCGGCCTGACGGTCAGGTTTGGACCTTCGCTGATGGACAGCCGGTTGGAGCTCCAGTCAAGTGGCGGTCGTCTGTCCGATACGCTGCAGGTGAGTATCGGGTGCGTGTGAGAGGGATGGAAGGTAGCGAGCATCTGGGCGTGTTTGATTTGGCGCTCTCTCCCATAGAAATCGCCTCGATGGCAGGCGTGACAAGCGAATATGTGAGCGAAGCAGAAATCGTGGAGGGCTTGGATATTGACGGAAGAATCGCGCGTGGGGAATGGCGATTCGAGCGCGATCAATTGCAATTACAGCGTGAGCGATGGACTGCCGGGAAAGCGTACGCTGTCTCCCCTAAGAAAGCGGATGTCGTGCACGTGTTGAAGCGAGGTAATCCGTCCCTGCTCGGGGATCGAGTTCGGGCTGGGGGGATCACTGCCCTACAGGGAGGAAGTGCTGACTTCGGACTCGATGAGAATGCTCCTGAGGCCTTGAGGCGTGTCGCGTTGGCTCGTTGGATAAGCGACCGTTCAAATCCCCTGTTTGCACGAGTGATTGTGAATCGTCTTTGGTTTTATCATTTTGGGTCGGGACTTGTTGGGACCCCGAGTGATTTTGGCTTTAGCGGCGGACGTCCCTCTCATCCGGACTTGCTGGATTGGTTGGCGGTCGAGCTGATCGAACGGAATTGGGATCTCAAGGCGCTTCATCGGTTGATTCTCACTTCAAGGACCTATCGTCAATCGTCTCTCTGGCGGTCGGAGGCACATGCAATCGATGCAGAGAACCGACTCCTTTGGCGGGTGAGTCCTCGTCGTGTTGAGGCCGAGGTGTTGCGAGACGCAATGCTGACCGCTTCAGGGTTATTGAACCAGGAGATGGGCGGGCCCGGATTTCAGGATTTTTCAACCTATGTCCACAATTCGCAGTTCTATGAAATGCTTGATCCGGTTGGAGAGAGTTTTCATCGACGAAGCCTGTATCGCATGTGGGTTCGTTCGGGTAGAAGTCCCTTTCTTGATGTGTTTGACTGCCCTGATCCTTCAGCCACCGCTCCTAAGAGAGCGGTGACGACTACGCCGTTGCAGTCTTTGACCTTGATGAATCACTCGTTTGTCTTGCGGATGAGTGATGCCCTCGCGGAACGTATGAAGCAGATTGAAGGGGAGGGCTTGGCAGATGAAGTGAGTCATGCCTTTCGTTGGTGCTACGGACGCGGGCCGTCACCGGAAGAAACCACAGACGCGCTGGGCTTGATTCAATCCCATGGCCGGGCGGCTTTTGCTCGCGCTTTATTCAATAGTAGCGAATTTCTTTATGTCGATTGATTGGACCCAGTATTGGAGCGCTGGCCGACCAGAAAGCCGGCGCAGTTTTCTCTCAACGGCGTCTACGGGGTTGGCGGGTATCGCTGCCTCTCGGCTACTCATGAAGGCGGGTTTGCTTCAAGCCGAAGGTCAGTTTGGAACTAGGGGCGCGACGCCGCCTCACCAGACGGCGAACGTGAAGCAGGTGATTCATATCGTTCTGTGTGGTGGGCTGAGCCAGGTCGATACCTTTGACTACAAGCCCGCACTCGAGCGCGCTCATGGGCAATCCTTGCCAGGAGACGAGCGACCGGATGTGTTTTTTGGGCAAGTGGGCAGGCTCAAGAAAAATGACTGGGCTTTTCAGCAGCGCGGTCAAAGTGGGCTCTGGATATCCGATCTTTTCCCTCATTTGGCAGGGATAGCCGATGAGCTGACCGTTATTCGGTCGATGTTTGCTGAAACCTCCAATCATACCCCTGCGACCTTTCAGGAAAACACGGGCTTTCGTTTGAACGGCTTCCCGGTGGCCGGTTCGTGGTTGTCCTACGGACTCGGTAGTGAGACCGATGATCTACCGGCCTATGTGGTGATTCCCGATCCTCGTGGCTATCCAGCGGGCGGGTCGATCAATTGGACCAATGGATTTCTTCCGGCTCGTCATCAAGGGGTTCCTATGCGAGCCAGAGGACAGGCAATTGATGACCTGTTTCCGGCCCGACCGATCACCGCGAGTGCGGAGCGCGCCGGGAGGGGGTATCTCGCTCGCCTCAATCAGCGACATGCGGAACGGCGCCAAGGTGACGATGTATTGAGTGCGCGTATTCGGAGCTATGAGCTGGCGGCCCGAATGCAACTTGCCGTTCCCGAAGTCTCGGCTCTCGAAACAGAACCTGCGAGTATTCAATCGCTCTATGGATTGGAACGACCTGAGTGCGTGGATTTTGGTCGTGGTTGTCTGCTTGCTCGCCGTCTCTTGGAGCGAGGGGTCCGTTTTGTTCAAATGTTTTCCGGAGGTGCCTTCGGCTCGCCACGAATCAATTGGGACGGACACGAAGACATGGTGCGAAATCACGGTCGAGAAGCTCTCAGAATTGATCAACCAATCGCTGGCCTGCTTAAGGATCTTCGTCTCCGAGGGATGCTGGATGAGACGCTAGTGCTCTTTACCAGTGAATTCGGACGAACGCCTTTTGCGCAGAGTAAAGCGGACGAAGTGGGACGTGGCCGCGACCACAATCAATATGGATTCTCAGTCTGGCTGGCTGGCGGTGGTCTCAAGCGGGGTTTTTCATATGGGGCGACCGATGAACTAGGTCTCAAGGCGGTTGATAATCGTGTCGACTGGTATGACTTCTATGCCACGGTGCTACACCAGTTAGGGCTCAATCACGAACGCCTTACATACTATCACAACGGTATTCAACGCCGACTTACCAACGTTCATGGTTCAGTGATTAAGCCGCTTTTGGCGTAGCGGCGGAAGGCGCGCACGCACGAACACGAGACTGTGCGAAAACTCCTCCGAGATTGAGTGATCTGTGATCAAAGCGACGGCTGCGCTCTTGCGCTCTAAGGATCGATATCGATTCAGCTCATACTTGGTAGGGATCGCCGACCCAATGGTCTTTCTACACAGCGCTTACGCTGGTCTCATCTTGATAGGGGATCTATTCCTGCGCCCTTGAAATAGCTGAGGGGACATTAAGTAACCACTTTTTGGTTCCTCGAAAGCCGTGACCTGACCGGCTTTCGATTCCTTGAAATTATCGTTTTCGATCTCATGTTCGCGCTATTTTGAGGCTTTTGGCTGTTCCAAATCTGATTGCTGTTTAAGTTTGGCTGAGGCAATATTCAACCGTATGGCACCATTGATCAGAGTCTGTTCTTTTGGCGTTGCCAGAAGAACGAATTTCAACTCGAAATAGAATAGATGATCCGGCAAGCGAATCAGTGGCTTATTTTTCAAGTGTTCTTGCTGTCTCTGGCTGACTCGTCTCTAGCGGCAGGCTCGCGGGCCGGGGCGGAGCGATTTCGTGATGAGATCCTGCCAATTCTGCAGGATCGTTGCTTTGATTGCCACGGCGATGGGGCCGCCAAGGGGTCGCTGGCATTGGATGCCTTTGCTGACGATGCCGAGCTCTTGGGGCAGCGCGGTCTTTGGTTGGATGTGGTGAAGAACATTCGATCTCGGATCATGCCCCCAGAGCGGAAACCGCAGCTTACGCCTGAGGAGAAAGCTGCGATCGTCGACTGGGTGCAAAGCGAGGTCTTCGGAATCGATCAAACAAACCCCGATCCTGGCCGCGTTACCGTGAGACGCTTGAACCGGGTCGAGTATCGCAACACGATTCGTGATCTTATGGGCGTGGATTTTGATTCGGATTTGGAGTTTCCCCCTGATGATACTGGGTATGGCTTTGACAATATCGGTGACGTCTTGAGCGTTTCGCCGCTGTTGCTAGAGAAATACGTCAAAGCAGCTGAGGTGATCGTGGCAGAGGCAGTGCCGACGGTTTCGAGAGTGAGACCTGAATTCTCGGTGTCGGGAGATACGTTTCTCTCGGCTAACGGAGAACATAATGGTGATCGGATTTCGTTTTATCAGGCGGCTATGCTCACTAGTACCATTGATCTTAGTTACAGTGGGGAATACGAGCTTGGGTTTACGGTTCACGTTGATGGGGAGTTCGCTTACGATCCTGGGCGTTGTCGGGCGGTTTTCTCTGTTGATGGTGATGAGATTGCTCAGGACGAATTTATTTATGCTTTTTCTGACGATCCGGATCGAGGCGCGAGTTTCACGTATCAAGCGGTAAGGGTTCTGGAAGCAGGAAGGCATCGATTGACAGTGGATGTGCAACCGCTGGTATCCGTCGAGAAGAAGATCAATCGGTTGGATTTTCGGATCAAGTCATTCGTAGCGCGAGGGCCGGCCGAGGAAAGCTACTGGGTGGCCCCTGAACGCTACGCGACTTTTTTCCCTGAGGGGGAGCCGGCCGGGGAAAACTCGCTTCAACGATCCTATGCGGAGCGACTCTTGAGGGCCTTTGGCCTTCGAGCCTTCCGTCGCCCTGTTTCGGAAACAACGCTTTCTGGCTTGGTCACTTTGGCCGCTCAGACGTTCGAGCAGCCGGGACGACGTTTTGAGGAGGGAATCGCTCGAGCGATGGTTGCGATGCTGGCCTCGCCTCGGTTCTTGTTTCGGATAGAAGCGGATAATTTGGCGTCAACGAATGAACCCTATACCTTGATTGACGAATGGTCGTTAGCTTCTCGCCTGTCATACTTCTTTTGGTCAAGTATGCCGGATGAGGAACTGCTCGACCTTGCGGCCAAGGGGCAATTGCGGGACCAGCTTTCGATACAGATTCGACGATTGCTTGAGGATCGGCGTTCTGAAGCGCTCGTTCGCAATTTTACTGGGCAATGGCTGCAGTCGCGAAATATTGATCATGTGGCGAT
>CAJXVR010000433.1 GCA_913061285.1 uncultured Verrucomicrobiota bacterium | reverse complement strand
CCGAGATCTACACTAGATCGCTCGTCGACAGCGTCAGATGTGTATAAGAGACAGGCTGAGTATTCCTCGGAAAATTGGTTCTGTTGGCGTGCCGGTTTGGGGAGTTGAGGTGCGGGTGGTCGACGATCAAATGATGGTAATGCCGCCGGGGAAACGAGGTGAGGTGGTCATTCGAGGCCATTCGGTGATGCAGGGCTATTTCAATCGCCCAGAACTCACGGAGGAGGTTTTTCGTGGGGGATGGTTTCATACGGGCGACGTTGGCGAAATGGATGAAGCGGGTTATCTCTACATTGTTGATCGCACCAAGGATATGATCATTCGCGGGGGATTCAATGTGTATCCCCGCGAGATAGAGGAGGTTCTGGCGACCCATTCGGCTGTGTCGCTCTCAGCCGTTATTGGCGTGCCTCATGAGAAATACGGAGAAGAGGTCATGGCCTTCATTATTCTCAAAGAGGGGGCTTCAGTTACTCCCGGAGAACTCGTTGCATGGTCCAAGCAAGAGATGGCGAGCTATAAGTATCCCCGACGTGTCCATCTAGTCGCCTCGCTGCCCTTAGGCGCGACGGGGAAGGTTTTGAAAAAGGAATTGCGACTTCAGTTTGAGCGCGGGGAAATTGGATAAGATGATTCAAATTCGTGAGTGTTGTCCCGGGGGGAGGCCGACATTTTCTCGAAAGGAATTGTTAGGAAGGAGAGAAACATTCATAAGCCTATGAAACTATTCCGATGGAGATTCTTGCTGTTCGCGCCCTTGTTGTCGGTGGGGCTAGCCTGCCAAGGGCTCGAGCATGGGGCGGCAGACGAGCGACCCAATATTCTATTTATCTATCTCGATGACTTTGGATGGAAAGATACCAGTTACATGGGGTCTGACTTTTACGAAACACCCCATATCGATCGAATGGCGGAAGAGGGGATGATTTTTACGGATGCATACGCCTCCGCTGCAAACTGCGCGCCATCGAGAGCATGTTTGCTTTCTGGGCAATACACGCCTCGACACAAGATTTATAATGTTGGGACGAGGCCGCGGGGTGATCGTCGATTCCGTCGCTTGGAACATATCCCGGGAACTGACGTTCTCGATCCGAAAATAAAGACTTGGGCGCACATCGCGCGCGACGCGGGATATCGGACTGGAACGATCGGGAAATGGCATTTGAGTAGCGATCCCCGTCCCTATGGGTTTGATGTGAATGTCGGGGGCGGGCACTCAGGAAGCCCTCCGAAGGGCTATTACCCGCCCCATCCGAGGGTTCCGGGCTTGGATGATGCGAGTGAGGGGGAGTACTTGACGGATCGCCTATCCGACGAGGCCATACAGTTCATTCGGCAATCCGGTGAGCAACCGTGGTTGCTTTATCTGACCCACTTTGCGGTTCATACCCCGCTCGATGCCAAGAAAGAACTTGTGGAGAAATACCAGGCGAAAGAAAAGGGCCGGCTTCATTCCCACGTGCCGATGGCAACCATGATCCAATCCGTCGATGATGGGGTAGGTCGGATTCGTTTGGAGCTGGAGGATCGTGGTATTTTAGATGATACCGTGATCCTGTTCTGTTCTGACAACGGGGGGTATGGCCCCGCAACGGATATGGATCCCTTAAAGGGATACAAGGGAACCTACTACGAAGGCGGAATCCGAGTGCCGTTCTTCGTTCGCTGGCCTGGAAATGTACGAGCCGGTTCGCGCTCTTCTGAACCAGTGATCGGCGTCGATTTTCTGCCGACTCTCTGTGACATCATGAATGCTAGACCGCCATCAAATCAAGACGTGGACGGTAAGAGTCTTGTACCGCTCCTTCGCGGTGAGGTTTCGACTCTTAACGATCGAGCAATTTTCTGGCACTTCCCCGCCTACTTGCAGGCCTATCGAGTTGTTGACGAGCAGCGAGACGTCCTCTTCCGGTCCCGCCCCTGTTCCATTATTCGTGATGGAAATTGGAAGTTGCATTATTACTATGAAGACAAAGGACTTGAGTTGTACCATCTAGCAACCGATGTAGGAGAGAAATACAATCTTGCAAAAGTGCGTCCTGAGCTTGCAAAGGCCTTGCAAATCAAACTCGATCGTTGGAAAGTTCGCACGAAAGCAGACGTGCCTAGCGCACTGAATCCAGATTACGACGCAGCGGAAGAAAAAGCGGCATTGGTTCGATCGATGTCTCGATGAGACCGATTGAGCCGCACTCACTAACTTGGAAGGGGATTACCTCACTTGTATCAGAGTCGATTCGACAGATTCTTCGAAAGTTTACAGCGATTAGGCGTCCCTATTTGCTGTTGGCTTAGTCTTGGTCTTTCATCCCAATTACTGGCGGCTGTGGCAAACGAGCCGATTCGGCGGGTTTCAGAGGTTTTCGAACGCTCTGAAACTGCAATCGAATCTGGTCTTTCGGTCGATTTGGAGGGAGTTGTCACTTATTCTGACGCTCCATGGTCCCTGCTGTTTCTAGATCAAGGAGACTCGGGAATTTTTGTTTTGTCGGGAGAGATTGAGAAATTGCCTCCACCCGGAAATCGGATTCGTCTCTTGGGCATCACGGCGATGGGCGATTTTCGCCCTGTGATTCGAGCGACGAGTTTGAAAGGACAGCTTCCCTCCGATTTTCCCAAGGCTGAGCTCATAAGCTATTCGGAACTGACTAGCGGGGATTTCGATTCCCGATGGATTCAAGTCAGTGGCGATGTTTGGGATATCAGCTACGTTGAACCGAATCTTTGTCTGTCGATGGTGACCGAAGGCGGAGAGTTTAATGTCTATATTAAGGATCATGCCGATCTCAATTACAACGATCTGCGGTTTTCGCGGATTGAAGTAACCGGGGTCGCAACGACGCTCATTGACGACGATCGTAAAGCCATTGGTGGTCAAGTGTTCGCTCCGAGCGGACAAAATCTTCGAGTCGTGGAAATTGGCGTGCTTAAGCCATTTGTCCGAACGTTGTCAGGGATCTCGACCGTTTTAGCTACGGAACCAGCGAATGACCCTGAACGCTTCTATCGCGTTCGAGGAAAAGTTGTCGAGGTCGATCGAGGGCAATCGGCCTTATTAGAAGATGAGGAGGGGGCACGGATTACGGTATTGAGCAATCAATTGATACCACTCAGAATTGGAGATATCGCTGAAGCGGAAGGTGTCAGCACTCCTGAGGGGGGGGCTATTGTGCTGGCGAAGTCACGTTTCAAGATCGTGACGGAGGTCGCTCAGAGTGACCAGGTGTCGGTGGAGAATATTGCGTCTCCAGGTCGGACTCTCCAGTCGCTCGGAGAAATTAGAAATCTCTCCGTTGAACTCGCAGAAACCGGGGTGCCGATTCGAATTCGGTCGACCGTGACCTATGCTGAGCCGGATGCTTATCTGCTCTTTGTGGAGGATGAGACGGGAGGACTTTATGTCCATCCGAACGGATTGGAATTAGATTTAGCTCCAGGAGACCGAATCGAGCTTGAAGGCGTTACCGCGGCCGGAGAGTTTGCTCCAATCGTGAGGGCGACCAATGTGGTGCATATTGGTGAGCGTGCTCTAAAGGTTCCGAGCCTTGTTTCCATTCAGGATGTCTATTCTGGGAGTGAGGACAGTCAGACGGTGCGTCTCGCGGGGATTGTTCGAAAGATCGAAGTGCAGGATCATTATCTGGTATTTTCCTTGGCGATTTCAGGTGAGTTGATTCGAGTCTACCTTCCCAATAGAGAGGGGCAGCCGGTACCTCGAGAACTGGTCGATGCCGCCGTGGAGCTTGATGCCGTTTGCAGCAATTCTTTCAATGATCGCCGACAGCTAACGGGGGTGCGCTTTTTCATGTCCGACATCAGTCGCCTTACTGTTTTGAAGGCGGCTATGGTCGATCCTTTCAGTCAAGAGGCGCTCAGGATATCTCATTTGCTTGAATTTAGGCCACAAGGAGTGCCGGTAAATCGAGTGCGCCTGGAGGGGAATATTTTGTGGCGGGGTGGCAACAATCGAGTGAGCCTTCATGATGGTTCCGCAGGAATCAACGTGTACTTTAGAGAACCATATGTAGCCCCAGAATTGGGCAGTTCCGTCGACGTTTTGGGATTCCTAAGTCGTCACTATGGGCGTTGGTCAATTACCGATGCGGAGTACCGTAAGTCGCTTGTCAAGCGTGAGATTCCAGAGCCGGCGGTTGTGGATGAAAGTAAAATGCTGGACCTCAGTCTTGATGGGGAGTGGGTTCGTGTTGGTGGCCGCGTGGTGGCTATCGAGTCTGCATTAGAACGATCGACGTTGGTCGTTGAGAGAGCGGATATGGTCTTTCGAATGCGAATGGACTTTCCGGAGGCCAGCGAACGGGTTCGTCGCATCCAAGAAGGGGCGCTCATTGAGAGTGTTGGTGTCTACTCTCTCATTCTCTCGGAGAGCGCGGATGAGACTGGCTTCGAGTTGCTGGTCGCTCGGTCAGAGGATCTCAAGGTGATTGAAACACCGCCGTTCCTGACAAGAACGCGAGCACTACAGAGCATTGGTGCCTTGGCGTTTTTCGGTGCCATCGGATTTGTTTGGGCTCTGTTTCTAAGACGAAAGGTTGGCAAGCAAACAGAAACAATTTCACAGAAATTGGAAGAAGAGCATCGCCTAAAGGATCAACTGCAGAACCTTTTTGAAAATGCCAGCGATCTGATTTTCACGTTAGATGTGAATGGCCGGTTTATGCATGCCAACGAATCGGCGATTCGGGTTCTTGGCTATTCAATGAGAGAGTTGAAAGGGAAGCCATTGTCCGATCTGATTGCTGATCAAGATCAACCTTTTGCCAGCCAGACGATGCTGGGTTTAATGCGGAAAGAGACGGTTACCGGATATGAGGTGTCCTTACGTGGGCAAAGCGGCCAACAGGTTGTCCTAGAGATCAATTCGAGACCGGCTCTCGTCGGGAAGGAATCCGTTATCGAAGCGTTCGCGCGAGATATTTCCGATCGAAAGCGGATTGAATCGGATTTGCGAGCGGCCAAGATTGCTGCAGATCAAGCGAGTGAGGCCAAGAGTGAATTTCTAGCCACCATGAGTCATGAAATTCGCACTCCCATGAATGGCATTCTCGGGATGACTGATCTTCTGCTCCTTAGTGATTTAAACATACAGCAGAGAGACTTCGCTAAGTCTGTTAAGACCTCTGGGAATTCGTTGATGACGGTGCTCAACGACATTCTTGATTTTTCCAAGATTGAAGCCGGCAAGCTGGAACTTTCGAACGAGGTGTTTTCACCGGCAGAGGTCATTGAGGATGTGATTGATATTCTGGCCCTCAGCGTGATCAGAGCCAAAGTGCAGTTAATCTGTGAATGGGATCGGAATCTGCCCGCTCGCCTCTTTGGTGATGCTTCGCGGCTTCGGCAAGTGTTGCTCAATCTGGTCACCAATGCGGTTAAGTTTACAGAGGAAGGAGAAGTGATCATTAAGGCCACT
>CAJXVR010000432.1 GCA_913061285.1 uncultured Verrucomicrobiota bacterium | reverse complement strand
CGAGATGTAGAGAGGTCTCGTGGGCTCGGAGATGTGTATAAGAGACAGGTTGTCGATTGGATCGCTGTCTTGGGCTGCTTCTTGGCCTCGGTCTGGAGCTCGATAGGCGGGAGGTGCTTTCGAAGCCTTAGCGAATGCGTGGTCTCCTTGTTTCGGAGGCGTGGGAGAGTCCGTACTCTCTGGAGTGACCTGCGTGAACTCAGCCGTTTCGTTGGGCCGATCTGAAATGGTAAAGGGTTCGAATGAGGCGGGCATGGTGGCGACGTTTTTTCCTTCTCCGGAGTTGGAGTGCTTGCTAGGGGATCCTATCGGATCATGACTTTTTGATTCTCATGAGGACCTCGATGCGACGGTTTGCTTCGCTAGTCGGCGGGTGCTGACTCATTGGTTTGGTGTCCCCATACCCAGAGATGCGGGCAATGCGTTTGCTGCCTAGGCCTCGCTGAACGAGCAGAGAGCGGGCGGCTTTGGCTCGATCGATAGATATCGCCCAGGGGGCATCGGCCTGCGAAGGACCTCCAGGGCCCTGTTCAGTGTGACCAGAGAGGTCAACATCGAATTTATCCATTCGTTCCAAGACCCAAGCTAGGGACCCCAAAACCCAGGTGCCGTATTGGGTGAATTCAGTTGAGTCGGCCTCGAAAATTGGTGTGTTGGGTTTGTCAAAGATCCTCAGCAAGACGCCTTCATCGGTGATTTGTAGCTCGAAAACGTCTTCATTCTCTTGAATTAAGGGATCTTGCGAGAGTGATTCGAGAAGCTTCTGGTTCATCTGGCGAAGCATCATGAGTTCAATCGCGGAGATCGAATCAAAATTCCCTTGGCTTGCCTTGACGTGTTGGACCGTTTCGTTCGGTAGAAGGCCGGCACTCTTGTTCTCGAATGCGTGATAAGGGTGTCGAAAGGCTCGCTCGATGGCTTCCTTGATCTTCTGGTCTTGGGAGGTGAGCCATAGCACCATGAAGAGCGCCATCATCGCCGTAACGAAATCTGCGTACGCGACCTTCCATGAACCTCCGCCACCTGCTGCCATCGCAATTCCTTAACTACGTCCGCTGATTAAGACGCGTTTTTTGCCTTCTTGATGAGGTCTTCCAGTTCCTGGGATGTCGGTCTCACTTCTTGCCCGAGACCACGTCGGGCAATCTCGATGGCGGTGGCTGGAGCCATGCCGCCGGAATAGCCCACGAGCGATGCTGAAATGCAGCGAAGATAATCCATTGCTGAGTGATTGATAAAATTCATATTGGTAGCCAGGGGATTGAGAAATCCGTAGGCGATGAAGATTCCGAGAAAGGTTCCGACGAGCGCGGTTCCGACTTTGTGACCGATCTCTTCGATGGGACCTGAGATCGCTCCCATGGTAATGACAATACCCAAGACAGCCGCGACGATTCCGAAACCGGGCATGGCATCACTCACTTTGGTTAACACATCTACGGGCTCGTGATCTTCTTTCACTTTCTTATCGAGTTCGACGTTTAGTAGGGTACTAAGCTGATCTGCCTTGACCTGTCCATCAACGACAGGGCGAAGACCGTCACAGAGGAATGCAACGGCTTCTTTGTTCTTTAGAAAATCAGGGTACTTCGAAATGATCTCACTCCCTTCGGGATTTTGAATGTGCTCTTCCAGGGCGATCATTCCGCCTTTCTTCCCGAGCATGAACAATTCGTAGAGCACGAGGAGGAGATCTTGGTAAGCCTTTCGGTTGTAAGGGGCTCCCTTTAAGGTCCCAAGCATCTGTTTGAAGATTCCGATGAGTACGCTCTTGGGAGCCATGATGACCATCGCGCCTAAGGCCGCTCCTCCGATGACGATAAATTCTGAGAGATGCAACAGGCTGGCAACGTTGCCGCCCGCCATGGTGAATCCGCCTAGGACCGAGGCGAATACGATAAAGGCTCCAAGTATGACGACCATGATAGAAAGATTTACAGTCCCTGAACGAGGGCTCTAAGACTAAGGATTGCTTGTGAGTGGATCTGGCAGATCCTGGATTCTGTCACGCCGAAAATCTCTGCGATTTCTCGGAGGCGCATATTTTCGAAGTAATAAAAACTGAGCACTTTTCTCATCGTGTCCGGAAGGGCATCGATCTTTGTGCCGACGATTCGAATCATTTCACGTTTGGCTGCCTCATCCACTGGGTCTTTGGCTGAATCGTCCTGGATTGCAAAGGGCTCGTCATTCTCTCCGTCTTGATTGGAGGCGGAATCGAGTGAAATGAAGGTTGTCGGTTTTATTTTTTCGATGAGGACTTCATAGTCGGCGATCTTGAGGCCCATGTGTTTGGCGACTTCCTCGCTCTCAGGAACTCTTCCCAAGACTTGCTCGAGTTCTAGGATTGCTTTTTGCACGAGCTTGCTTTTGTCATGGACTGACCTGGGAACCCAATCAACGCGACGAAGCTCATCGAGAACAGCCCCTCTGATCCGATGCCGGGCGTAGCTTTCCAGCGATGCGACGTTGGCTGGGTCATAGTTTCTGATGGCTTGGAGAAGTCCCATCATTCCGACACTCAGAAGATCCTCGCGAGGGACATGTGGGGGGAGGTTAATTGCGATTCGACCGACGACGGATTTGACCAGAGGGAGGTGTTTGTGCACGAGATCATTCTCCAGATCCGTGCCATAGTCATCGGTAGAGTAACGTTGCCACACTCCTTTTGAAGTCGTGCTTCGTCGGCGTCCTTTGGAGCTTGTCTCGCGTGCATTGACGACTTCAGCGATCATGACTTACTTTCGGTTGTTCGGTTTTCTTCCATCGTTGCCTCTTCCAACGCTGTTTTCTCCTGATGCATCTCTCGGATGCTTCGAATCCATATCCGTCCCCACCAGCGCATGAGGAGTGCTGCAACGTAAGCGGCGATGCAGGCCTTGAGAAAAACCCACTTGCTGTCTCCTTGCCGCGCGAGACCGAAGCCAATGCCTATCGCGAAGCCGGTGAGGGCTCCGAGCAACATTAATGTTTTGATCTGCGCCATGGTTGTTTTCGGATAGAGCAGATGATTTGCCAAGTTTTCCAGTCATTCATAAAACGCTTATAAACTCAGGATTCTGTGGGGAATATGTGTGAAAGAATTTCTTCCGAGCCGGCGGCCTGGAAGTAGCCCGGAATGTTTTGCCCGCCACTCACGATTCTGAGAGGGTAATTTGTGCCTATCGTGACGTTCAGTATTTTGCTCCATCGTTTCTCTTCATCAAGGTGGGTGAGTATCAGGCCGCTGATGGGAAATCGTGCGTAGGCCCGGATTTGGCGTTTGAGGATATCGTTGTCGTAGGCTGCGTTGAGTACGAGATAGAGGTTGGGGGCAGGTAGTTTCGCGATCTCCGCCTCTAAGGATTGGAGTTGAGTGGGATCATTCCAATCGACTCCAGGAATGTCGATGAAGAGTAGTTCCTTGGTATCTTCACCGGGGCGGCTTTGGGGGACCCGGTGAATTGGGATGTGATGGAGTTCGGCAATCAGATCGAGAAACTCATCGGTGTTTGCCCGTAGTCCATCGAGCTTCCAAATGCGGGTTGTGAGCTCCGTCTTTAGCGAGAGTAGCGAGATCCACTTTCCGATGAGCGTTGTTTTTCCCGCGCCTGGTGCCCCAAGGAGTACGATCGGGCGATCCTCGGCGTGAAATGCCGATTTTGGTGATTGCCAGATCTGTCCGAATCTTGTTCGGCAGAAATCAAGCAGCTCTCGGTTCTTGACGACGGGGCGCTTCTGAAACTCAAGTGCCGCCTCGTCACAGATTTTCGCGATGATCAGCTCGTCCAAGCCAATTTTTCGAAGGAAGGATTCGCATCGTTTTTCTGCGCTGTCTTGAGATTCTCGTTTTGGGAACGAATGAGGGCTTGGGGTTTTGGCATTCGGCTGTGCTGTTGCGTGAAGAATTGGAGAGCGCTTTTCTATCGCGAGTTCTTCGGTCGTTTCGCTCGTTCCCTCATCGTAGATATTGAGCAGGGGAGCTCTACGGAGTGGCACGTTTTGGGCCTCAGGCAGGGACTGTGGCATTGGGGCCTCCAAGATTTTCGTCGGGGTTTGCTTGGGTTTGACCGTGAGCTCAACTTTCGGCTTTTTCCAAAGTCTTCCTAGCCCTGATGCCGGGATCTGTCTCGAATTCACGACGAGGGCATCGAGACCAATTTCTGCCTGAATCTTTCTGACGGCTTCGAAATGGGTGTCTGCGATGACGGAGACGCACTCCTCATCTGGTGAGTTTGTCGATTCTGGCGCGCTAGACGATATTTCAGAGTCAGCCATCTTAGTTTGGTTGGAGTTCAGACTCAGTCATTGCCATATCGGGACAGGCAATAACCCCGTAGCTCTTGAGATTGGTGGCATTTGGAACTTCAGCGAACGAAAGAAGTTTCACGTCCCTATGGGTTGCGCTGAGGAATCGATAGAGAGCGATTCGAAGTTGTGGATTGCAAATGATTACGGGATGAAGGCCGCTTCCGATCATTTGTTGGATCAGCATTGAAACGGATTGGAGTAGGTGCCTTGCGTGATCCGGGTCTACCATGAGCGATAGATCGGTTGTTGTTTTGCGGAGGCCCTTGACGAGGAGGCTTTCGAGTGCCGGCTCGAGTGTGATCACCGACAGACTCTTATCCTCGGCCAGTAGCGGGGCCACGATGCTCGCTCCTACCGCGAGTCGGGCTTGTTCCGAAAGTTCATCAATGTTTTTGGTATGTGGTGCAAAATCACTGATTCGCTCTAGAATGCCGACCAAGTTTCGTAGCGAAAGTCCCTCCTTCAAGAGGTTTTGTAGGACTCGTTGGATTTGTCCCACTGTGAGTTGCTCGGGGACGAGTTCATTGACGACCGCTGGATTGGATTCCTTGATGTGGTCTAGTAAGGACTGAACATCCTGTCTGCCGAGGAGATCGGCAGCGTTGCGTTTGACCATTTCCGAGAGATGAGTGACGAGGACAGTCGTTGCGTCCACCACCGTGTATCCATTGAGTTCTGCCTTTTTCTTCTCGGGTTCGGTGATCCAGGTTGCAGGAAGATTGTAGACGGGTTCCACCGTTGGGATCCCCTTGAGAACGGTTGTGCTCTCGGTAGCGTTCATTGCGAGGAGTTGTCCTGGAACGATCTCACCGGTAACGATTTCTTCCCCTTTGAAAATGAAGCGGTATTGATTCGCTTGCATTTGAAGATTATCTCGAACCTTGATGGGAGGAACGACGATCCCGATTTCTTTGGCGAAGTTCTTACGGATGCCTGTGATGCGCGAGAGCAGCGCGCCTCCTTTCCGTTTGTCTGCGAGATGAACGAGGCCGTAACCGAGTTCGATCTGGAGTGGGTCAAGTTTAAGCAGGTTCTCGATTGGTTCTTCAGGTTTGGGGCCTGGGCTTGAGCCTGCTGAAATCTGTTTCGCCTTCTTTTGCTCCCCATTCGGATCTGAGGCGACGTCACGAATCGTATTGAGGTTCTTGG
>CAJXVR010000431.1 GCA_913061285.1 uncultured Verrucomicrobiota bacterium | reverse complement strand
TCTACACTAGATCGCTCGTCGGCAGCGTCAGATGTGTATAAGAGACAGCCTCAAATCCTCTCGGAATGACCGGCGCTTATCCTGGTGGCACATACCAAGACTTGGGTGATGGACTTGACGAGACAGAAGTTGATTCTGGCACGTCTTACGGAGTTGATTACTTCGAGTCGAACAATGCAAACTCGCAGGCCGTTTATCGTCCCGACACTGGTGTTGAAGCCGGTAAAACGAACAATGGCACGATCGGGCAATTCCGAGGAGCATTCGATGTTGAGACCAATCACGTTGTGGGTTGGAATGATGGCGGTGACTGGTATAACTACACCCGCGAATTCCCTGAGCCTGCTCAAACCTACAGCATCTTCGGCCACATCTCTTCTGGAGGTTCAGCCATCGATACGAGTCTCCTTCGGGTGACAAGTGACGCCAGCGTTCCTGGACAAGAGACCGAGCTAATCGGTCACTTCCGACCAGGTCGTGCAACCGCAGGTTGGGACAACTACGAAATCTTCCCGTTGATCGATGATAACGGCGATGCAGTTGTCGCAAGCCTCGGTGGAACCACGACCCTTCGTTACTCAGTGAACGGAGGAAACAACGACAACGATTACATCGTATTCGTTCCTGCTTCGGCAGCGCCAGAACCTCCTCCAGTCGTCGAACCACCTGTCGTTCCTCCAGTATTGCCTCCAATCGTGTTGCCTCCAATTCCTGGACAACAACCTGGGGCGATCAGTGGTATCTCACGTGCTGCCGACGGAAGCATCACGATCGAGTACACCGGAACCTTGCAGGCTGCTGACACAGTCGACGGTGCCTTCGCACCTGTCGCTGGTGCAAGCTCACCATTTGCGGTGGACGCTTCCAGCGGAGCGAAGTTCTACATCGCTCGATAAGGCGGAGACAAATATAGTTCACACTGAACTCGCACGGACGGAGGTCATTCTTGGCCTCCGTCTTTTTTGTTCCTCTCCCCTTCCCTTCACTTCCCTTCCCTTCCCGGTCCAGTTTCCCCATTCTCGCATCACAAGAGGATCGAGCAAAAACCTTGCAATAATCTCGACGAAAACGAATGGTCTTAGTCATCCACCACACGAGATTCCCTGGTCAATTCTATTGGTCAGCGGCATGCCAAAACCAATTTGCGGCTAATCTCGAACAAATATACGTAGAATGCGGGAAATGAACTCTAGAAAAGGCCCCAATAGAAAACTACCAGGGATGCGAACGCTCATCCATCTCCTCTCCATCATTGGTATGATGTCTTTGAATGTCTCAACGACCATCGCGCAGGAGGCGCCGAACATCGTTTGGGTCAGTTTCAATGACAAACAGGAAGATCTCCCGGCGGATGATGCCGCGGCCTTAGGTTTCGAAATGGCCTCAGACCATGTCTACACCCAACTCTTAAGAACGGCTGGGGCCAATATCACTCGTCACTTGTCTGCCGATGGAGACATTGATACAGGCGTGCTCAACGCGGCAGACCTTGTGATCATCAGCCGTTCCGTCGTCAGCGGCCAATACGACGATGAGGCCTCCGCGTGGAACACCACCGTCACGGCCCCAGTCATGATGATGACGGCATACATATTGCGCGACAACCGAAAGGGATTCACGACCGGCAATACCATTGTCGATACCGTCGACCTGATTCGATTGAAAGCGGAAGATCCAAGCCACCCGATATTCGAAGGAGTGGAACTCGACGCTGAGAACGTGATGATCAATGACTACGCCAATATCGTAACTTTCAATGGAATCGTTCAACGCGGCCTTTCAGTTAACAACAATCCGATCATCGATGACGGCAAGCTCTTGGCGACGGTTGGCACGGAATCGGATCCTACTTTTGGCGGAATGATCATCGGGGAATGGCAAGCGGGAATCACATTGGAACACGACGGCGGATCAGAAGTTGACACCTTAGCGGGTCACAGACTCGCCTTTCTCAGTGGCAGTCGTGAGATCAACGCCCCGGTTTCCACTGCAGGCATCTTTGATCTCGAATCCGATGGCGAACAACTCTTCTTCAACGCTGTCAATTATATGGCCGGATCGAATCTGATTCCACCACCCCGAATTACAAGCGTTTCCCCCCGCAACAACACCACCTTTGCCGATGCAGCCAACGGCTTTTCCTTCAAGGCGGTCTCCGCTGTCGAGATTCCTGTTGACGGCATTAACGTGAAGGTCAATGGCAAAGATGTCACGGGATCCTTACAGATAGGGGGAGTCCCATTGGCTCGCGAAGTGAGCTATTCAGGCATTCAATCGAACCGAGCCTACAACATTGAGATTACCATCTCGAATCCGACGGGCACCAGAACCGTGAATCTTGGATTCGATACCATCAACCCTGATGACCTCATCTTCATTGAGGCGGAAAACTTCAACTTCGATGGCGGCAAGTTTTTCACCGATCTCGTTCTCTGTAACGATTTTGGAGGCACGGTGAATGGTTGTTATTTTGATCGCGTCAGCAAGTCCGGCATTGATGCTCTGGATGTCAACGGTGTCAGCGACGACCGAGATTTCGACTTCGATGCCGTGCCACCGGAAGTATTTCGCCTAAGTGCCACCGGAGCCAAAGAGGAACAAACGGACACTTTCATTAGTAGTGATGTGGCCCGCGATCTCTATACCGATGCACCCGACGGTGCCAACGGCGCTATCCAGGACTATGACATTGAGCTAATCGCTCCTGGTGATTGGTGGAACTACACCCGGGTAATTGATAAAGGAAGCTACTCTGCAATCTTACGTGTCTCCTCTCCCTCCGATGCCGAGTTCGAATTAGGAATCGTCTCGGGAAGCGCCGCCCAAGAGAATCAAAACGTAGAAACTATAGGCACCTTTTCGATCTCGGGCAGAGCAGGCTACCAATCAGTCACATTGACAGACTCGAATGGAGAGCTGATCCCATTCGACCTCAACGGGGAGCAAACGCTCCGTCTGACCGCGACCAGCGGATCTGAAGCGGCCATCAACTATTTCCAACTGACCCCATTCAGTGAAGACGAAGAACCAGCAACGCCAGGTGTGTTCCAAGGAATCACATCGAACGTCGATGGATCGATCACGATTAACTGGACCGGAGGAAGTGGCCTAGAGCGGACGACCTCGCTATCGAGCCCGAGCTGGCAGTCCGTCCCAGGCGCGAGCAGCCCTTACACCGTGGCGAACCCAGCCGACGCGGCGTTCTTTAGAATCGCACCATAGAAAGCAGACACACCACTAAAGAAACAATCAAAATCAGAGGGGGGGGCACGTCAACGTGCCCCCCTTTTGGTTTCAAGCCAGGCAAAAAAGAAGGGCCTCTGAGGAGCACGCAAACACAACACTCAAAGGCCCTGCAGGAGCCCCCGAACAAGGGCTCTGAATTGATTCGAAACTAGAATTTGGTCAAACGAATATTCCCTCCCGAAGTCCGCATCGTGATCTTTGGACCTCCACCGTTGACCGCGCCAACAATCATTTTCTTGCTAAATTTCCCAGACACCTTCATCGGAAGGTCGCAAACTACTCTTCCTCCTGATGTTTTCGCATCGAGCGTCGCTCGAAAATCTGATTTCACTTTCAGGTTGATATTCCCTCCCGAGGTATACAATCCCACGGGCTTTTGAATTTGGTGGCTCAAACTGGCACTGATATTCCCTCCCGAAGTCTTCGCCTCCACATGTCCCGCAATCGTCCCTACATTGATACTGCCACCTGAAGTTTGAGCAGCCAACGAACCATGAACGTGGCCCGTATTAATACTGCCTCCGGACGTGTTCAGCACCGCATTCCCGTGGCAATCACCAACGGCGATGCTGCCGCCACTGGTACGAGCATTCAAAATTCCTTGCACCTCTCCGACCTTAATACTCCCCCCAGAGCTCTGAACGTCCACGGCGCCACCTCGATCTCCTGCAACGATACTCCCACCAGCGGTGATGATCTCAATATCCACTGACCTGGGGATTCTGAGGACATGCTCGCCTCGCAAATTGCTCTTTCTAGGCGCCTTATTGTTCCGCCACTGAATGACCAATTCTGTTCGATTCCCGCGCACCACGGGTTTCTCCTCTAGGAAGGGAAATATTCGGTCGGCTTCTCGCTCATTCTTCGCCTCAAACTCACCGTGGTAGGCCACAAATCCCTCGTCATGATTCTCGATTTTCACCGCCCCAACAGGCACTGAAAACCGAAATACGCCTCCCTTCGAAAGCTCCATTTTCCGATCAATAATCATGAGTTTACCATCTCGATTGACGTCATCGATCGACGCTAGGACGAGCGAAGCTCCTACAGCTACCAAGGCCAACATCGGGACAAGTCCAACGAGTGGTATTCGATTTTTTCCAGTCAAATTATTGTTCATTTAATTCCTCCAATTTGTAGTCGCTAATCGTGATATTGCCGTTGTGATTCTTAATACTAAAGTGAGTACCGCCTCGGTTCGATGCCGCGAGTCGCGATGGTTCAAACAGCTTGGGATTTTCAGACGTCCATTTTCCCTTCCCTGGAATGAGGGTGATTGGGACGGTGGTCTCAACTTCCCCATTGAAGAACTCGAGATCAAAACTCGCATCGGCACCTTCTGGCAGAACAAGTGACAGATCCCCATTCAATGAACTCAGATAATTCGGACGCCCTGCTACTAATGCGGCAAATTTCACCCAGAGATCCCGGTTCAAGGCATGGGCCACAACTGGGCCCCATATCTTATCTAGCAGTATCTCGCCTTGCGAGGATTCCACATCGACCTCTCCTCGCGCATTTCTAACCGCGATTGATCCATCACCTGCCGTCGAAACTTTTAAATCCACCCCCATGGGAACCCACACATAAAGAGTCTCTGATCGGCGTTGAGCATTGAATGAAATCGTGAGTCGATTTCCTGAACTCTTCATGCGTAACTCGTTGTTGAAACTGAGATCCCCTCGCCCAGAGCTCACTGGTCGATCGAACGACATTTCACGGAAATTCTTTGGCCAGCGTCTCTTTACGGCCGAAACATTAGATCGATCGTCACCGATTACGACGACACTTCCGTTCGTCGCTCGTATTGACACAGATCGTTGGGGGTCAGAGCCTTGGAACTTCGAAGTCACTAGCTCGCCCTGGGCCAAATCAAGCCAGAGGAGGAACGATGCGCAGATTATGAACGAGTGTTTCATCCCTTTTCAGATGGAAGTTTGAGCAGCCGCTAGAGCCCGTTCCCGAACCGCTTCATGAATTGATTCATCGGCTGCGATGGATTGAAAAAGCGCCACTGAGACAGGATCAGCCAGCGGCACAAGGTTTTCAATCAGCGCAATACTTACCAGGGGTGACTGAGGTTCTTTCAGTGCTTGGATCAACAGACTTCGGACAGCTGGTTCGTCGGAGACCCCAGCCAGGGCATCAACCGCAGCCAATCGAACATTGACGTTTTCATCGCTCACAAGCACATCGGCAAGCGCCCCGATAAGGGCGTGACTCGAGGTACCGTG
>CAJXVR010000430.1 GCA_913061285.1 uncultured Verrucomicrobiota bacterium | reverse complement strand
CGTGGGCTCGGAGATGTGTATAAGAGACAGGGGTTTGTCCGTTTGACGCTTGGAAGATTTGCCACCTCTGGATCGAGCTCAATGACGTAGACGTTATGATGGGCCTCGGCGCCCGGATGCTTTCGTAGCTTTCTCAGTGAGCGAGATTTTCTGAGGCTCATGGAGCAGCGATCCGATTGAGCGTCCAGCGGCCATAGAACCAAGTCACCAAGGCGGCGCTCCAGGTTACCAAGAAAATGCCCCACCAAATACCAAACAGTTTCCATTCGAGCACAAATGCCAAAAGGTAAAAAACAAGGCACGGGGCGAGAATCTGTCGGTAGAGACCGATCCAGATCGCATACATCGGGCGTTTCATTCCTTGGAGCATGAAGACCGTTTGGAAGAGGATGACGTAGGAGCAAAGGGTCACCGCGGCAATCTTGAGATAGTCGGTGCCTATCGTGATCACTTGTTGGTCTTGGGTGAAGAATGCCATCAATGGCGTGCAGGCGGCAAAGAGAATGACGCCGCCAATCAGCATCATTGTGATGCCGTATTTCGTGCTCTGAATCCAGATCTCGCGGACGCGATCCCAACGCTTAGCGCCATTGTTTTGTCCGGTCAGGGTAAGTACTGCGATGTTAAGCCCAATGGTCGGTAAGAGAATGATCTGTTCGACCCGAGTGGCGATGCCGTAGGCGGCGACGCCGGCAGTACTGAATCGGCTGATGAACCAGGTGATCACAAAGATCCCTAAGGCGACACTCATCATGTTCAGGCTCGCTGGGAATCCTTGCTTCGCAATATCCTTGAAGTGTTGTTTCTTGGGAATCATTTCTCTCCAGTGCAAGGGCTGCCAAAGTTTCGACTTGGTGACGGCAGCAATCAGGTAGACGCCACCAATGAGTTGCACGACGACGGTTGCAAGTGCCAGGCCCTTAATCCCCATAGGCGGTAGTCCGAACCCTCCAAACATGAACCAAGGGTCGAGTACGAGATTCAGCAGGAACCCGATGATGAGGACGTTGCGAAAGATCGTCGTGTTGCCTTGAGCGTTGAGGGCTGCATTGATGATGCTTTGGAGTAAGATGAAAACCGTTCCAAGGAGGATCGTGTTCATGTAGTCCGTGCAGAGCTTCAAGTATTCTTCCTTGGCTCCCAGCAGCTGAAAGAGGGAGGGCGTGATGACGAGCCCAATAATCATAAGCCCGATGGCCAGAATGATTCCAAAAGAGATCGATTGTAAGAAATACAAGAATGCCTCATCCCGTTTATCTGCTCCGAGTGCATTTGAGATGAGTGCGGTTGCTCCTTGAGAGACTCCCGTGCCAACGGCGATCAGAATAAAGAAGATGGGAAAGGAAAGGGAAAGAGCCGCGAGCCCTTCTGTCGAAATGAGACCTGCGAAATAGGTGTCGACCACGTTGTACATGGTATTGAAGAAAAACCCAACGCTGGCCGGAAAGGCGATTTGCCGGATTAACCGGGGTATGGGGTCTGCTACCAAGTCCATGCTTTGACGTGCCGGAGCTTAGAGTCCAAGGGGGCGAGGGACAAGGGCAATTCGTGAATCGAGATCGAGGAAGGCGGGGGAGTGAGTGGAAGACTTGCCCCCTTGGCGCGCTTCGTGCCGCGGTTCAGCTGGGAGTCAGCTGGGAGTGGTCTTTGGAAAAAGAAACACACCGATCTGGAGTCGCTCCAAATCGGTGTGTTTTTGAGATCGGTTGCAACGATTAGACGAGAATCGATTGCCCTGGGACAGGCCGTGGATACAAGCCATCCGGTCCGGGAACGGATTTCATAGGTGTATCCCACTCGAAGCTATCTGGCATGATCGAGATTTCAGAGGCGATGGCCTTGTCCCACTCGACTTCTTTACCCGAGTAGGTTGCCATGCGACCTAGAATGGAGGTCATCGAGCTCTTGGCGCCGTATTCCGCTTCATTGTATTCTTCGTTGTTGCGAATCGCGTGGAACAGGTCGTCGTGCTCTTGTTGGTAAGCGTTCTTGCCTTTACCGCGGAATCGCCAAGCGTTGTCGCCGGTGATGGTGTAGCGATCAATGCGGGCGTTGCCTTTGGTGCCATGGGCGTGCTCTGAGACACTGTTCCAACAACCCACTTGGTGCCGGCACTGGCTGAACATCTTGGAGCCGTCCGCGTAGGTGAACTCAACGGCATGGTGATCAAAGATTTCGCCATAGTCTTTGCCGACTCGGACTTCCGCTCCACCCATACCATTCGCTTTAACAGGGTAGCCATCTTTGAGCCAATTGATCACATCGAGATTGTGGATGTGTTGCTCGGTGATGTGGTCGCCGCAAATCCAGTTGAAGTAGTACCAGTTTCGCATTTGGTACTCCATCTCGGTGAGCTTGCGCCCGGCCTTGGCTTCCAAATCGGCGCGCTTACGGACCCATGGCGTGTTACCATTCCAGTATGCTCGGGTGGCGATGATGTCTCCAATCGCACCGTCTTGCAGGCGTTTGATTGTTTCGATGTAGCCTGCTTGGTGATGTCGTTGAAGTCCGACGCCGACTTTGAGGTTCTTTTTCTTCGCCTCTTTCGCTGCTGCGAGCACCTTGCGGACACCAGCAGGGTCGGTAGCAACAGGTTTCTCCATGAACACGTTCTTCCCTTGGCGAACCGCTTCCTCGAAATGGATAGGGCGGAATCCTGGAGGGGTTGCTAGGATCACCACGTCTGCCAGGGCTGCCGCTTTCTTGTAGGCATCGAAGCCAATGAATTTTTGGTCCTCGGGAACGGCCACGCGGTCCCCGTGTTTTTTGTGGAGAAGATTGAAACTGCCGTCGAGTCGATCCCGGAAGGCATCGGCCATGGCGACCAACTTGATAGGCCCTTGGTCGTAGGTGTTGAGCGCCTGGTCCGCTGCACCAGATCCGCGGCCACCGCAACCAATCAGGGCTACTTTGACTTCATCGTGATGATCGGCAAAGACGCCATGATTCATCGCGAGTGAGCTAAGCATGCTGCCGCCGACTGCCGCTGTGGAGGTTGTTTTGAGAAACTTGCGCCGGCTGACGGATTCCTCGTTCCGTTGACTCTTACTCTGATCGTTCATCTTGTTACTTTCTCTCAATCCTCGCCGTCCCGGTAAAACATTTCTTGTGTCTTACCGGGAGGATCTATCCGCCAACCGGAGAGGATCCTGTTAAAAACTCGTTGGGTGTTGTGGGGAGATTAATCTCTTTCGACACCGTTTGTCCAATAATTGCTGAGGCCGACCGGATCGAGCACTTCTAGAGGGCGCACGACGCGGAAACCCAAGAATTGGGCGTCGGTCAAGTACCAGATGCTCTTCGGTAGCTGAGGGTCTTGGGCTTTCCAGGATTTGTCGGAACCTCGTCGAGCCGCGCTTCGGAGTCGTTCGGGGAAATCATCCCAGGAACCGCCGCGAGCGCTGTGAGGGTAAGGGGTGGTTGCTTTGACCCATGGGTTTTCCACTGAGTCGAGCTTCGAATGATTGAGGTAGGTCTCGGCGGAATATTGATCGATAACCCACTCGGTCACATTGCCGTGAATATCATGAAGTCCCCAAGGGTTGGGCTTCTTCTTGCCGACCTTCTGGTATTTGAAATCGCTGTTGTCGGCGTGCCAGGCGTAGTCATCGAGCTTATCGAGGCTGTTTCCCCATGAATACGTGGTGGTCGTCCCGGCGCGGCAGGCGTATTCCCATTCAGCTTCGGTTGGGAGACGGTAAAAGTGGCCGGTCTTGGCGCTCAGCCACTCGCAGTACTTATTTGCCGCGTGTTGGGTCATGCTGATCGCCGGATAGCCGTCCTTGCCCATGCCAAAGCTCATTTCAACATAGGGCTTGGTTGGTTTGGTGACCGCATCGGCCAAAGGGTATTTGGTCTTGTCTCCGCTTAGCATTTGAAGGCGCTGCATTTCTTCTGGATACATGAATAACTCATATTCATTCCAGGTGACCTCGCATTTGCCCATCCAGAAGGGGGCAATGTTCACCTTGACTTGAGGGCCTTCATCCGCGTTGCGATTCGCTTCGCTTTCAGGGCTTCCCATCAAGAAACTGCCTGAGGGAATCGGAAGCATGTCAAAGTTGATGCGGGTCCCTGGGATGGCCTCGGTGTATTTTTTCATTTCCGCCTCGGTCGTTTCAGGCGAATTAGCGACGATTTTCGCATGAATATTTGTGACCAATTCCATGTCGACACCGGCAGGGACGTCGCCGGCTTTCTTGGGTTCGAGAACAAGTCCTGATGGCCATTGCGCTCCTTGGTCAATCCAGTTTCTTAGGATATCCGTGACAGCCTTGTCCAGCGGGCCGCCTTTCTTGGTCGGAGGCATGATGTCGTCGTGATCTTCGGGAAGGATCGTTGAGGTGTAAACCAGGCTAGCGCTGGACTTGCCAGGAACGATGGAATGGCCAGAATCCCCCCCGGCGAATGCGGATTCAGCATTGTCGAGCTGGAGCCCGCCTTTTGAGTGCCCGTCGCGGTGACAAGCAACACAGTTGAATTCGAGGATGGGTTGAACGTCTTGAACGAAGTCGATCTTTTGGGTTTTCTCAAGCTCAACTTCAACCGGCCACTCAGCGCCTTCTTCAATCCATCGTTTGAGCACATTGGTTTGAGCTTTGGTTAGGGGATCGCCCTTGGGAGGCATGATGTCGTCATCATCGGCTGGTAGAATGGTGAGGGTGTAGAGGAGACTCTCGTCCGGTTTACCCGGCACCAGCGAGGTGCCGCTTTCTCCGCCAGAGATGGCTGCGGCCCGTGTATGGATGCTGAGATCTCCTTTTGGTTTCTCTGCACCGTGACAGCTCAAGCAGGCGCTTTCGAGAATCGGTTTCACCTCTTTGCTAAAGTTTATAGGCTCGGCTGCCTGACTCGCGGCCGTCGAAAGGAGAAGGCTCGCTGTGAGGCCTAGGTAGGTTCTGCTTGGCGATGTATTCATGTTTGCTGCGCTATTGTGTGCTCCAACCAGCTCTGCTTGTCAATTCGGCTTCCATGGTGATTGATGACCCTGAGCATCAAATTCCAAAGCTTGTACCGGCGATTTGTAAGGGCAGGATTGAATTCTATTTGAGGTGAGTGCGTCTCTTGAGGGCCCCGGTATTCCAGTCTTTGCAAGCTTAGGCGTGTCGGAAGGACGAATTATTCAAGTTTTTCTGCCTTTTCGCCCGGTGACGCTTGCCTGTGTTTGGTCGGAATGGTATTTCTCAGAGGGGTAGTTAACGATGTTTTTTCAGCGGCCGATGGATATTTTTTTGCGAGCACGAGTAGGGAATGCGCTTTCGCTCGCGTGCATTTCAATGCTGCTTGCTCAGGTCTTTAGGCTCCAGGCCGCCGAAGTGCCGGGGCCTCATCCTTCAGTTGAAGCGGAGGATGCGCTCGCGGCGATGTCGGTTCAGCCTGGCTTGAAGGCTAGAATCTTTGCCTCGGAACCCCTGTTTGCCAATCCTGTGGCTTTTTCGTTTGACGATCTCGGGAGGTGTTATTTCTGTCTCTTATACACATCTCCGAGCCCACGAGACCTCTCTA
>CAJXVR010000429.1 GCA_913061285.1 uncultured Verrucomicrobiota bacterium | reverse complement strand
GATCTACACTAGATCGCTCGTCGGCAGCGTCAGATGTGTATAAGAGACAGTGCCCCGCCCTGTCAATTCTCCCGACGAGTCTGGTGTTCCGCAAACCATTCCAGCCAGCATTGCCTTTCAAACAATCGTCTACCTCAACCTCGCCCACGCGGACGATGGCGGAACTGCCACAGCCAGCAATAACAGTGCACTGAGTGGCGCGAACACAGCATCACAACGTTAAGCGTGAGACTCCCGAAGAACAACGGATCAATCCTCGTAGGCATGCTCTGGTGCCTCGCGTTGCTCTCCGTCGTTGTCGTTGGATCGCTCTACGGTGCCCGGATTGACCTTACGGTGACAAAGAATCACGGCGACCGAATTCAGGCCTACTACCTCGCTCTGGCCGGCGCAGAAAAAGCCAAGGCCCTTCTCTACCAGGATGCTCAAGATCGCAGACAGCGAGGCATCCATCACACCGGCACGCTCTATGAAGCAACAAACGAGTTCCGAGACATTCCTTTTGCACGAGGCAGTTTTCGAGTCGGACACGGCGCAGGGCAAGATGAGGGGAGTACTTGGACCTACGGCATCCGTGACGAAGAAGCGCGATTGAACATCAATACCAGTTCAAAAGAGGAATTGGCCAAGTTGCCCGGCTCAAGTGAGTCACTGGCAGCCGCGATCGTCGACTTTCGTGACGAAAACGAAGAAGTGACACCTGGAGGCGCTGAGGCCGACACCTATGCGACCCTGAGCCCACCCTATCTTCCCCGCAATCAAGCCTTTGAAAGTGTCGACGAACTTCGCTTCGTCTACGGCATGACGCCTGACCTGTTTCTCGGCGAAGACGCAAATCGAAACATGACGCTGGACCCCGAGGAAAATGACGGTGAGTTTTCGAAGCCAATGGACAATCAAGACGGGCGACTTGATTTCGGATGGAGTGAATGGGTCACGGTCACGTCCTCCATGGCCAACACCTCAGCCTCGGGCGACAAACGAATATCGATTCAGGAAGCAGATGAATCTGAACTCAGTATGATCGACGGAATCAGCACCGATCTTGCCAAAGCAATTGTCAAATACCGCGAGGGAAACGAATTTCAAACCATCGCCAATCTCCTGGATGTCAGAAGTGTTTCCGATGACGACGACGACAACGACCGCTCGTCTAATAACAATCGAAACCGAAACAACTCAAGATCGTCTTCACGGGGCGCATCACGGGCCACAAATAGAAGCAGTAGTAGTGGATCCGGTAGTAAATTGATCTCAACCAGCGAATTCATTTCCATGTCCGATCAAGTCACGGTGAAGGGAGACGAACAGGTTCCCGGGCGAGTGAATGTCAACACCGCCTCGCAAGAAGTGTTGAGCTGCCTGCCGGGAATGACCCGAGAACTCGCCAAGGCCATCGTGGATTACCGCTCTTCTTCCGGCTATTTCAAATCCGTGGGGGCGGTCCTCAATGTGCCCGACATCACCGACAGCATATTCAAGCAACTCTGTCCTCGGATTGGCGTGCGATCGGATACCTTTAGAATTTTGAGTGAAGGGCGTATCCACTCCACCGGCGCACGCAAACAAATCGAACTCATTGTGCGCATCGGCGCCGACGACCTTACTACCTTGGCGTACAGAGAATACCCATGAGCGAACACACTACACAATCGCGAGTCACTCTCGTCATGGAAATCCGCGCCAACGAATGGCGTGGATCCTTTCGGAACAGAGGCTTCGTGGTCCCAATCCAACGGGACGAACTCGGGCAGTTGAACGCGGAGAGTTTGACCCAGGTCAAGGAAGCGATTCGCCATTGCGTTGGAGACACGAAGGGATCAGAGATTAAATGCCTCTGCGCGCTCGCCTCTGGAGGCATCTCCCTGCGGAGCATCGAGGTCCCGGCATCGAAAGGGGTTCCATTGAAGAACTTGCTCGAACTGCAGATTGAAAAGGAATGGCCCCTCCCCCCGGCAGATCTCGCCTGGGGATTCCAAAGTCTGACACCCTCCGAGATTAATCCAGAGTCTCAGGAGAATAACAGCACCAAGGTAGCAATCGCAGCAGTCAAACGGTCGCTTTTCCGTCACTACGAGACCATCGTCAAGGAATGTGGTCTAGAGGCGAAATGGACCTTGGGTGCTTGTGCCGGATCGATGCTACCAGAAATCGAATCAGCCTCTCACTACCGCTTGTTGGACCTCAGAGAGACCCACTCAGAACTCATTGAATTCGAAAACGGGATTCCCTCCGCCCTACGTTCACTGAGCTTGGGGTGGAATGCCATCTCGTCTCCTCAGAATGACGAACAAACGGGATATGGTGCCGAAGCAGCTGACAGGGAAAGCGTAGACGAAGCGGCGGAAGCATCCGCCATTCAGCCGTTGATCAATGCCTTGAATGCCGATGAGAGCCGAGCGCCCCTCGGCATCGCGGGCCAGGAACCCTGGCTTTCCGAGTGCCTGAACAGTCTGCAAGCGCAACTTCCAAACGTAACAATCTCTAGTCATGGCATCGCCGAGGGCGAGGCGGCCTGTTTCGTCACCCAAGTTCTGGGGAAAAGCCGCTCACCTTCTCGAGAGGCACGATTGATCGAACTCAAGTCCGACGAAGACGCTCTTGCGCCTAGCCAAACAAATCGAACCCCATTGCTTCGCTGGGTTGCGCTCCTTGTCCTACTGGTAATTTTAGCCCTACTGACCCGAAGGATTGAACCCGCACTGCGAAGCAGCGGTCTTGATGCTCAACTAAAGCAGTTCAATGAACAAAAGAGTCAACTACCGGAACTCGATCGAGAGCTGAGTTTCATGGAACACGTAGCGCAAAAGAGTCTGCCTTACATGGACCTTATTAGCCTATTGGCCGCTCAAACCGTTCCAGGCTTCCAACTCGAAACGCTGGACATGGGCAGTGATCGACAAATCCAAATCCGCGGGGCGCTCCCTCAAAACGCACAACCCGAAGATCTCCGCGCAAAGCTGTTGAGTTCAGGATGGTTCGAGCAGGTCGTCCTTGACGAACAAACACCAGACAAGAACAAGCGCAACCTCACCATTCGGATATCATTAACGGTCAAGCCCCCACTAAGGCGCCCTGCCTTGTCTGAAGCGGTACTCGGGATCGAATCAGACACGGAGCCCACCGAAAAACCAAACCAGCCCGGCAAGTGATTATCCCTCGATCGAACGCTCCCCGCCATGCTTGATTCAATGTCAGAAAAAGACAAACGTACGCTCCGATATGGCGCGATCGCCATCATCGTCTATCTCAGTCTGTTCTACGGCAAATCTCTCCTTGGCCTCTTTGAAGGCAACCGCCAGGACTACTTCAAGAAGCTCGACGAAGCAGAACAACTCGGAGCACTGTTCAGATCTTACGAAACCAAAGGGATGAAGATTGAGAAGCTTCGAGGACAACTCGGCATCAATGTCCACGATCTTTCCAATACCAACCTCGTGGGGAACGTGGGCCGGAAGATTCAGGAACTCGTCAAGGCATCCGGCTATAAAATGGGACAGATCCGTGAAGTCGCGGGGCGCGGAGGGCAAGGGGTTGCCGCCACTCTCCAAATCGAAGGAACTGGCCCGTTGAAATCGCTCATGCCCCTCATGCACCGCTTCCGCCATACCGGCTATCCGTTGATTATCGATTCCATGAACATTCGCGCCGAGAAACGCAAACCAGGGCAACTCCAGTGGTCTGCCGATGTGATCATTTTGGATTACAGCCAGTGGAAACAACGAGGAGGCAATCGTGCCTGAGCTTTGGCTTCGAGGATTCAAGGGGACTGCGATAGTCCTGTGCCTATTTGTTCTGCTTCCGGTTGTACAGATGCTGTTCCGAACCCAGCCCCTGAACGAGCTGGCCCCCATCGTTCAGGCCCTCGCGGCGACGAGTGCTCGTCCTCCAAAGGCCCAGAAAGAAACGAAGAACGGCCCTCTTCCTCCAACGATCGAGAAACGATCCAGCAAACTACAGCAAAGCGGCATCCTCGGTCGCACTCCAAAACCACCACCGATGGCACTCATTGGAATCGCAGAACCCTTCGCTTTTCTCCAGACCCCCGATGGGCAAACAGGCAAGGTTAAGGAAGGAGAAACACTCCGAGGGGTCAAAGTCCTAAAGGTCGGATCCAATCGTGTATTAGTCGAACACGATGGTCAAACGAGCGAACTTTCAATTTTTTCAGGCATCGGAAGCGAATCTCTCATGCCAACCAACCCACGCTAGGAGCAAATTATGGAAACACCAACGCCCAAACAATTAAAGGTCGGTTTCGCAGGAGGCGTCCTGTTGATTCTATTCTTTTTTGTCCTCACCCGTACCACGGACGATGCCTTAATCGCTCAGAACGCGGCCGATAGAGCCCCTCAGGCTGAGATCACGTCCGGTCCGGAACCAGCCTCGCAGCAGGACGGCCATACCGTAAAGCCCGCTGAGACCCCGACGGCAAGGACTCAAGAAGTCGCAACGAATTCGGCGAACGCAGCCGAAGGAAGCACGCTCCCACAGACCACCCTGACGAGCCCTCCTATCATGCTGGCACAAGCTAATATTCCGACCATTCCAGGGAACGCCACCTCCAACGGTCCCTCTTCTCCTAGCAGCCCAAGCGAACCTTCGTCGGAATCGAGCGAAGCATCCGACGAGAAGATCCTCTTGAGCTTCAAAGAGGCCAAGATCGACATCGTCAGTCAGTGGCTCGCGGAATCCACGGGCAAGAGCATCGTCAAGCATCCCCAAGTGAACTGCAAATTGACGATCATCAGCACGCTAAAGATGGACAAGCGAGCTGCGATCGAACTGGTCTATCAAGCCTTAGCACTAGAAGGATTCAATGCCATCGAATCAGAACGTTCGATCTTCATCGTTCCTGAAGGCAAACAACCCAAAGTCAACCCCACCCTCGTCGTCGCAGACGATGGCAAGGAGACCAACAGTCGGCAGCCGGTCGTCCGAGTCTTTCAACTCAACCACAACAAAGCCAGTGAGCTGAAAGAGAAAGTGAAGAACATTCTCTCCAAAACCGGCACCATGGAGACCGATGACAATGCCAATAAAATCATCGCGACAGATTTTGCCGAGAACGTACAGCTCCTCAGTGACTTAATCGCAGAATTGGATGTTGTGTCTCTCACCGATTCAGTCATCGAAATCTTCGAACTGAAATTTGCCGAGGCCTCCGAACTATCCAAACTGCTTGATGGCATTCTCAGCGGGCAAAGCGTCAAGAGCAATAGCTCCTCCTCCTCGCGTCGCAGTTCCTCAAGCAAATCAGAACCCACCGGATCGACCAATGGGGTCCGCCTTTGGGCGGACACGACCACAAATCGACTCATCCTGTCATCCCCCAAAGATCGTATCGCAGAGATCAAGCGACTGGTCGACGTCCTTGATTCCGAAAAACCCACCGATGTCTCGGTCCGAGTCATCCCCCTCAACCACGTCGACAGCGAAGAATTGATGCGAGAAATCGCCCCCCTCTACGAGAAGCTCAGCGGAAGCTCCCTCAAAGAAACCATCGAGGTCACGGCCAATGGGCTGTCTCTTATACACATCTGACGCTGCCGACGA
>CAJXVR010000428.1 GCA_913061285.1 uncultured Verrucomicrobiota bacterium | reverse complement strand
CGAATATTGCACCCGCTTCCAATTTGCGTTCGATCACCAATCTCCAACGCGCCTGGAACCGAACTGAAGGGAGATCGAGATATCACAGCAATTTCCGTAAAGGCCCCAATGTAGACATCATTGCCAATCCGGATCTTCGTGACATCGTCATAGTCCCAAACCATCGGATGATTGGCTTGCATCCCCGGATTGTTCCGCTCCACTCGCCACCCCCGTAGGAGACGAGAAAGGGAGGTCCGCAACATTCGTATCATAACGAACTCACTGGGCTAAAGGCCTGTGAACACTCGGTTCATGTTTTAATAGAGACAATCACGATCCCCGGCTCTGGAGATCAACATCTATTTCGATTCAACAGCAAAGGGTTTCAGGAGCTGCTCAGTTTTTTCAATTAGAGGAGCATCATCAAGCCGCTTCGCCATAACCAGGGCATCTCGCAAAATGTTCTCCAAGCCCGGATAGTCCGGATGATGGTTTGCGACTTCTAGATAGGCTTCCACGGCCTCAGCCCCTCGAGAATCCACCCGAAGCATAGCTGCAAGCCGCAAGCGAACCCGAAGCGCTTGAGCAGCCTTCGGCTTGAGCTCCAACACTCGCCGGTAGGCCGCCTCGCAAGCCGCCTGATCACCCGCATCCCGATAGATGTCAGCCAGTTTCTCACTTAGCAAGGGACTCAACCGCACACTCACATCCTCACTCATGATCCGAGTAACCTCTGCGACAGGCGTCTTGTTGATGAGAGCACGATTAACGTTCATTAAACCGATCCACTGCGTCAGCTTGCTTTTCTTCTCCGCTAGATCTGCCTGCAACATGTTCAACGGCTTTGCAAAGGGCCGATAGAGAGGATCACCGACAACCGTCGTCTGCCACGAAATCGCTTGTTGCGAGGCATAGGCGGCCTCGGCAAAGCCATACCCCATAAAAAGCCGGGAAAAGAAAAGTTCGAGATTCGGCGTTAATGCCAAATAAGGTTCATAAACGCATCCCATTGTCGCCGCTGCTCCTCGCGCTAAGAGCGGCCCAACCCAATGCTGGGTTGTCGAGCGAATGGTCTGAGCAGAGAACGAATGGAGATGGTAAGCCACCGCTCCAGGCATGAATTCGAATGTCGATTGGCTAAAAGGTCCCGACACATGGGTATCATACCACCCCGCATACAATCCCACATCACTCAGAGGCAGTGAGGCGGGAATCGTTGCCCCGTCATTGTCAACGTAGGTCTCAATCCCGACCTGACGACTGAACTCCGCAGCGCGGGCAATCCAATCGTCCCCAAGCTTGTATTCGCCACTTCCAATCCCGCGAAGATCGAAGTAGGCACGGCCCCATAGCCCATCTTCCTCGGCTTGGAGCGCTTGATCAACCAAGCCTTTGGCGATAGCCGGAGTCGGCCCATCGAGGCGGCCAACCATGAGAACCCCCATTTCAGGACGGATCGACGCCGCATTCGTAGCGCCATAGGCGGGATTGCTCAGTGGGCCAAAAATTCGTCTCTGATGCGGATCCAAAGGCAAAACCGCCAACTCGCTATCAACAGCCGCTTCGTTTCGCCGCAATTCGATACGAATGGAATCCCTCCCCTCTTCCTCAAATTCCTTGTCCGCTTGAATGCGTAACGGAACACCATAACAAAGCGTCAAATACCGGACTGTTGATTTTTTTATTGATTGAATCACCTTTCCCACTCGTTCTCGAGAGGCGGGAACGACTTCAAAATCAAATTCAAACCATCGCTCGTCACGGAAGCGCTTCCGCAACGGATCTTCGAGTCGTTTGGTATAGGCGGCGCGACTCAATGTTTCGCCCTTCGGTAAGTCTAGACCAACAACCTGAGCCCCGGGAACCCCACGTTTTTCAGCATAGTACTCCGCCACTGCAAGGGACTCAGGAACGTTCGTATTGTATACAACAACCACGGAATCGCCTTCGCTAAGGGAAGCACCCCAAAGCCCGGAGGACGTCAGAAGCATTGCCAATCCTAGCAAGGCCTGGAAAATTGCAGGCCGACCGTTTTCTCTCCAATCACTCATCCTAGTCAATCTCCACTTTCAATCCGTCATACGCAAGCCCGACTCCCGGAGGTAGCTCTGCCTGATCCAAATCATGGTCGTAATCGTGCGTCAAATGGGTAAACCAAGTTTCTCCTGCATTAATACGCCTGGCCGTCATCAAGGCTTCATCGAGCGACATGTGGGTTGGATGCGGCTCTTTTCTCAATGCATCCAACACCACGACGGGAACCCCTTTCAACTCAGGAATCGCTGCCGCCGGAACCTCTTTACAGTCCGTGAGGTAAGCCAGTTTTGATTCCCCATTCTGACGAAAGAGATAGCCATTACAGGTCAGTCGACCATGAGGAAGAGGAATTGGGATAATCTCCAAATCTCCCAATTCAAACGGCCCATCCACAATTCTCGGATCTGGATTAAAATAACCTTTCCAAATCGGCCCCGGGCCAAAGGCATAGGAAAAGACGTTCTTGATCGCATTCATCGATTCATCACTCGCATACAAGGGCATCGGACTCTCCTGCATGGTGCAAAATCGACGGCAATCATCCATTCCCATAATATGATCAGCATGAGCGTGGGTGATCAATATCGCGTCTACCCGTCGAATCTCTTCCCGCAGCATCTGCAATCTGAACTCGGGCGTCGTATCCACCACCAACTTAACCTCATCCGTTTCCACATAGATGGAAGGGCGCATGCGGTGGTTCTTCGCATTAGCTAAGAAGGCAGGCGGATAGTCCGCCCCAATGATCGGGACGCCCATCGATGTGCCAGTGCCTAAAAAGATGAATCGAAAGGACATGAATGAATAAATTAACCGTTCTCAGCAGAATTCAGATTGCCTGCGGGACATTGCCAAGTAACCTGGAACGGACGGTAGCACAGCCCCTGAGACTGGCTCCATCTTTTTCACCATGCTAACGACTCTCCGCATCAAGAATCTAGGCCTAGTCGACGATATAACGCTCGAGCTTGGCCCCGGATTCACGACCATGACGGGTGAAACAGGTGCGGGTAAATCGATGATCATCGGCGCATTGAATCTGATTCTCGGCCAGCGGGCCGATCGGAAACTCATCCGTTCCGGTTGCGATACCTGCATCGTTGAGGCAGTTTTTGATATTACTCACATCGAGACTCCGATTGACGAACAGCTTGACGAATATGGCCTCGAATCATGTGAAAACAACCAACTCCTCATCAAACGGACCGTTACCAGCTCAGGGAACAACCGCCAGTTCATCAATCATTCGCCCGCATCGCTAAATCTACTGAGTCTTCTTGGGCGCTTACTCGTGGACATCCACGGTCCTTATGATCATCAATCGCTCTTCGACCCACAAAAACAGCTCGAGCTCCTCGATGCATTTGCTGGTGTTACTGAAATGCGCGAGGACTACAGCGCCACCGTGGCTCAGGTAAAAGCCCTCCAACGGGAAAAAGAAGATCTCATTTCTGACGAACAGAGCTACGCTCAACAGCTGGACCTGCTCCGCTACCAGAGTCACGAAATCGCGTCCGCTCAGCTCGAGAAGATCGACGAAGCAGCACTCGAGGCCGATTTCCGAAAAGCCAGGAATTCAGCCCAAATTCGGGAACTGGGACACAGCGTATTGGCTGCCGTCTCTGACTCTGAACCCAATCTAATCGAGCAAGTGTCACAAATAGGCCAAGCCCTTCACCAACTGGTGCAGTTAGACCATCAAACCGAAGCGCTCCTCGAAGCCCACGTTCAAATGGCAGACATCGCTCAGGATCTTCAAACAGAGCTGTCCCGGTATCTCGATTCGGTCGAAATCGAACCCGAGCAACTGATCCACTTAGAGGAACAGGTCAACGAGCTACAGTCTCTCAAGAGAAAATACGGTGGATCCATCAAGGAAATCTTGAATTTCGGCGAAGAGGCTCAATCGAAACTCCAATTGCTGGAATCCAGAGACTCAGAGGTCGAACGAATCAACAAGGATCTTCACGCCCTCTTCCACCAGCTCCTCAAGCAGGCGCCGGCTCTTTCAAGGATAAGAAAACAAAAAAGCCGAGCCTTAGCCGAAGCCACGGGCTGCCAACTCGGCGACCTCGGATTCAATGACGGACGCTTTGAGGTCGAGATCATGAATCATTCAATCGTCGACGGAGAGATCGAATCACTTCGAAGCTCAGGAATCGATCAGATCGATTTTCTCTTCGGGCCCAATCCTGGTGAACCACTTCACCCACTGAAACAAATCGCCTCATCAGGAGAAATCGCACGGGTCATGCTAGCCCTAAAAACGGTTCTCGCTAGCGAGGATCACGTCCCGCTCCTAGTCTTTGATGAAGTCGATGCCAACGTCGGCGGCGAAACAGCCCATGCCGTCGGAGAAAAAATGCGACTGCTTGGAAAAACCCACCAAGTTATCTGTATCACCCACCTCGCCCCCGTTGCCGCGGCCGCTGATCAACACTTTCGCGTTACCAAGTCCATTCAAGAGAAACGCACCCAAACCGCTGTCGAGAAACTCACAAAAAAGAAGCGTGTCGATGAATTAGGACGAATGCTGGGCGGCAAAGTCAGCGCCGCTAAGAAACACGCGGAAGCACTACTTAAACGAAGCTAGCCCCTCCGGATCTCTCCAGCGATATCGAAGGCAGCACGCCGACAAACTGCCGCCGTCACTCTAGCTAGCAGCGTCAGTCAGTGCCTCCGCTGCGACGTCCTGCGGACCAACAGTGACGTGAATCAGTTTATCAGCGCTCAAATACTTTTGCGCAACGGCTTGAATGTCTTCCAAAGCGATGGCCTCGTATTCAGCCTCCTCTTCTTCCCAGCGCTCGAAGCCAAATCCGTATAGTTCATCGAGAGCTGAAACCATCGCCATTCCCCCAAGATCTTGACGAGCGATTTTTTTCTGCCCCACGACTTTCGCCTTTGCTCGGGTCAACTCTGCTTGGCTCAACCCTTCTCGACAGATCAATTCGATTTCCGCACACAATTCCTCATCTACCTTCTCGGCCTTTTCAGGGGAGGTTCCAGCATAAAAGGCAAAAAAACCTGGCACCAATCCTGGCATGTGCTGAGCCCCAACGTAATAGGCCAGCCCAAGTCGATCTCGTATCCGCAAGAAAAGGCGAGATCCAAGATCACTGCATGCTTCCTGGAGGAGATCAAGGGCGTATCGGTCCTTTGTTTCAAAGGTCGTTCCTTGTGCCGCAATAACAACAGCGGCTTGTTTCTTATCAACAATCCGATTCAATCGAAATTCACTTGGAGCATACTCAATAGGAGCAACATGCTTCGGGACCTCTGTGTTTGGCCAAACAGCGGCTCCCAAGATGCGATCCAGTTCGGATCTGATCTCGGCCGACTCAACATCACCAAAAACGGAAATGACACAGTTTTCCGGATTCCGATACCGCTCAAAAAAAGTCTTAATATCGTCAAGCGTTAGTCCGCTGACACTCTCGTCACTACCGAGGGAATCCAAACCATAGCCACTTGCCCCAAACAAAGCCCGCCGCATGGATCGAAATCCCAACTGCAGAATCTGGTCGCCCTGAGCCCGAATCGCCGCCAATTGCACCGTTCGTTCTCGCTCCAATTC
>CAJXVR010000427.1 GCA_913061285.1 uncultured Verrucomicrobiota bacterium | reverse complement strand
CGTGGGCTCGGAGATGTGTATAAGAGACAGGGTGTGGATTGGTCACAAATTCTCTATGGACGACCTAAGCAAACTTTTATCTCAATTGGATGGCTTACCTCGCACGTCGTTGAGCGCGGGTGAGACGATTTTTGAACAGGGAACTCATTCCGGGTTCTTGGTATTCCTTATCGAGGGAAGTGTTGAGGTCGTTAAGGATGGGATGATTGTCGATCACGAATCTCGTCCGGGTAGTGTGTATGGAGAACTCTCCATTCTGCTGGACAACCCTCATATGGCGGAAGTTCGCTCGGCTACCGATAGCGTTATAGTGAAGGTCGAGAACCCTCTCGATTTCTTCGTAGAGCACCCCGAAATCACCTTGCAGGTGTGTCGAACCATTGCCGAGCGATTGACGGCGGCAACACGCTATTTAGTCGATGTACGGCGACAGTTCTCGAAGGATGAAGGGCACTTGGCGATGATGGATAAAATTCTTACCACTCTCATCCACCGGAATCCTAAGTCGGTTGCTGGGGATCGAACGGCAACACGTTCAGATCACTGAGATCTGCCGTTTCCCGGCCTTCGCTCGAATCAAAGATAGCGCTCATCTTCTCCAAGTCGAATTGGATTGTTGTGGGCATGGGTCCTGGCTGGTGTCCGGCATTGCAAACCCACGATTCGTTCATCCGATCGACCCAACCTCCAGCTTGATAAAACGGGGCGGCATGGATATGCCCTGAAAACACGACTGTTGGCTTGTATTTTGCGATGAGCTGGTTGAGATATTTATCTCCACGGTAGCGTTTGCCGGTCCATGAAACACGACACTCATCCGGGGGGGCATGGTGGATCCAGATCCACTTGTCCTTCTCCATGTGGCTATGCCTTTCCAGCATTGCCGTCATTTCTTCCCGTGACTCCGGCCCATCCCACCACGGACAAATGGAAATGAGATTCCCCTTGTCTTGGACCGCTTGCCAATCCACAAACAACGAGTCGGACCGAATGTCTTGGAGCCACGTTGCGGTGTATTCACCGGCTTCCGTCTTGGATTCTCCATCGTGATTCCCTGAGCAAACGACGACCTTGGTACGTTGACTAAGGTTTTGGAGATATTCGGCAATAACGGTGATTTGGAGCTCTAACTCAAGGTAGCCAGCGATGTTGAGCAGATCGCCTGCGATAATCACGTAATCATAGCGATCCGCCGTCCTCAGCAACCAGTCAAACTGCTGGAGATTGTAATGGAGATCCGATGTGATGAGTAGTTTCAATCGCTTTGATCGCTATCGACTCATGTGACCCTTAATTGGTCAAGCTTTCGTGGTTAAATTTCTAATTCCGAACTCGGCCTTTTATGGTGGGAAGAACTTGCTGACCAAAGGATGCGGACTGACGGATGTCTAGCTCGAGTTCGCTGTCGTCATAGTTGAGGGTCAACTCGAGGATGAGCGGGGTCTCGGTGTAGGCGAGTTTCCAGCGAAATTGCTTCGATGTGATCCATGCTCCGGTGCTTGCCACCGGATGCGTGGTTCGATTCTGGAGACGAGCAATGATTCCTGGCGCCAAGGAGCTTTTTCCGTCTGTCCAGCTGCTGTCGCGACACGTGAAGGTCGAGGTTTCATTGTTGTGTCTCAGCGCTATCAGCGACGTGTTGTTGCTTCGTTGGCTGACCGAAATCGACGTGAGACCGAAATCGTTGGCATCCAAGTGATAGGTTTGTCCTTCTCCTGCCAGGGGTGCTTCAGTAGAGACATCCAGTCTGATAGGATCGACCTGAAGGGTTTGCAGTCGTATTTCAAGTTTTTGCTGCGTTTCTTGGTTTGGTGCGAGGGCCGTGTCCGCCATTTCAGTGAGGAGGTGGTCCCAGACGAGATTGAGAACTTTTTGCATGTCACTCGTCCCGCTGGTAATGGCGATCACGGCATTCTGTTCCGGCATAACGATGCAGTACTGTCCAAAGGCTCCGTCACCGCGATAGGCTCCGTGCCGACAGCGCCAAAATTGGTAGCCATATCCCTGATCCCAGTCGCTTTTGGGATTGCTGCCGTTTGAGGTTTGTCGGCTAGTCGCTGCTCGAACCCATGCCTCGGGGATGAGTTGCTTTCCTTGCCACTGTCCGTTTTGTAGATAGAGCTGACCGAGCCGAGCGATATCCTCGGTTCTCACGCTTAAGCCGAATCCGCCGTGGGAGATTCCTTGAGGGCTCTCACTCCAATCCGGGTTCTTGATTTCCAATGGGTCGAATAGCCGAGGGCCGAGGTAGTCCAACACTTTTTCCCCTGTGACCTGTTGGACAATCGCCGAACACATGTAGGTGGCTGGCGTATTGTATTGGAAGTGGGTTCCCGGTTTATGGGTGAGGGGGAGATTGAGAAAGAGCGTTGTTAGAACTTCCTCAGAGTCGAATGAGAACCCTTTGAGATCGGCTCCGGTATGTCCGGATGACATGGCGAGCAGGTCTCTCACTCTCATCGATTGCAATTGCCATGACGGTGATTCAGGTGCAGCGTCGGGAAAGAAAGAGAGGATCGGTGCGTCGAGGCTCAGTTTGCCTTCTTCAATCGCTAGGCCAACGGCAGTGCTGGTAAAACTCTTGCTAAGTGAGAAGAGCATGTGACGGGATTCCCGATGATAGGGTGCCCACCAGGTTTCAGCGAGGGTGTGCCCGTTTCGAATCAGGATGAAGCTGTGAATGTCCTGCACTTCTTTGTCCGCCGCATCGATGAATTTCAGGATCGCTGAGGAAGGGATTCCCTGTGCTTCCGGAGTGCTTTTGGGAAGGCTGTTCTCGGCGCGCAGGTGCCAAGTGGAGGCGAGTAGACTGAGCCCGAGGAATGTTGTCGTTATGATGGAGTGGAACAAGGCTTGTTCTTTCATTTCTGTAGTTGTCGTAGATCGCTGTTTCGGCGAAGACTAGGGGCGCAAGAGTTTATGGCACTCGATGAGGGCGCGCCCATTGTGGTAGGCTGATTTCCACGTGCTGGCTTTGGGCCCCGATGGCACACCCTTGGAATCAACCTGGCTGAACCATTCGCCATGGGTGGCGTCGAGCTGATGAGATTCAATCCAATCATAAGTCTTTTCGAAGGTGGATCGGTAGATCGGTTTCCCGGTCAATCGGTAGAGATAGAGTGCAGCCACAATCGCCTCAGCTTGAACCCACCAAACTTTGTTTCGATTGTCGGCTATTTGGTTGAAGGGGCCTGAATCGTAGAAGCCCCCGTGGCGCTTGTCGTAGCCGTAGCGCAGGGAGTAATCGAAGAGGGTTTCATAGAGGTCGCGATACGTGGCGTGAGGGATGCCTAGGGCGTCGCAGGCATCCATTAAAAGCCAGATGTTCTCCAAGTCGTGCCCGTAGGATACACGGTCGTATCCCGAGTTGAGTATGGGCTGCCACTTGCGAGTATATTTGTCGGTGCAAGCGCCTAGGGATTTCCGCACGACGGTGTTGCTTTGAATGGTGATGAGCTCCTCGAGTCGTTCGCGAATTCGTGGGGATGGCGCAACTCGATAGTAGCTCGTGAGCGACTCCAGCAAGTGAAGATGGGTGTTCATTAACTTGAAGTGAGCTGGTACGCCCATGTAGGACGGCGATTGACGGTCCGTTGCCTGAGTCCAATCTCTCTCGAAGGATTCAATATAGCCTCCGTGCTCGCCGTCGTGACCCTGGCGGTCTATGAGATCAAAGAGTGTGTTTGCGAGATCGAGAACCTCTGCCTGCCGCGACACTCGATAGAGTTCACTCAGTCCATAGAGGGCGAAGGATTGGCCGTAAAGATGCTTTTTCGGTTTGAGGACTTCAGTACCGGTCGCGTTCACTTCCCAATAAAACCCCCCATATTCTGAGTCCCACATTGCTTTCTTGAGGAATTGAAAGCCTGCTTGCGAGGCCGCCAAATTGGATTTGGGATCGATCCCAGCGCGGGCAAGCCGTGCGAAGTACCAGACCATTCGCGACTGGGTGACCACCATCTTTGTTCCTTCAGATCTGAGGGTTCCTTCAATATCGTGATTGAGGCGGTAGCCCCCGTTTTCAATGTCTATGGTCTCGTCGGTCCAGAAGGGGACGATCGATTGGGTCAGATGCGAGTTCAGGCGATGGGCGTATTGCGTTTCCAAGGAACGGAGGTCTTGTGCCTTGATCGCATTGCCGAGGAACAGCATGATGGTGGCTGTTCCAAGAATCTTGTGAAATCGCATGAGCTAGTTTAGTACAGGTTCCGGTCCTCCAAGGCGAGAAGATATCGCTGCCTCGGGGGGAGCTCGGGAAGGTGAGATGGTTGTTACCAAGGGTTTGATTATGAGTAGATTCAGATATTTGTTCTTTTTGTGGGTGTCGATGGCGATGCTTGCGCCGTTAAATGCAGTCGATACGGCTTCGGTGAGTGAAGAAGTCTTTGGGACGACCAAAGATGGAGAGACCGTCCTTCGTTATAGCCTTCGTAACAAGAACGGAATGCTACTTCGAGTTATGAACTGGGGCGCCATCATGACCGAAATTCAGTTCCCAGATCGCAATGGTCGCTTGGAGAATGTGATTCTTGGATCGGGCTCGTTTGCGGATTATCGCAAAGGCTTTGGGGGATCGGCTGCAGTCATTGGTCGTGTGGCCAATCGAATAGCCGGCGCGCGGTTTGAATTGGATGGCAAGGAGTATCACCTGGCCGCCAACAACGGAAGAAATCACATCCACGGAGGGAGGAAAGGTTTCGCGAGCGTTGTCTGGTCCGGAGCGATTATGAAAGCATCTGGAGATGCCGTCGCAGTGCGATTCACCTATCACAGCGCCGATCGTGAAGAGGGCTACCCTGGCAATTTGAATGTGCAAGTGACCTATACCCTTGATAGCGAAGACCGGGTGACATTGACCTATCAGGCGACTACGGACAAAGCTACGATTGTGAATCTTACCAATCACGCTTACTTCAACCTCGCTGCGGAGGGGAATGTGATGGACCACGAGGTGCGGATCGCAGCTGATCATTATACGAAGGCAGATCAACAGCTGATTCCCACCGGCGAAATTGCGCCGGTAGCCGGCACACCGCTTGATTTCAGAACGGCGACCACGATAGGGGCTCGGATCGCGGAGCTCAGACCGCAGTTGTCAGGTTACGATCATAACTATGTCATCAACGGCGGTGGGAATAAAAGGGTCTTTGCTGCCGAAGTGTATGAGCCAAAGAGTGGGCGACGTATGCGGGTTCATACGACTGAGCCCGGGGTACAACTCTATACTGGGAATCATCTCGGACATCGAGCGCTATGTCTTGAGACCCAGCATTATCCAGACTCCATCAACCAACCGGATTTTCCCTCCATCGTTCTCCGTCCTGGGGAAACGTTTCACAGCGAAACTGCCTTCTCATTTTCAAGTCACTAGCTTGTGCTGCCGTCCGAGTCGTCTCGTTTTTCATTCGGGCTCTTGAGTGTGGCCTACCCGTGAGTGCTATGGATCTATCTCTACTACAAGAACGCTTTCAGAAGGAAGGCCTCGCGATTGGCCTAGGAACTGGGGGGCTTCCGGTCGTAGCGCTCCGAAATGAATTCGGAGCTGTGACGGTATCCCTGTACGGTGCCCACGTCTTGAGCTACACGACGGCAGCTGGGGAACCGGTAATCTGGCTTAGTGATAAGGCGGTATTTGAAAGGAGCAAACCCATCCGGGGGGCGTTCCCTGTCTCTTATACACATCTCCGAGCCCACGAGACCT
>CAJXVR010000426.1 GCA_913061285.1 uncultured Verrucomicrobiota bacterium | reverse complement strand
AAGGTCGGAGTCCAGGAAATCTGTTGCGCACTCGCAACGCAATAGGATCCGAGAAAAACCAAGGTCGAAAGGAGTCGCGTAAGAACCGTCACAACAAGCCTCATTCCGGGAGGGCAAAACAGTAGAACGCATCTCCCTTTTTCGTTCCTGCCTTTCCGCCCCCTCCCGCTGCGATGATCACATATTGACGGCCATCGATTTCATAAGTGGAAGGGGTGGCGTAGCCGCCCGTTTCCATTTGATACTCCCACAACAACGCGCCCGTTTCTTTGTCGAAAGCATGAAACCGCTCATCCATCGCAGCCCCGATAAACACAAGTCCCCCTTTCGTCACCACTGGGCCACCAAGATTGAAGGTACCCGTCGGCGCCTCTCCACGGGCTTCAAGTTTCGGGTAGGTTCCTAGGGGCACTTGCCAGCGACGCTCCCCGGTATCAAGGTCTACCGCATTCAAGGTCCCCCAGGGACGCTTGTTGACAGGAAACCCTTCGGGATCACGCCAATCGATATGGCCCGTCATGACGACCGGCACTTCGTCCGCATAGCTCAATGTTAGATCTTTGGTTGCGATCTCCTCGTCATTCCCCTCGTCAAAGAGAAACGCGATCACTGCCCGCCGTTCCAAATCGCTGAACGAGGCGAAGGATGGCATCTGGCCTCGACCAGTCTGCATCAAGGTGGCAATTTGCTCCCTTGACAATCGAGCGGCCACGTCCTTCAGCGACGGCGAGGCCGGGTTCACCGGAGATCCCATTCCATGACAGAACGAGCAAACAGCCCGATAGACATGGCGCCCCAATCGATTCAGGGACATGCTCTCCTTTGGTTTCGAAAGCGTCATCCCAGTGTACTCTGCCTCGTTACTAACGTTGACGATAACAGTATTGCTTTCGGGATCAAACGCAGCGCCCCCCCACTCACAGCCACCATTAAACTGCGGAAGAACGGTTGAATTGGTAAAACCGGGAGGGATGAACATGTCGCCGGTCACCATCGTCTTCAGATCCTCGAGAACTTTTGCCGTTGCCGCTGGATTGAGATCCGTCACATTGTGCTCATCCATTCGGGTCATCGCCAAACGAAAAGCCTTCGGCGGAAACGGCTGCGTCGGGGAACTGACCTCTCCTGGCATTTGTGAAGGTGGGACCGGAACCTCTTCCACTGGGAAAAGTGGTTCCCCCGTTAAGCGATCCAGAACGAACAAGTGCCCCATTTTCGTCGGCTGAACAACCGCGTCGATCACTTCTCCGTCACGTTCCAAGCGCGCCAAGACCGGAGGCGTCGGCAGGTCAAAGTCCCAAAGATCATGGTGAACGGCTTGGAAATGCCAGAGGCGTTCTCCGGTTTCCGCATTCAACGCAATCGTACAATTTCCGAACAACCCATCCCCCGGCCGATTCCCTCCCCAACTGTCGTAGGCGGGCGACCCTGTTCCGGCAAACACGATGCCGCGCTCCGCATCGAGGGTAAATCCAGCCCAAACGTTGGCACTTCCCACGGACTTCCAAGAATCAGGCCCCCAGGTCGAATATCCAAATTCACCAGGATGTGGGATCGTATGAAAAATCCACTTTCGCGCACCGGTTCTCACATCAAATGCGCGAACATGTCCCGGAGCGCAGGGCTGCGGCCCTTCTCCTGTGGTTGAACCAAGAATCAAGAGATCCTTCCAAACGATCCCTGGCGTGTTGTTCCCAACGGACATGAAAAACACGTCGGTATCAAACCCGTCACGATGACTGATCCGCCCTCCATCTCCAAAGCTTGTAATCGGTTTCCCGGTCTCCGCATCCAGAGCATAGAGATAATTCCCCGCAGAAAAGAAGATCCGTTGATCTCCATTCCCGTCCGTCCAGTAGCTCACCCCACGGCTAAGCCCCCCGCCTCGACCGCCCGTTTCCCAGGGATTGAAACGCCAAAGTTTGCGCCCCGTTTTTCCGTCCAATGCAACACAATGAAGACGAGGCGTCGTAACGTAAACCGTCCCACCGATAATGATCGGATTACACTCAATGGTGCTTCCTATCTCATCCGCGTGCCATATCCATGCAACTTCAAGCTGCGAGATGTTGGAACGATTGATCTGATCCAATTCAGAATAGTGACTTCCCCCATAGTCACCATGGTATATTTGCCAATCTCGATAGCTCGCTTTCGGATCCTCGGCACGTAGCCAAGAAACAGTCACAAGCACAAGAAACACAGCGCAAATCTGAGAGTTCATCTTCATAGGGATGTCGGAGTTTTACGGAACCGCAGCCGCAAAGTCAAAGAACACCTCTAGCCTTAAGCAGTCCGTGCACCCAAGAACCGCCCGACACAAGATATAAAAACGACACATTCTCCCCAACTGGCGCCATCCAATAGATTCTCTATTTACAACCCAGGAGCGCTTTCTGCTATTTTTAAGATTTCGCGGTACTTCCTCCCAGAGAATACCGTGATTCGAAACGGCCGGAGCCTGCCCTCCCGCCGCGACACAGAGGGAACTCGGAGTGGTGCGGGTTCCCTCTAACTCGTCCCTGACATCGTTTTCGCCGCCCACCTACGGATTCAACTTGCCAAGCACGGGGCTCTGATGGCTTGATGACCAAAACGACATCTAGGTCGCGAACACCATGAAGAACCTCGTAAAGGACTTCACCAACCACCCTTTGCTCCCGGGCAGCATCACTGTATCCATTATGGATGCCAACGGCCTGGTCGAAAATCCTAAGCTCGATCGGGATGTGTTGTCTGATGCCAATCGATGTTCCTTTGATCATCTCGTCGATGCACGACTCGCTTCGGGCTTCGTGCTACGCGACCAAGCAGAACGGCTCTTAAAGGCCAACAAAGATTTCATTGAAGCATTCACGCGCCTGGAAACGAGAATACCAGAAATAGCGGAGGTTTCAGATTGCGAAGAGATTTCGGTCAAACAACTCGCTCGTGCACTCTATGGCGCTCGGCTTCTCATCGAACTTCTCGAGATCCTTGTTCCGCCAAACCGATCCTATGAAAAAACGACGGACGGTACCGTCGACCTTATTGAAGCCATCAGCGACAGCTTCCGTCGAATCGTCGGAGGAGCGTGGGCAGCATTTTTCCCGAGAAGTGAGTTCAATTTACATGCCGATGCCACCGCCCAGTTCTGGACGGCTTGCCTCTACAACAATCGAACCGAAGACATGACCAAAGCCTTTCAAGGTCTTTTCTTTGCGCCCGAAAAAGATCGATTTCATGCCCTGAATCGAGGGCATATTCCCAAACGTGGAATCCGACTCCAAGACGCCGTCTCTGAATATCTGGAACAGGCTAACGATCGATTCACACACCTCCACGATGCCGTCGGAGAAAATGTCAAAGTAGGCTTAGACAAGTTTTTTATCGACCTCGCCGATGGAATCGGCAAGCTCGAACTCCCCCCTACCATCCTCTTGTTCTATGCCCATCTCGTCCACCAAGTTGCCATCTCCTTCTCACATATCGATGGATCCCTCTCATCGAAAGAAAATCGGTTTATTCACTATCTGCTTGAGCAGATTGACAAGGTCTGCGCCGATCATCAGAACACGGTTAATGCGACCGAGGGAGACGGGCCACAGATACAACTCGACGCGGTGCTTCGAGAGCTCGATGAACTGGTTGGCATCGATGAGGTGAAAGAAAAGGTTCGTCAAACGGCAAACTTTGCCCGCCTTCAACAAACCAGAATCGCCCGCGGACTAAAAGCGATCGCCACGAGTTACCACTCTGTCTACACCGGCAATCCCGGGACCGGAAAAACGACCGTGGCACGATTGATGGGCCGCATTTATCAGGCCCACGGCGTCCTTAAGAAGGGTCACCTCATTGAATGTGATCGCTCCGCTCTGGTTGCAGAATACGTTGGGCAAACGGCGGTCAAGACGAATGAGATTATCGACCGAGCGCTGGATGGCATCCTCTTCATCGATGAGGCCTATACGCTGGCCAAACAAAACGAGGACTTCGGCCAAGAGGCGATTGACACCCTCCTAAAACGAATGGAAGACAACCGTGATCGACTCATTGTCATTGTCGCTGGTTATCCAGAGGAAATGGAAACATTCATCCACTCGAATCCAGGGCTACACTCAAGGTTCAATCGATTCGTTGAATTTCCCGACTACAGCGCCCTAGAACTCTGCCAGATTTTCAGCCTGCTCTGTCGGAAGAACGACCTGAGATTGGCGCCGCAATTGAAAGAACGATTGATGCACCACTTCGCATTTCTCCACGAACAACGAGATGAACATTTTGGAAACGCCCGCTTGGTACGCAATTGCTTTGAAGAGGTCGTCAACGCCCAGGCGAATCGCCTCGCCAAGAATCTAGATCCAGACCCTGAACTGCTCGTCAATTTGGTCGACACCGATCTCACGACCCCCGCACTTGATTCGATGCAGACCTACCAGATGGGAAGCCACCGCTACGCCATCCACTGTCCCGCTTGTGGCCAAGAGTTCAGTTGGACACCCGATATCAAAATATCCCACGCCGAGTGCACGACCTGCCAAAAGGTCTACAGCTGTGAGTTCGGGGAACTAACCGCCTCTCGATCAGGATAACGGACGGGCGTTGCAGGTGGCAGCGAAGTGACAGGCCTACCACCAGGTGTAGTTAGGATCCGGATCCGGCCCCGAATAATTCCAGTCGGATGCTTCTTCGGGAAATCGGAAAAACTCGGTATGACCATCTCCGAGGAGCACGTTAAATCGATACTCTCCCTTCGAGTTGTGCCACTGACTCTCGCGAGCCTCCTTCCGACGATCAGCCCACCAGGGCCAATCTCCAGTAATCAGCTTATTCGAAGGGCCTCGAACCATTTCCGCCCCCTTCATCGGTGTTGCCTGTGGGGTGCCCTTAGCGGCTTTCGAATCGCCCGTCACATGCTTCACCCGCAATGATTCCACGGCCCAAACCGTGAGATAACTATTCCCCCATGCTTGGAAACAAGTTTTCGTCCCTTTGGGGAATGAATTGATGTGCAAGGAATCGCCCTTGTCTGATGGGCACATGTAGGACTCGCCAGCCGGCACGTATGCATTTAGAGGCCGGCGCTCCTCGGGAACCGTTCCGCCATGCAAGTTCATCGTTCCCTGGATCCCGCCTAACGTTCCCCATCCCTCGTAGGCCGGATAGAAGTCGTTGTTGTCGTCGGTGTACATGGCAAGGGCGAGGCCCTCTTGGCGAAGATTGTTATTACACTTGATCGTCCGAGCCTTTTCCTTCGCTCGAGAGAGTGCCGGTAGGAGCATTCCTGCAAGGATGGCGATAATCGCAATTACAACCAGCAATTCGATCAAGGTGAACCCGCGTAGCATCACAGGGCGTTTGGATAGAGGTACAAGTCGAGATAGTCTCATTAGGTGGATTAGACCTCAAACCATCTCAGGTTAGAAACAGTGAGTGCAAGGACCAAATGCAACTCTCGCATCAACAACGGCAGGATTGTGATACCAATCAAGAATCTAGGGAACTATCTCAGGCCATTCCACGATCACGGGATCTGAGCCCATGCCCCATTAAGTTCCAAGAAAACCACAAGGCCTAACTAATCAAGTGAAGTCCCAATCGCATGCCCCGCAGCAACCGATCATAACTCAGCAAAGGATTAAGCCTCGGGAACGATTCCACTCTTAAAATACGCCATTCGTTCAAGTATCCTAGTCCTAGAGATTACCCTCGGTATCCGAGCTGTCTCTTATACACATCTCCGAGCCCA
>CAJXVR010000425.1 GCA_913061285.1 uncultured Verrucomicrobiota bacterium | reverse complement strand
CTAGATCGCTCGTCGGCAGCGTCAGATGTGTATAAGAGACAGCCAAGTTACCTTACGACCACCACGAACTCATGGCCTTGGTCGCTCCTCGGGCGTTGCTTGTGCTTGGAAACCCGGACTATGAATGGCTGGCAGATGAGTCCGGATACGTCTCTTGCCGAGCCGCACACGAAGTTTGGAAGACTTTCGGAATCGGTGATCGTTTCGGATTCTCTATCGTAGGCGGGCACGGTCACTGCCGACTTCCTGACAGCCAAAAACCCGAGGTGGAAGCATTCGTGAACAAGTTTCTATTGGGCGACACATCGGCCAACACCGAAGTGCAAACACACAGTTTTGATAAAGTGAACCACCGACAATGGTATGACGGCTGGTTGACTGGCACGTCGACTTTCCCCGTGCCGGACACTAGTAACATCGCGTCTTCTTTCTACGAAGTGGAGTGCGGCACCCGCGGATCAGACTGGGTCACTCACCACGACAATGAAGCCTCCAACGGTGCTTACGTTGCTATACGGGACGGGTTAAACAGCACTGCCGACGCACCCGAGAACGCCAAGGGCATCCTCACGATTCCGTTCTCCGTGGCAAGGACCGACACCTATTATGTTTTCGGCCGAGTAAACTGCGCATCGGCAGACGATGATTCGTTCTGGATCAAGGTAGACAACGCCGATTTCAACCCAGCTAATGGACTGCGAACGACGGGTTGGGATTGGGTCAAAATGGACAAACTGACCTTAACAAAAGGAAACCATACCCTGACAATCGGATATCGTGAGGACGGCGCGCAACTAGACAAGATTGGTATCACCACCTACCTCTATGGACCCTCGGACAGAGGAGAAAAAGCAGTGAATCACTGCGAAGACTAGTCCCCACCACTCAAGACACAGACGATCCCAACCCAATCTAGCAGTTTAATGAGACTACCCGGCCTGAGCGACCCTAGCAACGGCAACGACGCTAATAAGGGAAGACCGTACGTCTCAATCGCAAGAATGCATTCGGTTTTTCGGACTAGCAGCTTGAACCCCGGCCACTGGGGTTATCCGGTTTTCACTGTAGCGCTGGCTAGTCGATCTCAGATCTGAAGTAGCAATCCCCTAGTCTCTGGACGTCGATATTCCTGGAGCAAGAGGCGAAATCTCCAACTCTACTTCAATCGCACAATGGAGGGTTAGAGAATTCGCAATCTTCCAGGGGAAGATTAGTGAGTTCAAAATCTGAGTTCTTCGCTCCTTCAATGCTTACTACTTACCTTATAAATACCTCATTACTTCTTCACAGAGCGCATAGGGTCACCTTAGACCTTGAAACCTGATTCAATAGACGACAAGCAGAAAGAGAATACGAGTCTGATAGGTATTGTTTTCTTCGAACGAGCTCTGATTGATGCGATTTTATAACTTTAAATTTTAAGGTTAGACCCGAATGGCTCTTTAGCGGGAAATCAAGAGGCACAGATTGACCAAGATTAAACTCTCCCGATTTTGCAGTATTCATCGAATTCAAGCCGGTCCCTAGATCGCTTATTTCTTCCCGAGTGCTGCCCCTAAGCTTAAATGTGAGCTGTTAGCCACTAGATTATCGTAGGAAAAGGCACTACCCGTTTGGCTCCCCTAGCCCCATTCTCTTTCAGCCATTCTTAATTACAAAACTAGTACCCAAATGCAATCGACGACACACCATCAAACAGCGATATTTGTTCCATGAATGAAACCAGTTTGGATATCAATTCATTGATGACGTTCTTCGGATGGTGCGCAGCAATAAACGTTGGAATTATGATCTTCGCCTTTACCATGTTGATGGGCCTGGGTGACTGGGTGGTTAAGATTCGCGCCAGGTTGTTTGGAATCGATGAAGCAGCTGTTCGCATAGCCCATTTTCAGTTCTTTTTGGCTTACGCGATCTTCATGTTTTTTTTCAACCTCGTTCCATATATTACCCTTAAGATCATGGGCTGATCGATCGAATAAACCGCCTACTCTCCCTCATCGAACCAAAGCTCGATCTTAGAGCCTCCTTTGTGTTGGCGTTTTGGCCTGCCCCGAATGGCGCTTAAACTACTCGGGCAGGAGTTGTCTTCGTGTCGACGGGTCCTCTGTGTATTTTCATAGAAAGACTTCAGAGACTGAACTCATCCGTGCGGGGCTCTCGTTAGCAAGTGACCCGCGTTGGCTGTCACTAATTCCCAACCAACCCCACACATTCCGAGCAAATCCTTCAGCCGGATGCTAATACCCTTTTCAATAAATCGATCCGATCAATTCTAGCAAGGTCTTCGAATCTTCAATGAGTTGTTCTCTGGTATCGCCTTTGGAGAACTCAATCAATGCCCAGTGATCTCGTCCGGTCTTACTAGCGACCTTCAAGTAGCTCAACCATCGGTCGATCCCATGTTTCAAGGGATGGCGGACCCAATCAATTCGTTCCGCCATGAACCGTTCACGGGTGTAACCGGTATCCACGTAGTTGCCCATGTCCCACTGGAAAACATGGACCGTGTTCAGTAGCGGAAGCATTGCGGTTAGGGATTCCTCGCACTCTCGCTGCGTCAGGGCATGTGGAGGTTGCCAAGAAAACGTCACGGCTGGATGCTTCACCATCTTCGCGAACTCAAGCGCGTTCTCCGTTGTATTCGTCAGCGAATCACCGTGGAATTCGAAAATCAACTGAAGCCCCTGATCGGCGGCCAGATCCGCTATTCGGAGCGTCTCGCGAACGATCTTACCGATATAAGCTGCACTCGATTTTTCATAGTCCTGTTCTCCTGCCCAGATTCGAATACACGGAGCGCCTAAGGCAACAGCCGTTTCCATCACCGTAGAAAAGGACATCCCCGCTTCCTCGCTCGCCCCCACCCGGTAGTACGATCCATAGGAGGGAATCGCGATCTGATTCGCAGCGCAAAGCTTCCGGGCATTTTTGGCGGCTTTCAGATCGCCGGGAATGACATGTTTGATGCCCTCCCATTCGATTCCCTTCAAGCCCTGTTCGCTCACTATGTCTACGGTTTCTTCCACCGAAAGGTGGCGGGTCGTCACCGTTGTCAGGCCTGGTAAAATCATAGGTACATCAAATCCTCTGCACTTCGATCGCCGTGTTTCGTTTTACTAGGCCCTACTCTCTTGAGCAGGGCACTGTGGACTCCTGCTTCCGGCGAACCACATAGCGCCCCCAATCCCGCCGACAAAAGCGGTCACACCAAGGATACAAATCCGGCCCCAAAGGGGATTATCCAGGATCAGCAACAGACTAATAAGAGCGCCCAGAACGACGGCAAATCTTCCGATTTGCACTAACTGGTCGCCATCATTCGCGTTGCCAACCTCCTCTTGGAAATTCACGGGAGTCTCCATGGTTTGGTAGAACCTATTCCACTTCTTTTTCAGAACGTCATCCGTAGATTTGTAAAACAGCATCGAAAGGAAGTACATGCTCGCTCCTCCCAATATCACGTAACACGACTTCACCTGATACGACCACCCGGTCTCAACAAACAAATCGATGATTCCTGGCACCAAGCCTCCGCCAATCGAAGCAAGTGCGCCCCAACTAGGCACCTTTCGAAAGAACAAGATACACGCGAGCGGCGCCAAGGTAGGCAGCATGAATGAACCACTGAGATCAAGAAACAGATCGAAAAGGGTTTGCCCTTTCATGTTCGCATACAGGACGGCAATTCCCACGACCAAGAATCCCAGTCCAACAGTCACAATCCGTCCCGCTTTCACTTCCTGTCTATCATCAAATTGTTTTCGCCCCCTGAGTCGATTCACTAGTGGAGCGATATCACGAACGATCACAGCAGCATTTCGGTTTAGTGCTGTGTCCAAGGAGCTGATCGCCGCGGCGAACATCGCAACAATGAGCAACGAAAAGCCTCCGTTTGGTAACAGCTTGAAACTGGCGATGGCATATGAGAATTCCGGCGCGCGCGCCGGATCTTCATGCATCGCCATCACCTCGGGCCCCATCACAAGTCGAGCATAAATGGGCGGCACAAAAAAGAGGATGCATCCCAGACTCATCAAACCTGCGCTCAGCCACGATGCCTTGGCTGCTTCGCGGCCATCCTTCGCCGAGAAAAAGCGCACCCCATTGAAGATGCTGATTACCTGAATAAACTGAACACCAAAGGCGACAATCGCCCAGCTCAGACCGTAATCGGCATCGATCCAGTTCTTGCCCTCTTTTGCTGGGGTTAAGAACTGAAGATCTGCCGCGGCCGAACTCTCCTTGATGCCGGCAAAAAAGGCAGCAACCCCACCGATATCGACCAAACAAAGAACCGCGATCAAAATGGTTATGGCAACCATTACTAAGCCCTGGACAAAGTCATTCGCCATCACGGCCCAATTTCCCCCGACCGAACTGTAAATAACAACCACGGCGCCAACGCCGCCGATCAGGAACACGGACGGGATGTTGGGAAAAAGAAACGTGCAGAACACCGAAAGCCCGTAAAGAACCGCCCCAGCCCAGAGAAGATTGTTGACAATCAGAAGGACCGATACGATTTGCTCTGTCAAAACATTGAAGCGTTCCCGGACGATCTCGGCAAAGGTCATCATCCGCATCTGACGGTACCAAGCCCCCATAAAGAGAGCGCCACAGATCATCGCGGCCACGTTCGCACCGTATATGGCGAGCGGACTCCAACCCGATTTGTAAATCCCAGAAGCATTGCCCACGAATGTATAGGTACTAATGCCACTCATGAACATGCTCGCGCCGACCAAATACCAGCTACCACGAGCGCCCGCCTTAAAGTAGTCACTACTATCCTTGGAAAATCGACTGAAGATCAGGCCCACCACGATCAGAAAGAAGAGGTAGATGCAGACAACGATGATATCTAGGTTTGATGTACTCACAGAATCGTTTGTTTTATGAAAATCGGTTTACTGCCTGACTACGCCATGATGCGTGCCCGTTCTTCGGCAATTCGATGTTCGAGCGGTTCCTGGGCTAAGAAACGCTTGAGTTCTCCCACCATCAACTCCCCCATTCGATGGCACTCCGGACCTAAGGAGCCAGCGATGTGTGGTGTCATAGTCACATTTGGGAGCTTTGCAAGACGTTGGTAGTCATCGTCGGTGGCTTCTTCCGTCACGTCCAGCACGGCCCAAAGATCTGGTCGGTTTTCAAAAACGTCGCACAGATCGCCGTGACAGACCGTTGCGCTCCTCGCCGTATTAACAAAGGTCGACCACGGCATCATCGACTGAAAATGCTCCCGTCTGATCATCCCTTTCGTTTCCGGTAAATCGGGCGCGTGCAATGAGACGACCGACGAACGCCTGAACAACACATCGAGCGACACCAGCTCAATCCCCGACGCCTCCGCACCATCTTCGCTCAAATAGGGATCGTAAACCAACACGTCGATGTCATGAGGTTCAAGAAATTGCCTCACCAACTTGCCAATTGCTCCGAAAGAGACGAGTCCAACCGTACTATGATAGGCGCCGTGAACCGGAAGTTGCTCGGAATGACGCGTTCCACGATTCTGGTGATGGTGCCACCCCAGTTTCAGGCAAAAGAGAATCTGCGACAAAGCATACTCTGCGACCGGTATCGCGTTCATCGCCCCCGCTGCCGTAATCGCGATATTGGCTTTCCAGAATTCAGGGGTCACGATTCCCTTCACAGATCCAGCAGCGTAAAACACCGCTTTGAGATTTGGAACCGCGTCTAACATCGTTTGATTCCTGTCTCTTATACA
>CAJXVR010000424.1 GCA_913061285.1 uncultured Verrucomicrobiota bacterium | reverse complement strand
TGGGCTCGGAGATGTGTATAAGAGACAGTCGTTTGGCTGTGAGTTTCTTTCGCGCTTGGTCAATCAGGATCCGTCGCATGGCCTCGGAAGCGTATCCCAGAAAGTGTCGACGAGATTTCCAATGCCTTGCGGGATCGGACGACAACTTAAGATAGGCTTCATGCACTAAGGCTGTCGCTTGAAGTGTATGGCCGGGCTTTTGACCTTCCAGTTGATGTCGCGCCAATCGACGCAACTCTTCATAGACAACGGGCAACAGCGAATGCACATCACCTCTGTGTGCTGTCGTGTTCTCTTCTGAATTTGGCATGCTTGGAAATTCAGTCACCTCGTCTTTCACCACCCATCGAACTCGGTAGCGGCAATTCGTTCTGCAAGTATTCACCGAATCCCTCAAAAAGGATCACATGATCGTTGAATCGATATTCCTCCGGCTCCTCGTCACCTTCGACGGTTTCCTCGGTCACGCTCACCAAGAGACGGTCGCCCTTGCTATCATAGGCATACAATGCACTCAATTCAATATTCGTCCATACGGAGGGGATCCCGGGAACAAATCTGTCTCCTTTGACGGTGTAATCAAGCACCCGAACCGGCGACTCCTTTGAACCGTCTTCAGCTGCCCCCAAATACAAAAGCCGCTTGTCATCTGTCCAAGATGGGAACGTCACTTGAATCGGCAAAATGGACACCTTGACGCCCTTGCTTCCATCCCAAGCACGCACCCAGAGCTCGGGTTGCACGCCAGGCCGAGCTCTCGTATATGCAACCCAACTCCCGTCGGGAGAGATTCTTGCATCGTCTACCGAATCCGGCCCCACGAGATAATCCCGATCATTCTCTTTCACCCACCCTTGCTTGTCATTTCCACTCAAGGTCAGAATTCTCAAATCGCCACTTCCACCGGCGGACTCCCCGTACATCAACAGTTGTTTGAAATCAGGATGCCAGGAATAAGGGAATGAAACAGCGCCTTCCGAAATCAGCTTGGCCTCTTGCTGATCAAGTCGCTGCCAGTACAAGCCCTTGTTCCGAGTGTTCTCGTCCCAGCCTCCCCAGAACACCGCTTCACCTGTCGGACTCCATGAGGGCCAATGACCGAAAAGCCCTTGGCCAAGCTTGGCGGTGATCTTGGAGTGTGTGATGAATTTTCCAATCATGCTTGGATTGCCCTAGGTTTACCCATCAAGTGGATTGAGCCAACGAAGGGAATCGAAGCGGCTAAAATCTCCGTCTGTCGAGCACAAGGTGAGACCGTGTTCGATGGCCAGTGCCGCCAGGTGATTATCAGGCACTAAATTCGATCGCACATTGCCGGAGCCGATCAGCGATCCAACAACCGTCACAGGACGTTCGGTCGGAGAAGGGATCAAAACCGTCTCACAACTGAGCCAGTCCTCGACCTGCCGCCACGCTTTCGAGACAGGCTCAACTCGGGCAAAAATTCTGGGATTCGACACCAGTCGGGTGAATGCCAATAAGCTCGGCCACGGTAGGCCGACCCGAGCGATGCCATTTATCTGCCCGTCCAGCCAAGCTCTTGCGCCTTCATGCTGTTCCATCGAGTTGACATACGCGTAAACCAAGAGATTGGCATCAACCAAAATCACGTAAGCTGATCTCCGTCGTTATCGAGGTCCAAAACATCTGCCACGTCGGCAATGCTACCGACATTGCACTGCCCCAAGGAAACGGTCTTGGTGCGGAAAGGATTCCGCTTGGCCGGCTTCGAAAGCATCTGTCGCAAGCCCTGTCGAAGCGCTTCATTGATGACCATTTTAAGCGAAATATTTTTATCTCGCCTTATATGTTCCACTTGAGCCGCCACATCACTATCTAAAGAAAGCGTCGTCCTCATGGCATCAAAGCATAAATCTATTGAAGTTTTGATGTCAAATTATGGACAATCGGAATCAATTAGGGCAGAACCTCCGGTGCCGGAACCCTGGATCTAGCTGCCGATGCGTAGGACGGTCCAATGTATTCTAAAACGGGCTGTCACCTCTCCGACCTCCCAAAAAGACGGAGTAAGCGGTGAAGCTATCAACCAAAAACCGGGGATTCAACGCCCCTACTCCGTCGTCCCTCAAATTCCTGAAACCAGTGAGTGATCATCTTCAGATGGATAAGCATTGCCGAATCGCCCCCCCTCAGAGGCCCCATGGCATTGCATTTGGTTGGTATAGGACGATAGCCCTACTCTTTGCTCGGTTGGGCTTTCAGTCCCCGATCTGGTCTGACTGTCTATCAGACGCAACGCAACATACTGTGAATTACGATGCGACCGATCATGGCCAAAGATAGAGTCTACGACCTTCAATCAATGAGAGGGGAAGCATAATCTAAATCCATGGCAACAATCCTTTAATCCTAGCTGTCGCCCCAGAGTGCTGCCTGGCAAAAGGATTCGGCTGCCAAAATTCATCCGGAAACCACGCTACTGAGTTTTGTTAGGCACCAGTTCGTGGAGTTGAGAAAACCAGTGAGATATCAGTTTCAAATGAGTCGGTGCCTCGGCGTCCGGCAACTCGTTCCTGACGCTTACCGCGTCAAAGGCGTCCAACAGCGCCCGTTGCCCGTCTCGCGACATAGCCCAGCGTTGCGCAACCTGCCGTCTCAGGCCACTGGTAATAAACGGTTCGTTTATGAATAAGCTTCTTTCGTTTTCGGCGGGAATCAGGCGATTGCCAATTTCCTTCAACATGACGGAGTAGATGGAGCCGGTGCGATGCCAATAAACCCTCTTTTCATCATTCGCCCACTGAGGTGCTGCCCCATACCCCATGGAGATAATCTCACTCGCAGCCCCCGGCTCGTTGGCCATAATGTGAATTTCTGCTTTTCCGGTTTCCTTTCCGACAAACGCAATCCAATTACCGCTGGGAGATACTATCGGATTGCGATCCTCCCCAGGGGCCGAACGCAGCCGCTCCGGAGTAAAATCACCACCGATGAGACGAATCCGCCAGATGTCTATATCGTTCGGTTTCGAATCTGTCTGTGCGCCCTGTAAGAACAAATACTCTGTTGAACACGATGTTGGCTCCAATGACAATGTCTCGGAGGAGAAAATAAGTTCTTCCTTGGAACTGTTGAATTCCGCCCCTTTTCGCCAAATTCCATACCGGCCGTCAAGTCTTTCCTGAAAGTATACTGACTCCCCGTCTTTTGACCACACAGGGTAGCGCATATCAGCGGCGCTCTGCACGAAGGGACGCGGCGCCTGTTTCCTTCCTAATCGCGTATCTAAAATCCACAGATCGCCATCAAGCACCAGCACAGCGCGTTCTTCATCCGGGGCCAAGGCAAATCCGTCCCACGTGCCCTGATGATCGCTAAAGGGTGTAACGGACCGATCAACACCACACCAAAACAACCCCTGTCGCCGCTCACCGGAATCGTGCCCTGGAAGAAAAACGAAGGTACCATCGTTTGAGAAATCAAACTGAGGCCGACCACTATTCCGGACGTCCGGTTGGACGAGTTTTGCCTCCCCCCTAGCGGTCAAGTGATCCCAATCAAATGGAATCGCGTAAAGATCATCTTCCCGAGCACAAACAAGGTGCCCAGTGGTGGGCACGTATCGAACTTCGCGCCATTCACCGATTTCTAAGTGCTGCGCATTTTTGGTGAGAATATCAACAACCAAAACATCTCCGCTTGCAGCTTCGGAATCATCTGAATTCTTTTTCGAACTTGTGACCAGAATTTGTGTTCTTCCCACAAAATTTGGGAAGTGATAGGAGAGTTCTTGGTTGGCCTCGATTAACTGAATCGCTTGCCCGCCGCCTTCTGGAATCACGTAGACTCCTTGTTCAGGGACAGCGTAGACGATCTGCCCATCAACGCTCCAGTCAGCCCCGGAAAACTTCGTATGCCACAATCCCTCTTTGATCAAGAATCTCGCTTGTCCCCCATTGGTTGGAATGATGGCCAAGCCGCGTCCTGTTTGGAAACCGATACTGGAGCCGTCGGGGCTGAAGAAAGGAGACACTGGGAATTCGTGATTGGCGGTGAATCCTTCTGTTCCAGGAATCACATTCTCTGCCCCGGAACGAAGATCGCGCATGAACAGTCCTGTTGTGTCGAACTGAGTATACACCAACTTGCTACCATCGGGAGAAATCGCAAAGCTGTGTTGACGGAATATCGTATCCAGCCTGTTCCCATTGTTGACGAGGACATCATAATGACGCGGCTCTCCAAGCTTCGTCGTGGTTTGATTCCGTCTCACCACGAACGCGGTCAACCAACATACCAGACAAAGCATAATCGCTACCCCGGAAAAACCTCGCCAGCCCAAAGAGAAACCTACCAGGTTGCCATCTCCTGACCTTCCATTTGAGCCACCCGAATTTCGATTCGTTAATTCGAGATCTAACCGAGCATCGGCAATGTCACGCAACCGTTGCTGAGGATTCCGTGCCAGGCACTTTCGCAAGGTTGTCGTGAGAAGTGGTGGTGTCCCATTCGGCAACTGGCTCCAATCGGGCTCACCACGTAAAATTAAGGCCAATATCTCGGTGGCATCCTCCCCTGGAAACGCTTTTGTTCCCGTGAGGCATTCGAACAAGACACATCCGAATGACCAGATATCAGTGCGCTGATCTAGTGTTTTCCCACGCGTTTGCTCGGGCGACATGTAGGCCGCAGTGCCTAGAATTGCGCCGGGCTGAGTGAAGGTGTTCGTCAGCGTGGGAGATTCCGAATCAAGGTCCGTAGCATACCCAGCCCCTAGTTCGCCAAGGACCGAGGATGCGGCAGTGGCTTTAGCAAGGCCAAAGTCTAAGATCTTCACTCGCCCGTCGGCGTTCACCTTAATGTTGGCTGGTTTGAGGTCCCGGTGAATGATTCCTTTGGCATGGGCTGCTTCGAGGCCCTCTGCGATTTGCCGCCCCATCTCAATCGCTTCATCCAAGGCTAAGGCTCCACGACGCAAGCGAGCAGAAAGGTCTTCTCCATCGACGAGTTCCATGACCAGAAACGAGCTACCGTCATGCTGATCAAAGCCATGGACCGAGGCGATATTCGCATGACTCAACTGCGCCAGAACCCTGGCCTCTCTCTCAAATCGGGCGAGTCGTTCCTTGTCTTGAGCGAACGCCGTGGGCAACACCTTAATAGCAACTTCCCGGTCCAGCTTCGTGTCCGTTGCCCGATACACCTCTCCCATCCCACCTTGCCCGAGCTTGGCGGTGATCTGGTAGTGGAGCAGTGTTTGTCCGAGCACGATGATGGGATTATGGACGAATCACAGCACTGGTCTAGAATTATTGAATAGTCCGAAAGGCGATTTAGACAGTGATCCAAGCGGGGGCCGTGGGTGTAACGATCATGAGACAGCAAACACCCTAACCCTCTAGCAAATACCACTGTAAACCGAGGCTTCCATATCGCTCAAAGCCTCGATCAAAAGTGACCAATTGATAATCCCCCGAAATCGCGAAGGCCGCTAAGAAAGCATCGGTCCAAGCGTGGCGTTCTGGCCTGCCTGCCTGATTGCCTTGGTCTCGTCACTGATACGACCGGATGGCTCATTGCCTCCAGCCGAACCTCAGATGTAGCAGGCCATCGGGTATCGCCAAAGTAAGATTGCGGGCAACTATTCAGGCCGCATTCGGCTATTTCTAGACTTCCGCAGAACCGCATTCCTCCCAGACTTGGGGTGCATTTGAAAGAGAGGGGCAAATATCCTGGTCCTTGGGCTGAAAGCTCAGTCGCCCAGAGCACAGGGCTTCAGCCCTGTGTCATACCGATCGCCGCCGAATGCGGTCTGAAA
>CAJXVR010000423.1 GCA_913061285.1 uncultured Verrucomicrobiota bacterium | reverse complement strand
GTCCTCCAGTGTCATGGAGCCACACCAGAGGACATCCGACTCAGCCATTTGTGGATTCTGAGAGATGCTGCGCCCGCGAGTCGCGTTGCCCGGATTTCGATTGAAGACGGCCAACCACAGACAACTTGGGAATTTTCACTAGTCAATGCGAATCCCAATACAGAGGCCCTCCTCAATCTTACCGAGAATGAACTCACCATGGGCACCGTTCCAGTGGGAACGGAGGGGGATCGTCTCGAACTAAGAATCCGGGCATCTTCAGAAAACCAACTCCCTATTGAGCGTGTGTTTCATCTCGAAATCCTCAACCAAGCTCCAAATCCAGAAATCTATATCAACGAATTCTTAGCAGCAAATCGCACGGGCATTTCCGACCAATCTGGAGTCCGCCGAGATTGGATCGAAATCTACAATCCCGGCCCCGACTCAATTCAACTTTCAAACTATGCCCTTTCAGATGACCCGCGCTGGTTAAGCAAATGGGTCTTTCCAAACGTTACTCTCCCCAGCAATCGATATCAATTAGTGTTCGCCTCGGGAGCAGACGAGTCGAATCCCGCCCCACCAAGCGAACTACACGCTAATTTTCGACTCAACGCTGATGGAGAATTTCTGGCCCTTAGCAAGCTATCCGGTTCAGTACTCCAAGAGTTCTCGCCCCGCTATCCCGAGCAACTTCCCGACGTTTCCTTCGGGCGCCACACGAACCAGCAGCAAGTCTATTTCCCTAGACCGACCCCGAAAGCTGCAAACAGCACTATAACGACCAAGGGAAAAGTCCCCCTTCCAAGATTCAGCCACAAGCGAGGCTTCTACTCCCAAGCGATCCTTCTTCGCCTGGCCCCACAGCTCAGCGGTGCTAGCATTCGTTATACGATTGATGGAACACTCCCAACGGAATCCATTGGTATGCGCTATCAGAATCCGATAAACATCGCAACGACGACGATTCTCAAGGTCATCTCATTCCATCCAGGCTTCCTTCCCTCAGCGGTCGAAACCCACTCCTACATTTTTCCCGATTCCGTCGCTCGCCAACCCTCCAATCCAGAAGGCTATCCCTCAGATTGGGGAACAGACAATGAAGTGCCCGGACGAACCGTGGTGTCAGACTACGAAATGGACCCGAGGGTCGTTGATGCCGCTCAAGAAGGTTTCACGGTTCCAGACGCACTTGAGGACATCCCCACCCTTTCGATTTCCATGCCGGTAAGTGACCTCTTCGGATCACGTGGGATCTACACGCATCCACTCAGTCGCGGCGATGCTTGGGAACGAGATTGTTCACTCGAATGGATGGATCCGTCCGGGACAGACGGGTTTCAGGTCAATAGCCAAATTGAGATGCATGGCAACTCCAGCCGACGCCCCTGGAGAATGCAAAAGCACTCCTTCAGACTCACCTTCCTAAGTCGCCTAGGCACCGGAAAACTAAACTTCCCTTTGTTCAAAGACTCCCCAGTCAAACGCTTCAACAAACTTATCCTTCGGGCTTGCTTCACCGACAGTTGGGGCTTGGTTAGTTGGGCTCCAAATCGCTACCGTCCCAACGACTCGCAGTATATTCGAGACATCTGGATGAAGGAATCGATGGCGGCCATGGGCCATTCGTCGAGCCACGGAGATTGGGTTCACCTCTATCTAAACGGTCTCTATTGGGGCATCTACAATATCACCGAACGACTCGATGAGGACTTCTTCGCGGACCATCTGGGGGGACAGCCTGAAGATTGGGAAATCGCGGCAAATTTTTCAGGTTCCTCTCCGGGGTGGTCTCGTCTTCTATCGGAGCTACGATCCCTGTCGGCTGATGATGACCTCGTGAATATCGAAAAGATTCTGGATGTCGATAATTTCATCGACTACTTCCTCCTTCATTTCTATGCCGACGCTGAAGACTGGCCCCATCAAAACGGCTACGCCGCCAGGAACCGATCCGCTGAGGAGCCTTTTCGATTCTACGTGTGGGATCAGGAGATCGCGCTTGATAACCACCGAATGCAGCGGTATTCGAGCGGGGCAAGCGGCAAACCCGGGGAGATGTTTCAACGACTACGGAGAAACGATGTCTTTCGCAGACGCTTCGCCGACCGAGTTCAACATCATCTCTTTGAACGCGGAGGCCTTCGCCTGAAGGACGCACAAGAACGGTACTTGCAGATCGCAAACCGAATCGACAAAGCGATCGTCGCCGAATCAGCCCGCTGGGGAGACACCCAGGCGTCGACCCCCTATGGCAACCGAGTCCAACAACCGAGCCGAGCGAACAATGTCGACGACCTTCAGTATCCCCCAGCCCCTCATGCTCCAGACATCTATTTCACCCGTGAAGACTCATGGCTTATCGAGAGAGACAACGTCATCAACCACTATCTTCCCGCCATCTACGATCCCAGCCACAACAACAGCCTCATCAATGAACTAAGAGCGAACCGACTCTATCCCAACATCGCCCCTCCCCTGTTCACCCCCGGTGGAGGCAGCGCAACCGCATTTGAAATCCAACTTAACAGCCCGGCTGGAGGCGAGATCTATTTCACCCTGAATGGCACTGATCCCCTCAGGAGCCAAACCGTCACCACAGAGGCCCACTCGCTCTTAGCCCCTCGAGAGTCAGCGTACATTCTCATCGCCACAAGCCCCACACCCGGACGAGAATGGATTCAGCCCGACTACAATCACGTTGGCTGGCCCTCCGGGCCCATCGGGATTGGCTACGAAACGACCCCTGCCGAGTACGTTCCCTGGATTCAATCCAACGTTGGAGCCATGCACGATCTCGCCCCCTCGGTCTATATTAGAATTCCCTTCAATGTTTCAGCGAGTGATCTTGAAAAACGAGCCACCCTCACCCTTCAGATGCAATATGACGACGGTTTCGTGGCCTTCCTAAACGGCACCCAAGTTGCGGAAGCAAATGCACCAAGCAGTCTTTCCTGGAACTCAACGGCAACCAGCTCCCATAGCGATTCTGAAGCCGTCATCCCAGAAAACTTTGATCTCACACAACACAAGGCCCTCCTCAAACCAGGAGAAAACCTCCTAGCCATTCAAGGTCTCAACACCACAGTGAACAGCACAGATCTATTGATACGACCTCAGCTTATTCTTCGAGAACAATCCTCAGACGGCTCCGAGGGAAGCGGACGAGGTATGCTCTACACCGCTCCCATCACGCTCACCAAACCAACTCAACTCAGCGCCCGCGCGTTCCATAATAACGAATGGAGTCCACTTGCCACGGCGACCTACTTCGTTGGCAGCCCAGCCGCCAGGGGAAATCTGGTGATTTCAGAGATCTACTATCATCCCGACGGCTCCCCCGACTCGGAATTCATTCGCCTTCAAAATATTCACCCAAGCCATGCATTAGACCTATCGGGCGTCTCCGTGACCCGTGGCGTGCAATTCGTTTTTCCAAGGCCCCAGTCACTAGGGCCAAGGGAGAGCGCCGTCCTCGTTAGATCTCGCGATCAGTTCAAAACAACCTTCGGAGATCAAATCTCGATCCTAGGCGAGTATGCCGGGGCACTGAATAACGGAGGTGAGAGCATTGAGATTCAAGATGCGAACGGCAATATGATCGCATTCGTTACGTACGGGGACTCGCATCCCTGGCCGAGCACTGCGGACGGACAAGGAAAAAGCCTCGCCCTCAGGACGCCCTTCCAAGCCCCAGCGACGACGAGCGCCGACCACTGGACCGCTCAAACTCCTTTAGAGCCTCTCCCTTCAGCCCCCCCCCCCACGACTCGACCAACAAACCCGACTGAAGATTTGGACCAGGATGGCCTCACCGCCCTCCTTGAGTATGCCCTGGGAAGCAGTGATTCCGACCCCAAATCGGGAGCCGAACTTATCCGATATCGTATCGACACCTTCCCTCAGGATGCCTCGAAGCAATCCCATTTTGTGATCCAACACCATGTCAACCCAGTGGCAGACGACACGACAATCACCCCTCAACTGAGCAACAAACTAAGCCCATCCCAATGGAGTAATCACGGATTCATTGAGTTCGATGCTGAAGGTGCTGAACCAAACTGGAAAAGCTACCGAACGGCCCAGCCGATTCACCCCGAATCCAGTGCGTTTATCCGCCTCAGCGTCGAGTAGTCCAGCCTTTCCCAGAATTTCACAGGTTATTTCTAAACCATGGAGCTCCCTTGGGAGGAACGAGGGCTTGATCTTGACAAGCATCGGCACTTGAGAGGGAATGTTTCAAAGCCCTATGACTGAAAAACCATCGTTCTCGCTCTACGCAACGATCCAATGAAATTGCTCCTCCAACTGGCCTTGATTATCGTCTTTGGAGCCAACATCGACGCTTTCGCCCAACGACGCCCACTACTCTTTCCCAATCCCACGGAACCAGGGAAACATCCGCTCACTGAGCTGAAAGTCCAAATGCGTGAAAAATTCGATACCAATCACGATGGCTTCTTAAATTCTGAAGAACGAAACGCCATGCGTTTAGCGACCAAGCAAGCGGCAAACGCACGGATGGAAGCATTCCTCGCGGCACAGCGCCAAAGGCAAAGCAACAACCAACCACCTGAACGATGGCTCAAGCTGTACGACATAAATCGAGACAAACGTCTTAACTCGACTGAGTGGAACGTTGCCCGTACCAAAGAAAGCAATCGAGTCATAGGCATCTTCGATAAAGACAAGAATAATGCCATCGACGATAGGGAGAAGCAGGCGATCATTGCATTCCTGAAAGGCGGAAAACACAATGGATACGATGCATACATCCTGCGCCTGGTCAGCGGGCTCGAATCCCGCGGCAACAGTCAGGAAGGTTCTCCATCTAGCCGCTACAAACGCTTCGATTTCGATCAAGATGGCATCGCGAGCCAAGCCGAACTTGATGCCATTCGCGCAAGTGAAGCCACTTCCAGAAAGGAAACGAGTGAACAATAGACACGCTAAGAAGCCAATGAACCCCTTCCTCTTCAGAAGTTTGTTGGGACTGGCCTTGATAGCGCTAGCACCGAGAAGCCAGATACTATCAGAGCCCATTGAGTCATCGTTGACGGTGCACATCTCAGAATTCCTTGCCATCAATGATTCCGGAATCACTGATGATGACGGAGATCGTTCCGATTGGCTTGAACTCCACAATTATGGCGACAAGCCCATCAATCTGCACAAGGCGCATCTCACAGACAATCGCAAAGGAAGCCCTTCCTGGCGCTTTCCCGACACGGAGATTGCGGCGGGCGACTATTTGATCGTTTTTCTCTCAGGGAAAGATCGCCGTAACAGCGGGCACCCATTGCACAGCGACTTCTCGCTCAACGGCAAAGGCGACTACTTGGCCCTGATCGCACCTGATGGAGAAACGATTATCCATGACTATTCCCCCTCATTTCCCAAGCAAGTGGCAGACACCTCCTACGGCATTACAACAGACTGGAAACCCGATCAGTCGATCTATTCCTTCGAAGCATTCTTAAGCTCGCCCACACCGGGAAAGAAAAATGGTCCTGCCATTCGAGGGGCTGTCGATGAGGTCAAATTTAGCGTCAAACGAGGCTGGCACCAGGAGCCGTTTGAACTAGAGCTCAAAACAAAAACCCGAGGCGCCCACATCCGCTACACCCGAAATGGCACTGAACCCACCTTAGAGAACGGATACGAGTACCACCGGCCAATGAGAATCGATCGGACGACAACGCTGCGAGCAGCCGCGTTTCGAAAGGCGCACAAGGCCTCGCCAATCAAAACCCGCACCTATCTTTTCCTTGGGGATGTCCTCCGACAATCTCCCGACGGACTACCTCCTGAGGCTTTCCCCTATTCCTGTCTCTTATACACATCTCCGAGCCCACGAGACCTCTCTACATCTCGT
>CAJXVR010000422.1 GCA_913061285.1 uncultured Verrucomicrobiota bacterium | reverse complement strand
GAGACAGCAAACGTACAGGTCAGGAAGCCCATCGCCATTGAAATCACGGAAGGCCACAGACAAACCCCAATGCCGAGGAATCGTTTTCAGCGACTTGCCCGCCTCGTCTAAAAAACGCCCCTTCAACCAGTCCACAGCCTCGAAGCCACCCTTGCCATCGTTGAGATAGAAGCCATCCGGCTGACCGATCTCCGTGATTGCCGTGCTTCCATTATTTCGGAGACTGGCGATGAAGCGGTCCTTTGGCGAGGCCACTGGTTTTCCCCCAACTCGAGTCACTCGTGGCTTCACCCCTGGAGGCAGATCCTTCCAAGTCACATTCCGATAGTTCGCGACATAGAGATCCAGATCGCCATCCTGATCCGCATCTGCCAGCGCCATGGACATGCTGCCAGAGCTCCGATCCAGACCCGAGTTCTCGACCTCCGAGAATTGGCCATGGCCGTTGTTCAAGAACAGGCGCACCCCGGAAGAAATCCCAGACACCAACAAGTCAACATCTCGATCGCCATCGACATCGACGAACACCGCACCGGTCGAAGCTTGATTCGCCAGGGCGACGCCCGCAGAAGCAGTGACATCCTTAAACTTAAATCCGCCAAGATTTCGATACAGAACATTCCCACCCTCCAAGCGACAGAAATACAGATCCACCCAGCCATCCCCATCCACATCGCCGGCAGCCACTCCCGAACCGTTCTCCAAGATCCGGTTCTTCTCCGCACTCGTCTCAGCAAGATGATTGACAAAGCGGATCTCGGTCGCAGTCGAATCAAGGCGCTGAAACCCCTGCTCGGCCGTAGCGGTCACATTGAGGGCCTCCCACTCAAATCCCGCTTCGATATGACGGGTTCCAGCCTGAAGGATGAGCCCGTCAAGAGAATGGAGGCATACCCAGACAGCGACGGTAATACCACGCCATCGAGAACTCCCTACTTGAAGGATGTTGAAAGGCATATTCGACTCCCCCCCGCGACTGTTCCTATTCGTTCACAGAGAGAACAAACAGATGACAGAAACGGAGTCGAATCGAAAGCAATAAGTTAACACCAACCGAGGATCACTGATCCGAAACCTCTAGAGAGAGGGTTTGCGTGAGTCCTGATCCAAAGGTCAACGTCACCTCAACGGTGTCACCAATTATCAAGCGTTCATGGGCTCCCATCATCATGAGATGCAGGCCGCCGGGTTTCAGCACGACCGACCCTCCGGCTGGAATCAATAGCTCCTCCAGTCGGCGCATCTTCATCAATCCATCTACCCTCGCCATTTCATGGATTTGAACTTCCTTAAATGCCTTGCAATGCACTTCCGCCAGAACGAGTGGCTCCTGCTTCACATTCACCAGTGTGAGATATCCCGCATTCGTTTTGCCGCCAGGTCTGGCTTCGCGAACCCACGCATTCATGACCGCAACCACATCAGCACCGGTCTTTTTCGGTTTGAGACGAGCAGGCACAACACCTCCGGCCTCGGTAAAAACAAGCCGTCTCGATGTTCGTGGTGAGCCCCCTAGCAAGCGACTTGTCTCACTCTCCATAAAGCGGATCAAATCGAGACATTCCTCCTTATTCAAGCGCAGATTTGGCATCGCTAACTTGTTGTATTTTTCATACATCGCCACCGCTATCGGATCGCCACTCTTCAGCATTTGATCAGGCGATTTCAACCAATTCAAAACCCAGTTCGCATCTCGCCTTCGCGTCACCGCCAGAAGATCTGGACCCAGTGCTCCTGGGAGCTCATTGCCTGTAATCGAATGACAACTCGAACAACGCGTACGAAAAATCTGCTCACCCCGCGGCAAGTCGCGAAGCTTTGGAGCGCTCAGATATGAAGCGAGGGATGAAGGACGTTTCCACCCATCCAACCAGTTTCCAATTTGATCTGCCAAGACATAGGGATTCTCAAAGGGAGACCGCTTCATCCACCGCCCCGTGGTTTGATTCCCGATAATCATATTCACGTTATGATTCCCGGAATCGTCTTGAATTTCGTCAATGTAGAGACCGAGCTTCTTCCTCAACTGAGTGACGTCCGATTCGGCTCCGGTGAGAAAGGTCCATCGAGCGCCAAACTGACTGCGATATTCCTCAAGGACCTCCGGCGTATCGTTCTCAGGATCTATCGTGATAGAAAAGAAGAACACATCCTTCCCGAGACGATCCCCGAGAATCTCCTGCACCTTAATCAACTGTGCTGTCTCCAAGGGGCAGGTATCGGGACAGCTTGTATAAATAAAATTTAGAACAACGATCCTGCCTTCAACAACATCGTCAAAAAACCGCACCGACTTGCCCTCATGAGTCGTCAACGGAACATTCGGAAAATAGCTTCGCCCCCAAATAGCCCCGCGGACCATCATCGGACCGATCAGTCCCAACCCGAGCATCAACAGAAAAACGCGCCGACCAAACAATCCGGAAAAAACCTTCATTAACAAACAAACTTTCGTTTCAACGATAGAGAAACTTCTTCCAAGTTTCCAAGTTCAATACCCACTCCCAGGCCATCGAATATTTCCCAAAACTGGGAGTGGGTAGAGTTGAACCTAAAAACAGAATGGGCTGCTCTCATCAAACAAACGAGAGCAGCACAATCACTAGTCAACCAAGACTGTCTTTAGCTTTTTGTTGGCGCGGTGCACGGTAAAATCAATCGTTACCGGCGTCGGACAATTCACCACATGCGGAGGATTAGCACTATCGAAGTCGTAGTCATTTTCGAAGACCCGAATTCCAGGCCACTCATGAATCATCAACTTCCCATCCTTACGTAATTGTTTCAGTTCCTCCAGCCCCTTGACCACCGTGACTTCGCTCGGATCGGAAACAATCCAGTGGGTGAAACCAATGTGCCACATCGGACTATAGTCGTCCTCAGGCATAAAGTAGGAGGGAATCCCGATCTGTCCACCGAGTGGCCCCCCGCCATTTACATTAGGATGCGTGATCACCTCGGAATTCGTAAACGGCGTGGGCCCGCTAGTGGGCGGATAGCCTCCCGTCAACGGCTCCGGAGGCAGGAATTGAACGAGTGGCACCGCTGTCGTCCCTAGGTGTGCGTGTTTAGGAACATAAATGACCCCCATGTTGTTTGCCGGTCCGGCAGGAAACGAATCCACCACAATATAATATGGCAAGTAGTCTCCGCCCTCGGTCCAAGACTTGTGCAACTTCATACGAACATAAGGCTGAGAGGCCGTCGTATTGATCTCCAAAGCGTGCCCCGTATCGCCGCCCCAATGGTGACCATTGTAGCGACACGCAGTGTTAGGAGGATCATCGGGAAGATCACAATTCATATCGATCCGAATATGTTCCCAGTCCTCATCACCCCATTGAATGAAAAAGGCATTCACGACAACTTCTTTGCCATCGATCGTCATGCGCCGAAGAGGAGAGTAATCGTTTAACGCACTTTGCTCTGGCATCAGTGGGTCGTTGAGCGCGACAAAATCAGGATGCACTCGTTTCACTGGATTCGGCAGGTCACCGAAGAAGGTCCATCCGTCATGGTCAAACGTCGCTTCCGAAGTGGCCGCCAGCGGTGTACTCGTAAGGCGTCCTGCCCAAGCAACTCCAAACTCTTCAGCGAGGTCCCTATCCGAGATATCATGGAGCACAAAGAACACTTCCCGTTCATTGCCTTCGTTATCAATATTGATTCCTGTTCGCAGCGGAATCCGGCCCACAGCCCGTTCATCCTCCGTTGGATTCAAGGCATCACCAATCTCCATATTGACGAAATCAATCTCTTCAATCTCCATCCCCGCCAACCAAATCTCAACGGCTTGGTCATCAAGGCTCGGACCGAACTCTCCGACATCATCACCGACCCGTGCCGTCGGCAGAGCAACGGAATCAACATAACCAACACCATCCCAAGAAGGGAGAGGCGTGGGCATCAATTTCACTTGGCCTGGATGTTCGATATCCCATCGCAACAACATGGCATGATCTTCATGCTGTGTGTTGTGGCAATGTTCCATGTAGGTTCCGGCAAACTCGCGAAACCGCAGTGCTATCTCGACCACGTCGCCACTGTCCGGTTGAGGTCCGAGACGGTAGACATCTTTCCGGCCCCATTTTTCCCAAGGCGGCGGCTCCATACCATTGCGACGAAGCACAATCCCTTCTTCAAAGTGAATGTGAACTGGATGACTCCATGTCCCACTATTCAATAGGCGCCAAACCTCAAGCCCCCCGGAGTTCTTACTAGGAGCGGCTGATAGGCGTTGAGGATCCATAGTGAACCCTTTACCCCCATCGGTCTCAATGACCCACGGCGCTTCATCGGTCGGTTGCCGCTCGAACTCAAAAGTACGATGGAGGGCATTAGCGAGTTCGTCCTCGGTTGGTCGACGAATAGGAATCATCGTCTGCGCGCCTTCAACATAGTCAGCGGGATCCATGCTTTGATCCACGCCTTCGTAGGCATGGACACGGAACTCGAGGAAGCGCCCAACGACGGGATCTCCGTCCACCCAGCGATCAGCAACTCCATCCCCATTGTCGTCAACCTCGGTTGGCGCGTAGGCACCGCTGGCAATGTCGCCAAGTGGGACCACAGTGTCGGTTGCCTGACCGTTCTTATGTTGCAGCACGTTGACAAAGTAGAGCTTGTCTCCGGGTTCAAACTGGCTGAAGTCAACGACGATATCGTATCGTTCAGCAATCCCTTGAGTCGGCAATTCTCCATTCGGAAAATAAACCGAGTGCTCCATGATATTGCCATCATTGGCCACCATGTAGAATGGCACTGGATCTCCAGCTTCATCAACCAGCGCTACTTTAAAGTAGCGAGAAACGGAGCCGTTCAATAATCGAAAACGGTACTGACGCGCCCGCACATCAAGGTGGGGTTTGTAGAGCCAATTCACTGTCATCACATCGCCGATGAATCCTTTAAGGTTAAACGGATTGAACCACAATTGCCCTTCCCGATCCCATGCCTTGTCAGCCAAGAGAAGGTTGACGTCGTAGTCCCGATTCCCCCAATCAGCATCCGTCCCACTGGGCAACCGTAAATTGACGCCGTCGTCAATGGCTTCATTGCCGCGATCGAGGGCGCTGTAATAATTCATCATCGCCGCACTTCCCTTGTAGACATTCTGCGCCGTGAAATCGAGCATGTGATCATGGAACCAATGAGTACTCATGGTTTCGCGATAGTCGCCACGAATCTTGCGAATACCTCCCTTGCCATCTGGAGAGCCGGCTTTCGGATCCCTCGCTTTGGTATTCTCCGAGTCATGTCCAGCTAGAACCATCGGCCAACGATAATCATAGAACTGCCCAGGAAAGAAGAAGGCATTCGCGTAGCCGTCACTCTCGGCTGGATTGTGACCGTTGTGCTCGTGGGTCGTCAGGGTGTGCACGCCAAACCCGCGATTCGCCGAGACATCAATCGGCAAGGTGTTGTAGTGTCGCATCATCACCGCTTCACCGTAACGGGCCTGGAGGAGTTTCGGTGGCAGGGTTCCGTCAAAGGTCCACAAGGCGGTGGAATCCTGGATGGGCATGTTTGGATGAAAGCGAACTTCAATTCCTGCGGTCGTCCCATCCGTTCCGTCCAATCCTGCAGTATTGTAATAGAGCCCTCCGGGGCCAAACTCGCCCAATGCATATCCGTGATACTGCTTTGAATCACGGAACCCACCATTGGTTCGCGCACCAGCGGTCGCCGTCTGATAGATGGTCTCGGGAGGAAACTCATCCCAGCGCTGGTGGGACCACCCTTCTCCTGGGGGCCGCCCCTCAGCAGGAGGATGAGCCAAGTTACGTCCCAGGTAGGCCTCGATATTATGTTCCCAAGGGCTGTCTCTTATACACATCTGACGCTGCCGACGAGCGATCTAGTGTAGA
>CAJXVR010000421.1 GCA_913061285.1 uncultured Verrucomicrobiota bacterium | reverse complement strand
TAGATCGCTCGTCGGCAGCGTCAGATGTGTATAAGAGACAGCCACCGCGGGTGGTGTCCGATGGGAAATCACTCTTGCTTGATTCTGAAATGGCTGGGGACGAGCCTTACATGTTGGCGTCTAATCTCAAAGATGTGGTCGTCTTGGTCGACAAGGATCGAGTCAAGAGCGGGCGTTATGCGATCCAGCGCTTTGGATGTGATACCCTGTTGCTCGACGACGGATTTCAGTACTGGAAATTGAGGGGGCGGCGACATGATGTTGTCTTGATTGATTTTCAAAAGCCGTTTGGGAATGGATATCTCTTGCCGCGCGGGATCCTGCGTGAACCTCCGTCGCACTTGAGGCGTGCAGGGACGATTTTTATCACCAAGAGTAATGGTGATACGGGGGAACTTCGGAAGCAGATCCATCGCCACAATCCTGGTGCAGGGATCATTGAATGTGTGCACCATCCGCTCTTTTTTGAAGATGTTTTCACCGGGGAACGCTTGTCCTTGGACAAGGTGAAGGGGCTTAAGGTGGCGACCTTGAGTGGGATTGCGCAGCCGGAGAGTTTTGAGCAGAGCCTGATTGGGCTTGGAAATCAATTGGTTTATCAGCGTCGATTTGCTGATCATCACCGCTATTCCCAACAGGAAGTGTTAGATGTGATTAATCGTAGTGTGAAGCGAGGCGCGTCGATGATTATTACTACCCAGAAAGATGCGGTTCGATTCCCTAAGATCGATCGCCGAGATCTGCCCCTCTTTTTTATGCGGGTCGAAATCAAAATCATGGAAGGTGCTGCCGATTTTCATGATTGTGTCCGTAAGATTTGCTTCCGATAACTCATGGTAACCCTGACATACTATGTAATCATGACGGTCGTAACCGTCGTTCGCTGCCTTCCCCTGCTTTGGGTCGCACGATTGGGGCGCTTTTGTGGCGCGCTTGCTTACCGACTCGACGGACGTCATCGTCGGCGAGCGCTTGACAATCTACGGATGGTTTTTGGCGATGAGTGGAAAGGAGAGAGCGTCGAATCCCTGGCGAAGGAGAATTTCTTGCGCCTCGGCGAGAATTACGCCTGCGCGATCAAGGCGGCGTACATGTCCAATGAGGAATTGAAGCCATATGTTGAAGTTCGCGGGGGGCATCACCTTGCTGATCCCATTGACGAACCCCAGACAAGGAATCGGGTCATCGCGATTGGGCATTTTGGGAATTTTGAATTGTACGCTCGCTTGGGTAATTTCGCGGGCTTCTCTAATGGTGGTACGACCTATCGAGCCCTGAAAAATCCAGCTGCCAATCGAGTGATGGAAGAGCTTAGGCGACGATCGGACTTAAGCTACTTTGAGCGGAAGAAGGATGTGAATGCCCTCAAGACTCGCTTGCGAGAAGGCGGCTTGGCGCTTGGGATTCTTTCCGATCATCACGCCGGGGGCGGAGGGATCGCGAGCCAGTTCATGGGGCATGCGTGTTCCGTGACGCCGGCGCCTGTTGTCTTGGCTATGCGGTATCGTGCTGGCCTTTTCTCAGCGGTTGTTTACCGCACTTCGCTTGCCCACTGGACAATCGAGGTCGGTCCCGAGATTCCCTTGCGCACCGAGGCCGGGTTACGCTCAGTCGATGAGGTGACGCTGGAAGTACAGAATATTTTGGGTGATGCCGTACGGCGGGATCCGGCAAATTGGTTTTGGGTTCACAATCGTTGGAGAACTAACGGGCGAGCTTTTACGAAAAAGGGGGCTGATGGAAAGGAATCTGGCTCCGGGCGATCAGGAGAAAACGCGTCGAGTAGCTTGTGAAGGTTGGGTTAGAGAAACTTGAATTTGGTTACTCGCCGGAGGCCCCCTTGTTCTCCATTCCGGAGCTTCACATCGAGACGGGACAATCCGTCGGTATTGTGGGCCCAAGTGGTGCGGGAAAAACGACTCTCTTGCGAATCCTCTCGGGGATTTGTCTGCCAACAAGTGGGCGAGTAAGGCTTGGGGAGCTAGAGATCAACACTCTGAGCGATGCTGAGCGGCGTCGATTTCGAAATGAACGTGTGGGGCTCGTTTTTCAGGATTTTCGACTGCTGGAGTATTTGACTGTTCGAGAGAATATGATGCTGCCATTTCACATTGGCCTCCGACAATCCGATCCCAATGGGAGCAAAACTCGGGTGGATATGATGGCTCCGCGTTTGGGCTTGGTTGAACGAATTGATGCCTATCCTGGGGAACTGTCACAGGGGGAGCAGCAGCGGGTTGCCATCGGGCGGGCCTTAGTCGCTTCGCCGCAGTTGATTTTGGCGGATGAACCGACGGGCAATTTGGATGAGTCCAACAAATTGAAAATCCGGGATTTACTCTTGTCCTATTGCCGGGACCAAGAAGTGACGCTGATCATGGTCACTCATGATCTACAACTGTTGGGAGATTTTGATCGAGTGATTGATTTTTCCGCGTTTCGTTCGGAGGCAGACCTGGCATGAGGGGGCACTTCTTTCTTGCTTGGCGTTATGTGATGTTTCATCGCTGGAGGACGATCATCCTCTTGGTGTGTTTGACGCTGACCTTGTTCCTACCTTCGTCCATTCATCTTCTCGTCACCAATTTTGAGCGTTCTCTTTGGGGACGGAGCGAACAGACGCCAATGGTCGTGGGGGCTAAGGGCAGCCGCTTCGATTTAGTGCTTCATGCGCTTTACTTTAGAGCCCGAACGCCTGAGTTGATTTCCGTTGCTGAGCTCACAGAGGTTCGAGAAAGCGGATTTGGACAGGCGATCCCACTCTACTCGATGTATCGGGCGCGCGGGTTTCCGATTGTAGGTACGTCGTTGGATTACTTTGATTTCAGAGAGCTTCGCATTCGTTCGGGACGACTGTTTATCCATCTTGGAGAGTGTGTGCTGGGGGCGGAGATTGCCCGAGCCTTGGAGTTGAAGGTTGGTGATACGATCATGTCAGATCCGGAAAACGTCTTCAATATTGCAGGGGAATATCCGCTGAAGATGCAGATCGTGGGGATCTTGGAGCCCGCAGAATCGGTGGATGACCAGGCGGTGTTTGTTGATACGAAAACCGGATGGGTTATATCGGGAATCGGCCATGGGCACGAAGATCTCAGCAAGACGGAAGACGAATCGGCTGTGTTGAGGAGAGAAGGGAAGACCATCGTCGCAAATGCTTCGCTCATGCGTTACCTGGAGGTCACCGAAAAGAATCGCGCCTCGTTTCACTTTCATGCCGAGCCCGAAGAACGCCCCCTCACTGCCTTGATCGTGGTTCCGAATGATCAGAAAGCGAGCACCCTTCTTCGTGGGCGATATCAAAGTGCCGAGAGCCGTCTGCAGATTCTGAGACCGCAGGAAGTGGTGGCAGAGATGATGGCGACGGTGGGAAAAGTAAAACAGTTTCTGAATTTGAATTTTCTCATCGTCGCCGCCGTCTCTGGATTGTTTCTTGCCCTTGTTGTGTTGCTGTCGCTTCGTTTGCGAGAAAAAGAGATAGAGACCCTGTATTTGCTTGGGTGTCGACGAGGGACGGTTATCGCTTTGGTTGCCACCGAGTTAGCGATTGTCTTGGTCACCAGTTTGGGGCTGGGCGCGGTAATGATGTGGTTGAGTCGTTCCGCCTTTGAACTATGGCTGACGCGAATTTTTGCTTAAAAGTCGGATAGTTATGATTAAAATTGTGAAGGGTATTCTTCGTTCGCTGGTTTTTGTTATCCTTGGTCTGAGTGTGGCGTGTGATTCTAAGGTGAAAACGACTCCCGGGGCCCTTGGGGACTATGAGACGCCGAGTCCTCCGCAAATCCACGTGGTCAATTATCCCCTTCATTATATTACCGCCAGAATCGTTGGTGAAAACGCCCAGGTGATTCTCCCTGAGTCGAGCGGCAGTGATCCCGCCTTTTGGCGGCCTTCCGATGAGGAGATTCAGGCCTATCAAGGCTCAGATCTAGTCTTGCTCTGGGGTGCAGATTTTGCGAAGTGGGTTCAGAATGTTTCTCTGCCGTTTGATCGGGTCGTCGATACCGGTGCCTCACTGCGTGATCGCTACATTTTTGAGGAGGAAGGCGTGTCTCACAGTCATGGAGATTCTCCGGCGCATTCTCATGGCGAGACGGCCTTCAACACCTGGTTGGATATCAAGTTGCTAATTCTCCAAGCTCAAGCAGTTCACGATACTTTGGTTGATCGTTATCCCCGGTTTGCAACCGAATTTGGCGATGGGTTGGGAAAACTCCAGCGTGATCTGACGGAGCTGGATCAATCGTTCGTCGATGCCGTTCCTGCTGGGTTTGAGCAGGTCGTGTTTGCATCGCATCCGGTGTATCAGTATTTCGGACGTGGGTATGGGGTTTCGTTGATCAGTTTTCACTGGGAACCGAACGAGACGCCTGATGTGGCGGCATGGGCAGGATTTGACGAACTCCAAGAAAAGACCGGCGCACGCTGGATGCTCTGGGAAGGGAAGCCCACGGCGGAAACTTCAGAACGATTGAAACAAGCTGGTGTTACGCCCATTGAGTTCTTCACCCTCAGTGGATTGCCCCGCTCGGGAGATTTCCTTTCTGGAATGAAAGCGAATGCAGAGCGCTTACGTGCCGCCTTTCAATCCCCGTAGCCAGTGGAGAGATCAGGGATTGGTCTCGGCGATGAAACGAACGAACTGAGAACTCGCCTCTTCGCTTGACGTGGGGCGGTAGGTTGCCTGCCCTTGATTGGACGTTCGGATGGTTGAGAGGGATTGCCAGTGTTCGAGATCTGTGGAGGCCTCAATCAGATAGCGAGTGTTTGCGGAACCGCTTAGCTGCACGACAAACGCACCGGCTTCGAACTGTGGCCTTAAGGTCAGCGAATTTGTCGGGGAGATCTGTATGTTCAAGAAGCGCTCAACGGTCGTGGACGCGGGATTGCTACTGTCTCGGAGCACGAGTCTTGCGGTGTGGTTTCCGTCCCGAAGTGCTCCGAAGGCTTCGGTGCTCGTAACGGTAATGGTTTGTGTCTCTCCGGGCGCTAAGGAACCGCTACTTGGTGCGAGGCTGAGTCGAGCTTGGCTCAGAGTAGCCGTCCAGTTTCCTGATCTGTCGCCTTCATTGCTGAGGGTGAATTCGTAGAGTTTGATGGCATCGGTGATCGGACGATTGAGTTTTCGTTCGAGGCCTTCGTCGGGCAGAAGAACGAGCGCAGAGGCGTCCCCTTTAACAACGAGTCGAGAGATGGCTCTGAGCGTTGGGACCGGTTCTGTGAGGGCAGAAATTGGGATGAGGGACTCGTGGACTCCTGGACGGAGGTTGTTCACGTTTTGATTGAAGCGAACAGATATTGTTTCGTTGACTGAAGCGCCAAGAATGCCCTCCGCCGGTTCGATGTCGATCCAATTCGCGGTGGTTTGTGCTGTCCATTCTATAAGGCGATCTCCGTTATTGAGAACCGTGTAGATCCGGCTCAAGGGACTAAAAGGGCCACCCTGTTGGCCTGAGGCGGCTAGGCTGGTTTCTGGCGAAATCGTCCAGTTGGCCTCGGTTCCGTTGACTACCAGATGCACTCTCCGATCAACGCTACCGGTGCCGGTGCTTAGATTTCTGAATTGAATTGTCGCGAAATAACTTCCGGGTAGACGGGGTGCGGCCGTGGGGTTGATCCGGACGCCCACGGCCTCGGCCTGTCCTGCCCCCAAAACGCCCTGCGCTTTTGAGAGGAGAGCCCATTCCTGATCCGAACTGGCTTGCCAGCCGATGGGGTCAGATCCGGTGTTAAGGAGTTGAAACTCGGAAAGACTCATTGCGGTGACTCCGTCTTGTTCGCGGGTGGCTTGAAGATCGCGCTCAGGGCCCACAATCATACCGTTGCTGGAAAGGGGGGTGAAGGCAATCGTCTGTTCGTTTCTGAGGTTGCGATTGCCGTTGAAGAGATGTTTGGCCGAAAGAAATCCACCGT
>CAJXVR010000420.1 GCA_913061285.1 uncultured Verrucomicrobiota bacterium | reverse complement strand
GACATGATGGCACCGTTCGGTCGGTCTATCATCTGGATGTCACTGAGGATGACGAAGTTGTTCCTGACGATACCGGAACACCCAACCGAGCGCCGGCAACAGCACTCCTAGGCAGCGTGGAAATCAACCTCTCGCCTCCCCAAGAAGACGGTTCCATCGATATCGAGCTTCTCTGGTACAGCGGCATCTACGGATTCAGCCGCTACAATATCGAACAGACTATCTTCGACGAAGTGGGACTCGCCTATTTCCATTTTGACAACGGCCTTACCGACGCCAACGGAAACTTCACACCGACCCAGGGGCTGGTGGACGACCCCGAAGCAGGCTCTCTCCCTAACCTGATTGATCAGGGTAGCTCTGCAAATGATGGAGATCTCGCCGCTTCCTTTGACGGGAGCCAAGTAAACCATCTTGTGGACGACTCAGGAGCGCTCCAACTCGAAGACACCGACTACACCTTAGAAGCCTGGGTTCGGCTGGACGCTCCCCTACCCAGCCGGCGAGTGATATTCGGCTACGGCATTCCCGGCGGGTATTCCCTCTCCGTCACCCCCGACAATACCCTATTCACGACCACCTATGGGATCGCCGATATCCCCTCCTCCGCATCAATCCCAAATGACAGCGAGTGGCACCATGTGGCGGTTGTTCACGAAAATCAAAATGAAATGAGATTCTACGTTGACGGTGCTTTGGGTGATACCGTCGCCTATACTCAAGGAGTCAATCGTGCCGAAGACCCATCGTTCTATCTGGGCCACGAGATTGACGGCGTCAATCCATGGATAGGAAATATCGATCGAATCCGCATCACAAGCACGGCACTCGCCCCTGATCAGTTCGACCTAAACCCCGCCTCAGATTCAACCCCTGCCATTCTCGAGATTGCCACAAATGCTGACGGAAGCCTGACTTTGAGTTGGGAGGGAGACGCGACTCTCCAATCGACCCCATCCCTCACCGGACAATGGGAAGACATCAACAACGCAAGCAGTCCGACTCAGATTCAAGCGACCGAGAGCCAACGCTTCTTCCGCTTGAGCAACTAACATCGAACCCATCTATCGTTAAGACCCTGGTTGATCGAGGCGTTCAAAAACGCGACTGGCTTTGCTTTCATCCATCATAGTGAAAGCGAAGCTGGCATGCAGTAGAACACGCTTGTCGACTTGAGCCTTAGGCCTGCTAACAAGGTTTTTGCAGTCGACACCAATGCTTAGCCGAAGGGTTGAATCGCAAGCCAGTGAGTTCGGATGGAATTTGAAAAGCACTCTCGTTTTCCGCGGCCCCTTTGACTCCCGTCTATAGGACGCTCGAGTGCAATCCCCTTAAACAGTCGATACCGCCCTCCCCAGAAAGAGCAATTCTACAAAACGAATCCCATATCAGACCAGCCCAAGCATCGTCCCTAGACGATCCCAAACCCCTGTCACCACCCCAATCATTTCGACCGAGCATCAGCGTTTCTTCGGCTTCAAACAAAGACTCGCTAGTCGTAACCAATAAATAACCACGCCCTTTTCCACCAGGACGAAGGGAAGACACAAGCCCCCTTAATAAAGAAAAACAATCGCGTCCGAAGCTTGAAATTATGCTGACGATAACACTTTTTCGAGCCTATCTAAACTCGACAAGAATGCCTTGAAATCCGCCACCTATCGATCCTTACGATGGACTCGAAACTCAAATAACTTCAATGGAGCCAACGATCCACGGTAGCAGCGTCAATTCGTTCGGAAGGCATAGAGAGAATCCCGCAGCACCTCACAGACTTGATCTATCAGCACGATCGAGGCTTCTGTCAAATTTCGGCTTGTTTTCCATCTGTAATCCTTAACTATCACGATTAATGGGAGCCGAACCATCAGAAGTATTAAAAAGCACACTTTTCCGTATTTATGCCCCCAATATCACAATACGTAGAAAATTTTCTACGTATTAACACTGTTAGCTGAAACGGAGTCTAAATATGAGCCGAGAAAAAAGCATATCCGCACTGATTAAAAAATGTAGAGATTCGATGGCTGGCCTTAAGTCAGACTATCAAGCATCACTAGAGGCCAAATCTATATCAGAAGAACTGAAGATAGACATAAAGAATATCCTAGAAAACCTGCGTTCTTGTTTGGATTACATTGCCAAGGACATTCACGAAAAACACGTTCCGGGTACCGCAAATCGGCTGTATTTTCCAATACGGCACACGCATTCTGAATTCACACAGGCTATTGCTCGTGATTACACTGGACTCGATCAGGCATCACCAGCGATACATTCGATACTGGAGCAGAATCAACCCTTCAATGACGATTGGCTGGGGAAATTCAATCGACTGAACAATGAAAACAAGCATGAAGACCTAGTGGAGCAAACTAGAACAGAAACTCGACAAGTGACAGTTTCCTCAAAAAGTGGCAGCGGTTCTGTTTCTTGGGGTCCAGGCGTTACTTTTGGGTCAGGGGTTTCAGCAATGGGAACACCGATTGATCCACGAACTCAAATGCCAGTTCCAAGCCCAAATACCAAAACGAAAGTAGAAATTTGGGTGGACTTCAAGTTCAGAGACAACAACGAATCAGTCATCCCCTTCTTGGATAAATCTGTAAGCAAAGTTGAAACAATTTGCTCATCAGTGCGGGGTCACTTGTGATCAACCAGAACTCAGCTAACAAGGCGCTGCACTGGACGGCCATTCCGCTGCGCTTCATTGCCGCCAGTGATCTTTAACGGTAGCGCCCGACGTTAGTTCGCCATATGCCTGACAAAGTGCATCGTCTCGATCTCGGGTTCGTCCCCGATTCTGCTGTAGCTGGTGCAGTCTTGTTGCAGGACGAGTTTTCTACGTTCCTCACATTCAATGGGCAGCAGTCGGGCTCATTCGAGGATGTCGGCACTGGTATCATCGAGTTCGATTTATGTTCTGTTTCCAGGTTCGGGTATCCGAACGATGAGGCACTCAGCGGCCATTCATTGTATCGGTCAGGTTTGCGCCACTACGCTGTATTCGAGATTCAGGACTCTTCTTGGATTCGTGAGATTACGGAGGCCAACCGAGTGAGCTTCCCAGACACACCCAACGATACCACTTCGCACCATTATGTTTTCACGTTCCACGATTCCACCTTTGAGCGTATTGCTCATGGCCTTCATGCCCGATTGGACACACGACCATTCAGTGAGATTGTATCCGAGTAATCACAGCGACTTCGATGCGACTAGGCGCTACCAAGCCAGTGGAGCCAACCGGGATCAGTTCTTCTCCGTTGCACCTGATAACCAGCCATACCCCGGGTGATTCGCCCGGCGGCTCACTTCGACGTTCGCAAGTAGGAAGCTTTTTACTTGCATGCAATGCCCCCCAGACTAGGCTGTAATTGGCATTGGCCTGACCCCCAAAAAGGAGACGTGTTAAAGTTGCAGTTCTGCCCAAGAATAGGAGCAGAATATGAAACGAAGTCGATTCAGTGAGGAACAGATCCTCGGAGTCCTGAAAGAGGTCGAAGAGGGAGAGAAGGTCAAAGCGGTTTGTGCCCGGCATAACATCAGCGAGGGGACGTATTTCACGTGGAAACGTAAATATGCCGGAATGGACGTCGAGGAGATGCGGCGCCTTAAAGCGCTTGAGGAGGAGAACGCTCGTCTGAAACGCTTGGTTGCCGATCTATCGGTTCAGAACCAGATTCTCAAAGAGGTAAACTCAAAAAAGTGGTGAGTCCCGCTTCGAAAAGGCGAGCAGTGAGAATGAGTGTGGAAGCGGGATTAGGGAGAGTCACTCAGGCCTGTCGAGCGATGAGTTTGAATCGCACGACGTTCTACAAGGCATCTAAGGAGAGCGCTCGTAGTCGAGAACTCAGGGAGAAGATCATCGATCTGAGTGAGGAGCAACCACGCTATGGGTATCGTCGAGTCACTGCGTTGATTCGGCGATCAGGGGAGCAGATCAACGGAAAGCGAGTGCAACGAGTTCGACGAAGCGAGGGGCTTCAGGTCAGAAAGCGGCAGCGTCGAACAAGACGTTTGGATGCAAACTGTTCGGAGCGTCGGCGCGCTACCCGAGTCAACGAAGTGTGGAGCTGGGACTTCGTGCACGACATGACAGAACAAGGGAGTCGCTTCCGCATCCTCAGTCTAATCGATGAATACTCCAGGCGCTGTCTCATGCTGAGACCGGGCTGGTCGATGAGATCACAGGATGTCATATGTCTCCTGGAAGAGGCGATCGCTATTCATGGCGAGCCAGCACATATTCGCTCAGATAATGGGCCGGAGTTCATTTCATATGCGATCCAAGATTGGTTGGGAGAGAACGACATTGAAACTCTCTACATCAAGCCTGGAGCGCCTTGGGAACAAGCCTACATCGAGAGCTTTCATGATAAGCTACGCGACGAATGTATGAATCGTGAGTTGTTCGGCAGCTTAAGAGAAGCCGTCGTGATTCTGGGAGAGTGGCAGCAGGAATACAACGAACGTCGCCCACACAGCGCTCTGGGCTATCAGACGCCTAGTGAATTCACGAGACGATGCAACCCCCGCCTGCGGTCGGACTTCGTCCTCCCTCCGTTGGGGGTTGCAAAACCAGAAAGAAACACTAAACAAAAAACAAACGCGGAACTGCATTTTTGATCTGTCTCCCCAGTGGGGTCAGGCCAGCATGACAAGACAACAGATGCAGACAGCGGTGAGGGAAGGTATCCCTTTCCAGATCCGAATGGCTGACGGAGAGCATTATAACGTTTCGGATCGTTACCGAGTCGCGGTCGGTAAGACTACCGCCATCGTCGTTGGGGAGGATGATATGCCCCATATTCTACCGCTCCTAACTATGACCGGGATCACCTATCTGAAGGATGGTGGCGAACCGGGAAGTAGCGAACAAGCCAGTGGAGGTAACGCCTAGCGGCGCACCTCACTTCATCGGTAGGCACCTGGCCATTCGAATGCCAAATGAAGGAATCTCATCAGAGTTCGCCTGAGCCTGAAAAGACCATCCCACTCGAAGATGTCGTTGCCCCCCTATTCTGCATTGTTGGATCAGCGTTATCGATAGCTGGCGTTCGTCAAATCACCAACTGGTCGTTTTGGGGATCCGTCGCCGTTGGTGTTCCGCTTTTCATAGTCGGTGCACTGTGCCTCTTGAGCTTTATTTCTCGCAAGTGATCGGCAACTATTTACAGAGCCTACCAGTGCGCTGGAGGCAACGCGGCTGCGCCGCGCGCCTCAGATGATCGATAGGTGGGTGTTTTGAACTTGTTCCTCGAAAGTGCGATCCTCCTTACGATCGTCCTAAACTTCTGGGACGTGTTTTACGTTCGTCCGAAGCTCGCCCGCAGCGGCATCGTGCCATTCGATGCTTGGTGGGGATTCTTCATCCATCAGCGTTTTTTGATTGGGAATGCACTATTGTGCGTCATGAGCATAAGGGATGGTAGCCAAGACCGGTCCCTCTTGGCCTATTCAGCATCTGTGCTACTTGTAACCGTCTATTGGTATGCAGGGTTACTCACTTGTATATTCTGTGATCTTCTGCTCCGATAGTTCACGAATAATACCCAACTAGCCGCCGCAGGTAACGGCGCTGACGCGCCGCACCTGATCTCATCGTTCGACTTTTGAGTTTACCAATCCTCTTATAAGAAGTATGCAGCTCTCATTCCGAGAGTTTTCGAAAAAGATCGGTATCGATTCTTTTTCTACAGCAACGAACATCATCCGATTCATGTTCATGTCAGGCACGGAGGTGGAGAAGCGGTATTCGAGGTGGAGACTAATGTGGAACTTCGGGAGTCTCAGGGATTGAAGGTGAAGGAACTTGCAAGGGCTGAAGCGCTTGCATCTGAGAATCGGGAGCTTATTATCAGGATTTGGAATGAGTACTTTAATCGCTGTCTCTTATACACATCTGACGCTGCCGACGA
>CAJXVR010000419.1 GCA_913061285.1 uncultured Verrucomicrobiota bacterium | reverse complement strand
GTGAATCACCCAAAACAGGAGTCGGGGCGTTCGACGTTTTACCTGCTTTCAGAGTTGGCTGCTTGCGAGGAAATGGACGTCTTTCAAGGGCTCAATGAACTGAGTGGCCAAGACCGAGCTGGAAGCGTTGAGGCGTCAATCGAGGGCCTTGATGCAGAGTTGTATTTTGAACCGTTCCTCTGCAAACCTAAGCTAGTGATCGCCGGCGCCGGCCACATTGGAAAAGCAACCGCTCATCTCGGAAGTCTCATGGGCTTTGAAGTCGTCGTGATTGATGATCGCCCTTCCTTGGCATGTTCGGCAAATCTTCCGGAGGCGGATCAGACCATCTGTGGCGATATCCCTAAGGAAATGGCTCGCTTGACGACCGATGAAAATACCTTTGTGGTCATCGTCACCCGGGGACATCGGCATGACGGCACGGTCCTTGCCGCGGCGGTCAAGAAACCGGCGGCCTTTATTGGGATGATCGGGAGCCGTCGCAAGGGTTTGATGATTCGAAGAGGTTTGATCGAGGAAGGCCTGGCGACGGAAGCAGAGCTTAGCCATGTGTGTTCTCCGATCGGTGTGGATATCGGCGCCATTTCGGTTCAGGAAATTGCGCTCAGTATTGTGACTCAGTTGGTTGCCGTCCGGCGAAATCGATCTTGGAACGCCCCCGCAATGAATTATGGACTTGAAGATTACGGCAATCGTCCTCGCGGCGGGGCAGTCACGCCGGATGGGGCGTCAGAAGCTCCTGCTGCCTTGGGCGGGTAAGCGGCTGATTCGGCATATCGTCGATGAGCTTGCCATGAGTGAGCTCAGTGAGCTGGTGGTCGTATCCGGGCCTTCGCACAAAGACGTTTCTGACTGCCTCGCTGACACGAAGGTACAGATCGTCTATAATGCCAGACCGCAGGAAGGCATGCTGAGGTCGGTGAGGTTGGGGCTATCTCAAATGTCCGCCTCGAGCGCTGCGTTCATGGTCGTTCTGGGGGATCAACCGAGTTTGTCGACGGATTTGGTTGACGGGGTCATTGGTTTTTGGCGGCATCACTCGGATCATATCGTACGTCCCCGTTATGCTGCGAGTCATGGGCATCCCGTGATAATTCCTCGTGCTTTTGAATCCCTCGTGATGACACAGTTCGATGATGTTGGCCTGAAGGGCTTGCTGAGAAAGTATCCAGAACGTGTGAAAGAATGGGGTGTTGAGGATCCGGGCGTGATTGTTGATATTGACACACCTGAGGACTATGAACGCGAGCTGGCCCGCTGGAACCAAGAGCGGGCAAGCGCTCGCTAAACGGTTCGAAGCCGCTCGATAATAGGAGGGAGCTTGTGACAAAGGCTCTGAAGTTCTTCCTCGCTAGTGTTCTGTGAAAGACTGATTCGAATCGCTGCGTGAGCCTCTTCGTAGGACTGCCCCATAGCTAGTAGCACGTGAGACGGATCAAGGCTTCCAGAGCTGCATGCGGCCCCGGTACCCACCGCTATGCCTTCAGCGTCAAGGGCGAGCATGACGGGTTCTCCTTCAATCCCTCGAAAGGCGATGTTCGAAATATGCGGCAGGCGGGGCCCCTGGGCGCCGTTGATCCATGACCGTGGAATGCTGTTGATTAGTGTTGATTCTAATTGATCGCGTAAGGTCGCCACGTGTCGCCAGTCGTGCAACTGCCGCGATGCAAGGGCGGCCGCCGTGCCAAAGCCCACAATGCCTGCGACGTTCTCGGTGCCTGCTCGTCGTCCATTTTCTTGAGCGCCTCCCCTCATCATGGGGCGAATTCCGACTCCATGTTTGACGAAACACGCACCAATGCCTTTGGGGCCGTGAATCTTATGGGCTGAGATTGTGAGGGCATCGATCGCTAGGTGCCGTACATCAATGGGGATCTTGCCCACGGCTTGAACCGCGTCGGTATGCACTAAAATTCCTGCTTGGTGGCTTCGTTCAATGATGGCATCTAATGGTTGGATCGTTCCAATCTCGTTGTTGGCGAACATGACGGAAACAAGCCGCGGCTTGCTTGAAAAGGCTTCGGCAAGGGCCTCTGGTTCAATCAGTCCAATGGAATTGACGGGAAGGAAGGCTTCGGACTGCTGTTGCTTCGCTCTCGCGTTCCGAGTGGGATCAAGCACCGAGTGATGTTCAATGGCCGAACAGAGCGGTAGGCTCCGTTGGGGCTCTGAAGGGGAGTGGAGTCCTGTGAGGATGAGATTGTTGGCTTCGGTGCCGCTTCCCGTGAAAAGGATCTCTCGTGGCTCGGCATGAATGAGGGATGCGACTTGGGATCGCGCTTGTTCTACGGCTTTGCGTGCCACTCGTCCGGCACGGTGGAGCGACCCCGGGTTGCCATGTTGATCGGCAAGGAAAGGCATCATGGACTCCAACACCTCTGAGTGGAGGGGAGTGGTGGCGCTGTGATCCAGGTAAATTGACTGCAATGGCATCCCTTCGATGGGGAGAACTCTAGATGCGAAGGATCGAATCTGGGAAGGGAAATTGCGTGTCTGGCAGCGATGGATTTTTCTATGATGTCATGCTGGCTCCGTTAGGCTTCCGTCCTATGAAACGAGGCTTACCGAATTATTTTTGGCGATCACCGAAGCCTTGGGTGAAGGCAGCCTGTACAGGCCTCTTTGCCTCTGTTCTCTTGCTGACGGCTGGAGAGCCCTTCCGGGAGATTCAACGGTTTAAATCGGCGGACGCTCATCAGGGGGTAGGGGTGGGGCCGGAGCGCGTCTATGCCATTGGCTCTCGAAGTATTACGGCGCATGACCGACTCACTGGAATGCCCTTGACCCGCTGGAAAGCGCCGCTGCTGAGTGAATGGATTCATCTGGATAGTGGCTTTGTCAAAGACGGTAAACTCTACTGTGCACACTCCAATTATCCGCTCTTGCCCATGACGGGATCTGTCGAGGTGTTTGACGCCAAGACGCTGCATTGGGAAGAACGGCATGTCTTCGAAAAGGTGCCAGGCTCCTGCACTTGGGTCGTTTGGCACGAGAACGCATGGTGGGCTTGCTTTGCTCACTACAGCGGCCTTGGTGGCTACCCTGACAAGGATCCTTCTTGGACCACGCTGGTTCGCTACTCGGAAGATTGGAAGGAAGAACGGCGATGGCGTTTTCCTAAAGAAGTGTTGGAACGTTTTGGGCGCTACAGTTGCTCTGGTGGGAGTTGGGGGCCGGATGGTCTGCTTTATTGCACGGGGCACGATGCCGCTGAGGTGTATGTCCTATCGGTCTCCGATACGGAGGAAATTCTCGAGTTGAAACGAATTCAACCGATCAATTGCCTCGGACAAGGGATTGCCTGGGACGTGGAATCAGCCCCTAACGCTACTCTTTATACGATCAAACGGAAGACTCGTGAGATCATTGTGAACGTGCTCGGCGAGTGATCCTCGCGCGAGCAGCAATGCTTCGCCGCCGTGGTTGGTGGTCTACTCTCCTTCGCCGAGCGTTTCGTAGTAGCGCCGAACCAGTTCAGAATATTTCTGAGGGACCGGATCGCGATCAATGGGGACAACCGCCTCACGCGATAAACGTTTAGCAAGTTCTTCGCCGACTCGTTTGCGGATTTCCGCCAGCGGTTTTTCGATTTCCATTTGCACCAAGTCCCATTGTGGTTCGACCCCGTTGCGCTTGTAGTCGATGCGCATGGCGCGAGCGCGGTCGCGGACCGCCGCCACTTCGTTCTGAAGTTCTGGGACATCGATCATCTCTTCAACTTCTCGTAGTTGATCGGAGAATTCGCGGAAATCATCGCCTGTCAAAGGCCCCTGATTGGATTGCTCAGACGGGTCGTTCGATCCGATGTTCCAATTATTGCGGGGTGAGTTCGACCGACCGCCGCCTTCACCGCCTTGCCCACCGCCGTCTCCTTGCCCCCCACGGCCTTGGCCGCCTTGGCCATTGCTTGCTTGCTGAGTTTCGTCTCCTGGCTCGGAAGCTTCCCCGGCAGCTCCGCCCTGGCCCTCTCCTTCACCTTGTTGGCCTTGACCTCCTTGGCCACCCTGCCCTTGTTCGGCCTGGGCTACTTGCTCTTCTCCGGGGCCACGGCCTTCACCTCGACCAGAACCTTGCCCCTGCCCTTCGGGGGACTCAGACGCTCCTTGGCCCTCCCCGGCCTGCTCGCCGTTTCCGGTTCCCGGTTCCGCTCCTTGGCCTGGTTCACTTGAAGCAAGCTGTTGCGCTTCGTCGTCTGGGCGCTCTTGGTCGGGGTTGCTTGCGCTTCCCGGTTGAGTGCCTTGCGGGGAAGGGGTGCCGCTGCCTTCTTGGCCTGCAGCTTCCGTTCCGGTTGGGATGTTGCTTGCGATTTCAGTCTCGACGTCGTCAAGGATCTCATCCAGTGCCAGCCGTGCGCGACGCAGCGATTCGACACCGTCTCCAAGAACACTCTCCGCCGCTCGGTCGACCCGATCCTTAAGTTCGTCGATGGCTTCATGGCTCTGTTGTTCAAATTCTTGTGCTTTGTCGATCAGGTTCAAACGAGCCAGCTGTGAGGTGTAGTCGAGTTGTTCGTTCAGTTGTGCCGGGTCGGTGCTACGATAGGTCTCGTAGAGCTGTCGAGAGAGCAGGGGTTCTGAGCTCTCGGAATCTTCACTGATGGAACGAATCTCTTCGAGGAGGGACTCGAGTTCTTCTTTCTGCTGAGCGATGTTTTCCATCACCCGGGTGGCTTCTTCAGATTCCCCGAGCGACTGGCGGTCATTTCGCGTGGCAGCGTCGAGATCTTCTTCGATGGCATCTTGACGATTGGCCAATTCACTGGCCCGTGCTTTGAGGTCTTGCATGGCCTGTGAGAATTGTCCGGAATTCTCTTTACGGTAGTCGTCTCTAAGATCTTCTAATTCCTGCTGAGTCCGTGTGCCGGCAGCCAGGGCTTGTGTGACCTCTTGGTCTTCGAGCGCCTCGGCCGCTTCCTGAGCTTCGGAGCGGATTTGATCCAGTTGTGAAAGGGCCTCCGCAGACTCCGGTGTGTCTTGGTTGGCAACTCTTTGACGGACTTCGTCCATGTCCTCGACCATCTCGCGTTGCTCATCTTGCAGTCGTTTCAATTGCTGCTCGATCTCTTCTTTCTCTTGTTCGGTGTCTGCTTCGTTGAGAGCGGTTTGGAGTTCCTGCAGGCGCTGATTGAGGTCTTGCTGGCGGCGAGCGAGTTCTTTTAGTCGGTTGAGTACTTGGAGTTGCTCGTTCTGTTCCTCGCTTTGTTGGCTGGCAGCTTCGCTCTGCGTTTCGTAGCGATCCGCTTCATCGGCCATTTCAAGTTCGTTGAGCTGTTGTTGCGAGCGTCCCCCGCCACCGCCGCCACCTCCGCCTTGCTGTTGGGAGACCTGAAACTCGTCGGGTTGTAATTGAAGGAGGTAGTGATAGGCCTTGCGAGCGCTGCCGATGGCAGTGGGAAGTGGTTGGGTGGAGTTGGCTCCCGCTGCGTTGGCTAGCTGATCCATTGTTTGCTCCATGGCTTCCTTGGCCTGCTGCGCTTTGGCTTGGTCGGCTTCGCTTTCGATCGCTCCACTCAATTGTTCGAGTTGCGAGAGGGCGTTTGACTGGGAGTTCACGACGACATCAACGTCTTCGGTGTATTGGGAGGAAGGGGATCGACCAGACTCGCGGCGTTGAATGTTCCAAGTGGCATTGATGATCTCTTTTTGCAGTTCGGCGAGTTCCATTGCCGCCCCCCCACCGCCTTGTTCGCCGCCTTGTTGCTGTTCTTGTGATGCGCCTCCGCTTTGATCTTCCCGAAAGATCTCCTCAAAAGGACGAATCTCCGCAAAGAACATGTCGCTGTAGTTTCGTCGAACCGAACCATCGGGGCCAATATCGTCTGCCCAGAGGTAGTAGGAGATTAGGGAGTTTGGTTCCACGTCAAAGTCTTCAATCTCCATCAGGTCTGTCTCTTATACACATCTGACGCTGCCGACGAGCGATCTAGTGTAGA